>CAIMWA010000326.1 GCA_903845045.1 uncultured delta proteobacterium | reverse complement strand
CTCGTAGTCCTCGATCACCCCCTCGAAGTAGTCGAGGGCCTCGTCGCCGTGGGCCTGGTCCCCACGACCCGTGACATCGGTGAGCCGCAGCAGCCCGTTGGCGAGCACCGGGGCGTGTCGGAACGCGAGATTCCGCCCCAGGAGATAGCTCGCAACGGCGCCCATCCAGAGCAGCTTCGTCGGTCCAATTGCAGGCACGGCGCCCGTATAACCCATCAGACCGGCGGCGCGAAGCGTCCTCGGCGCGCCTTCGTCTTTACGTGCGCCGCCGTGACGAACGATGCTGGCGACGACGATGCACGACACCGATCGCCTCGCCGCCCTGCTGCGCCCGTCCCTCGCGGAGCTGTCCCCGTATGTCCCGGCGCACGTTCCCGAGGGCGTAGCGCACCTCGACGCCAACGAGTCGCCCTGGAGTCTCTCCGACGACGCCCGGCGATCCCTCGCCGACGCCATCGCCCGCGTGGAGATGAACCGCTACCCCGACGTGCGAGCCACCGCGCTCCGCGAGATCGTCGCCGCCGAGAACGGCGTGCACCCCGACCGGGTCGTGCCGGGATGCGGAAGCGACGAGGTCATCGCGATGCTCATGACCGCGCTCGCGAACCCGCCGGCGGGGCGCTCCGAGGCGTCGGTGCTCTTTCCCGCGCCGACCTTCGTGATGTACCGGCAGTCCGCGCGCAGCCTCGGCCTGCGAGCCCGCTCCGTGCCCCTCGACGACGCCTTCGACCTCGACGCCGACGCCCTCGTGGCCGCGGTCCGCGACGAGCGCCCCAACGTGGTCTTTCTGGCCTCACCCAACAACCCGACGGGGACGCTCTTCGCGCGGGACCGCATCGCGGCGGTCATTGAGGCGGCGCGCGACTCGCTCGTGGTGCTCGACGAGGCCTACGCCGCGTTCGCGGGGGTGACCTACCGCGCCGAGCGCGACGCCAACCCGCACGTCGCACAGCTGCAGACCATCTCGAAGATCGGCCTCGCGGCGCTGCGTGTGGGATGGGCGATCCTGCCCGTCGGCGTGGCCCGCGCCGTCGACACCGTGCGCCTCCCGTACAACCTCAGCGCGACCTCGCAGGCCGCGGCGGTGCATTGCCTCACGACGCTGCGTCCCGAGCTCGATGCGGCCGTGCGTCGCATCGTCGCCGAGCGCGACCGCGTGGCCCCGCTGCTGGCCGCCCTCGAGGACGTTCGCGTGTGGCCCTCGGCCGCCAACTTCTGGTGGATCCGCGTGCCTCGCGACGCCGCGGCGGTGCATGCGGGGATGCTGCGCCGGGGCGTGGCGGTGCGGTCCTTCCACACCCATGGCGGTGCGCTCGCGCGGCAGCTACGGATCACCGTCGGCACTCCCGAGGAGAACGACCGCATGCTCGCGGCGCTGCGCGGCGCGCTCGCCGACGAACCTTGACGCCACGGTCCGGATGGCTTGTGCTGGAGGCCCGTGGCGCATCCCAACGACGCTTCCATGACCGATGAGCTGATCGGTCCCACGGCGTTCGGGAAGTACACGATCTTCGCTCGGCTAGGCTCCGGCGGCATGGCCGACGCGGTGCTCGCGATGATGCACGGCGAGCTGGGATTCCAGAAGCTCGTGGTGCTCAAGCGCATGCACTCGTCGCTGGGGCGCGACCCGCATTTCGTGCGGATGTTCCTCGACGAGGCTCGGCTCGCAGCGCGGTTGAACCACCCCAACGTGGTCGCGACCAGCGAGGTCGGCGAGATCGACGGCCAGTACTTCATCGCCATGGAGTACCTGGAGGGGCTCTCCCTCGATCGCATCATCCGGAAGTACATCCAGCTCGGAGGAGGCATCCCGCTGGCCTTCCTGCTGCGGGTGCTGTGCGACGCCCTCGAGGGGCTCCAGCATGCCCACGAGCTGCGGGATTTCTCGGGGCAGTTCCTCGGCGTCGTGCACCGCGACGTGACGCCGTCGAACCTCTTCGTGACCACCGACGGCATGGCCAAGGTCCTCGACTTCGGCATCGCGAAGGCGGCCACGCAGGACGAGGCGACGCGCACGGGCATGCTCAAGGGCAAGCTCGCGTACATGGCCCCGGAGCAGTTCTACACGGACCCCATCGACCGCCGATCGGACCTCTGGTCCATGGGCGTGCTGCTCTGGGAGATGGTCACCGGCCGGCGGCTCTTCAAGGGATCGAACGACGCGGTGACCTACCAGAACATCGTCGGCATGACGGTGCCGCCGGTGGGCGAGTTCCGGCCGGACGCGCCCGCGGATCTCGATGGCGTGATCCGCACGGCGCTGCAGCGCGATCGCGGGCAGCGGTACCCCGACGCCGAGTCCATGCGGCGGGACCTCGAGGCGATCCTCCAGGGCCGTCTCGGCGGCCTCGCGCGCAGCGACGTCGGCGCGCTCATGCGCACGACCTTCGGTGATGTCATCGAGGAGAACCGCGAGACCATCCGCGCGTTCGCGAACCCCATGAACGGGGGCGCTCCGCCGGGACCGTTGCCGATGAGCGCGGCGCTGCGATCGGGGGGAGGGCTCACGGTGCCGCCGACGTCGACGCGCGTCGACATCCCTCGGCGCTTGAACCAGGACGCGCGCGAGGTCGGCGGCGCGACGCTCACCGACGCCATGGCGCCCGCGGTGGGCTTCGCGACGGAGGTGGATGCTCCGACGATGCGCCGCGCCGACGCGCAGAGCTCGGCCCCGCCGCCCGCGGTGGTGCCCGCGCAGCCCCCGCCGCGCCTCGCCGCGACGCCGCAGTTCGGCACGCCGCAGCAGCCCGAGCCGCGCGCGCCGGCGCCGCCGGTGTACGTCTCTCCCGCCGCTCCGCGTGTGGCGCTGCAGCCCGCACCCGAGGCCGTCTTCCCGCCGCTGGGGGCCGAGTCCGCGTCGCTGCAGCGCCCGACGGTGATGCTGCCGCCGAAGCCCAAGCAGGGTCGCGCGGAGTCGGCCCTCGGCTGGATCATCCTGCTGGGCCTCGTGACCGTTCTCAGCGCGGGCATCTACAGCCGCTGGGAGTGGATCGCGTCGGCCGGGCGCGCCCTGCTCCGCAACGAGCCGGCGCCAGCGACCTACGTTGGGGTGTTTCGACTGCGCATCACGAGCGAGCCCAACCACGCGCGGGTGCTCGAGGGCGGCCAGGAGATCGGGGCCACGCCGTTGGAGCTGACCATCCACCGCGCGCAGGTCGTCGACCACCCCCGGCAGTTCGTGCTGCAGCTTCCGGGGCACCACCCCGTCGCCGTGCTCCAATCGAACACGCTGCGCCCCGAGGCCGAGGTGCACGTGACGCTGCCGCTGCTCGGGCGCTGACCGGGCTTGCGCGCCCGCGGCGGGTCGTGCGATGCGCGGCCCATGAGCTCGACTCCCGTCGTGGTCCACTCCGACGCCGCCCCGAAGGCCATCGGACCGTACTCGCAAGCCGTCGTCGCGCAGGGCTTCGTGTTCTGCTCGGGTCAGATCCCCCTCGACCCGGTGAGCGGCGAGCTCGTGCCGGGGGGCGTCGAGGCGCAGGCCGAGCGCGTGCTGCAGAACCTCGAAGCCGTGGTGCGCGCCGCCGGCACCGACCTCGCGCACGCCGTCCGCGCGACCATCTTCCTGCAGGACCTCGCCGACTTCGCCGCGGTGAACGCGGTGTATGCGCGGTACTTCCCGACGAACCCGCCGGCGCGGGCGACGGTGCAGGTGGCACGCCTTCCGCGTGACGTGAAGGTCGAGATCGACCTCGTGGCCGTGCTGCCGTGAGCGGCGCCTCCGTCGGACGTCGCCTCGCGTTCGTCGGCGAGCCGTCGTTCCTCTCGACGCCGACGTCGAGCGGCATGCAGCTCTTCGTGCACACCCGCGTGCTGCGCTCCGGCTCGCTCGCGTGCGTGACCGTGCTCGCCGACGCCGACGAGGTGCACGAGGTCAACACCGCCGAGACTTCGCGCCGCCGTCTCCGCGAGGACTTCGAGCGCGCCCGCAAGGACATGAAGGTGTCCATCGTGGCGGCCTCGGGACCGTTCATCGCGTCGCGCATCCGCGCGCTCTTCGACGGCACGCGCAAGGTCCCGCAGGAGGCGGCGGCGGTGCAGGCGACGGTGCTCGGCTCGCTTGGTGACGGCGCGGACCTCCCGCACCCGACGCACGCGCTCGAGCCCGTCGACGACGCCGAGGCGCGCGTCGCGCGCTCCCTCGAGCTGCACACCGAGACGGAGATCAACGCGATCCTTCCCGCTCCGCGCGAGATCGAGGGCGTGGGCGAGGGCGTCGCCACCTCGGGCCGTGACGGTGCGAACCCCGACGCCACCGTCGATGCGCTGCGCACCGCCATCGACGCGGCCTGTGATGCGGGCTCGCGAGCGCGCATGGCGCTTCAGCTCCGCGACACGGCGCTCGCCCTCGCCGCCACGCGCCGTCCCGACCGCGCCCTCGACGCCGTCGCCACCGCGGCGGCCCTCGAAGCGCCGGAAGCGTCGTCGGGGCAGATCCCGTACGTGTTCGGGATGTTCTACAAGTTCGCGCTGGTGCAGCAGGAGCTTCGCCGCGCGACGGCGGCGCAGCGCGGGCTCACCGCGGGGTGAGGACCCAGATGCGCGCCGCGGAGAGCGGCTCGTCGTCGGGATGCGCGGCGTTGTAGGCCTGCGCGAAGCGCTCGGCGGCGGCCCGCGTCTCGAAGAGCCCGGCGTCGTTGCGCGTCTCGCTCGCGGTCTCGGGCGCAGGCTTCGCGAGCGGCGACCAGAACGGCTCCACCAGCTCGATCACGTCCCAGCCCGTGAGCGTCAGCCCGTCGGCGGGAGGCTCCGACGCGATCGGCAACGCCCCGGGGACCCAGTCGCCCTGCGGCACCTCGAACACCACGACGTCGAGTCCCGGGTGCCGAAGCCGCAGCGCCTCGTCGCGCATCGCCAGGGCCTCGTCGAGGTCCTCGAGGACGCCTTCGCCGTCGACCACACCCTCGCGGTAGCGGTCGCGGAGCTCGCGGCCGGGACCCTTCTTCCACGACCACGCGTCGAGCGGCGGGCGGTGGGCGCCGCGGTACGTTCCAGGAGCGGCCGTGGCGAGCAGCAGCGCGCCGCGGTCGATCAACGGAGCACCTCGCTGCGGACGATGGTCGCGTCGCGCTCGGCCCCGACGGAGACCATCGAGACCTCGATGCCGGTGCGCGCCTCGACGGCCTCGATGTAGCGCCGCGCGGTGAGCGGCAGCGCGTCCATGGTGCGGGCGTCGGACACCGAAGCGTCCCAGCCGGGCATGTTGTCGTACACGGGCTCCGCGCGCTCGAGGTCGTCGATGGGGAACTCGTGCGTCTCCGCACCATCGACGCGATAGCCCACGCAGAGCGGCACCACGGCGAGGCCCGCGAGCACGTCGAGCTTGGTCACGACGAGCGACGTGAGCCCGTTCACGCGGCCCGCGTAGCGCAGCGCCGGGAGGTCGAGCCAGCCGCAACGCCGGGGACGCCCCGTGGTCGCGCCGTACTCCTCGCCGGCCTCGCGGAGCAGGTCCCCCGCGGTGCCGTGAAGCTCCGTCGGAAATAGACCGTTGCCAACGCGGGTGCAGTACGCCTTGGTGATCCCGACGACGCCGGTGATGCGCGTGGGGCCGATGCCCGTGCCGGTGCACGCGCCGCCGGCGATGGTGTTGCTGCTGGTCACGAACGGATAGGTGCCGTGGTCGAGGTCGAGGAGCGTTCCCTGCGCGCCCTCGAAGACGACGCGGCGGCCCTCGCTGATGGCGCGGTCGACGGCCACCGAGGCATCACCGAGGAGCGGCGTGACCTTCTCCATCCACGGCGCGGCCCAGGCGAGGGCGCCGTCCACCGTCGGAGCCTCGACGCCCGCCGCACGAGCGCGGTCGGCCCACACGTCCACGAGCGCGCCGACGCGATCGCGCGCCACCGCGGGGTCGACCAGGTCGCCGATGCGAACGCCCGTGCGCGCCGCCTTGTCGCTGTACGTCGGCCCGATGCCGCGACCCGTGGTGCCGATGGCGCGCGGCCCTGCGTTCGCGGCCCGGTCGATGGCCGACTGGAACGGGAACGTCACGTGCGCGCGCCGGCTCACGAGCAGCCGGGCGCGAACCCCGAGGCCCATGCGCTCGAACGTCTCGATCTCGTCGGCGAGCACTTCGAGCGCGACCACCACGCCCGCGCCGAGGACGCAGCGCACGCCGGGGTGCATCACGCCGCTCGGGAGCAGGTGCGTCACGACCTTGGTCCCGCCGACCTTCAGCGTGTGCCCCGCGTTCGCGCCGCCGCCGTAGCGCACCACCATCTCCGCACGACCGGAGATGAGGTCCACGATCTTCCCTTTGCCTTCGTCGCCCCACTGGGCGCCGACCACCACGACCGCTGCCATCGACGTACTCCCGCGCCCCCGTTGCGGGAGCGGCGCATCGTACGGGTTCGCTCCTCCGTTGGCGACGACGTTTGCGCAGCGGGGGCGTTCCCTGCGATAGACCGCGCCCGGTGACGAACCGACGGCTGCTGCTTTGGCCTCCTCCGGACGAGGCGAACCCCTACCTCGCGCGCCTCGAGGGTGCCCTCCGTCGTCGCGGCGTCGAGGTCCGCACCGGGGTCCGGCTCGCGGCGCTCTGTGCGGCCCCTCGCGGTGCGCAGTGGCTGCACGTGCACTGGCCCGAGTGGATGATGCAGCACCGCTCGCGGGTGGCCTACCGGGCGCGGACGATGTGGGTGCGCGCGCTCCTCGACGCAGCGCGGGCGCGCGGCGTCTCCATCGCCTGGACGGCGCACAACCGCATCGGCCACGACGACCCGCACCCGGACCTCGGTGTCGCCGCGCGTCACATGCTCCTCGCGCGCTGCGACGCGGTGTTCGGTCACTTCGCGGCCGCCGAGCCCTGGGCGCGAAGCCTCGGATTTCGCGGACGCTTCGCGGTGCACCCGCACCCCGGCTTCGCCGCGGACTACGCCGACCCCTTCGCCGACGCGGCCGCGCGCAAGGCGTTTCGTGCGGCCCACGGCATCGCCGACGACGAGCTCCTGCTGGTCTCGCCGGGAAGCATCGAGCCCTACAAGCGGCTGCCGCGCGTCGCCGAGGCGCTCCGTTCCATCGACGGCGTTCGGTGGCGCTGGACGGCCGTCGGACGAGCCGCGCCGGAGCCGCTGCGAGCGCTTCGTTCCGCCGCTGCAGACGACGCTCGCATCCGTGTCGAGGTGGGCTTCGCGGACCGCGCGCGTCTCGCCGCCTGGATCGCCGCCGCCGACGCGACGGTGCTCGCCCACGACGACCTGTTCACCTCGGGCAGCGCGGTGCTCTCGTTGAGCCTCGGCACGCCGGTGCTCGGCCCGTCGGTGCAGCACCTCGCGACCTTCGCCGGGGCGCCGTTCTTCGTCGCGTGGGACCCGGAGTCGCCGTCGACCCTCGGTCCGGCGCTCGACGTGCTGCGAACCATGGCCGGCGACGCCCGCGACGCCGCTCGGCGCACCGCCGCGGCGACCACGTGGGACGATGCCGCGGCCGTCGTCGACGCACACCTCTTCGGGGCGGCGGCGTGATCGGCGTCGTCGACGTCACGGGAGCTCCCGCGCGGTTGGTGGGCGGCCTGCCGCTCCCGCTTCGGTCGCTGCTCCAGCTTCAGTCGGTGGG
>CAIMWA010000325.1 GCA_903845045.1 uncultured delta proteobacterium | reverse complement strand
CCGGCGCGCGGGCATCCTCGCGTCATGCGAAGGCTCCTCCTCGCTCTGCTGCTCGCGGCGTGCACGCAGGCCCCGGCGACGCCCGACGCCGCCGCGACGGACGCCCCGATCGTCGATGCCCCCGTGGACGTCGGCGTCGTCGACGTCGTCGATGCCGGTGCACCCGTCGACGCGGCGCCGCCGACGGACATGGCCTCGTCGGACATCGCACCGTCGGACGTCGCACCGTCGGACGTCGGCGTCGAAGCGACGGTGCCTGCCGACGTCGCCGCGGTGGACTCGCCCTTCGTCGACGCACCCGTCGAGGCCGCGGTGGACGCCGGTCCTCCCGCGCCGACGGTGGCCGCGACGATGTGGCGCACGCGCGTGGAGCCGCTGCTCGTCACGCGCTGCGGGAGCTGCCACCTCGGCACGCGCTTCAACCTCGCGACGCTCCTGCGCGCCACCGACGTGTTCACCGAGGCCGAGTCGGCGCGCAACCGCGAGACCTTCGTCGACCACATCTCCCTCGACGTCCCGTCGCGCTCGCGCATCCTCGACAAGATCCTGCCCGCCACGGACCCCGACGCGATGCCGCACGGCGCCGACGTGCGCGTGGCCGACCGCAGCGACCCCCTCGTCACGACGCTCACGGCGTGGATCGAAGCCGAGCGCGCCGAGCGCTGCCCCGACTGCGGCCCGCGTTCGGCGACGTCGTGGATCGCCTACGTCGACCAGCCGACGATCTTCTCCATGATCGAGCGCTCGCCGATCCGCACGGACCGGGGCGAGCGGCGCGGCGCGAAGATCTACCTGCGCGCGGTGGACCCGGTGACGCTGCTCCCGCGCGGCGAGCCCGTGGATTTTCTCGGGAGCTTCTGCCCCGCCGGCGACGACTGCGACTGGGGCCGCCTCGCGGTCTCCAACGACGGCGCGCAGCTCGCCTTCGAGTGCCGCATGCCCCTCGCCGGCGAGCCGTGGATCCAGCGCGCGTGGAACCTCTGCATCGCCGACATCGGGCCCGACGGCCGCGCCCGCAACGCGCGGTTCTTGCTGCCGCCCGGCCAGCGCAAGACCGGCGCGACGCACGCCCGCGTCGATCCCTTCGGAGTGCGCCCGGACTCCGGCGTGCCGAGCCCGTGGGACGTGCACTTCGAGCTGCGCAACCGCAACGACTACGACCCCACGTTCTCGCCCGACGGCTCGCGCGTGTACTTCACGTCCGAGGCGCCGGACCCCCGCAGCGGCGCCGACATGGTGCAGACCTACCACGGCACCTTTCACCTCGGGCACCTCGTGAGCGCGCGCACCGACGGCAGCGACCTGCGCACCATCTACCGCAACGAGGGAGGCAGCGCCGACTCGCCCACGTTCCTGCGCAGCGGCGACGTGGTGTTCCACACGTGGAACCTCGAGCGCATGGACCGGCACATGTACATCCGCGCCACGCCCGACGGCATGATGGAGGTGCCGGTGTTCCTTGGCCGCGTGCAGGGTCCGGACATGTGGGGCCGCGCGGTGCAGCTCGCCGACGGAACGTTGCTCGGCATGACCGGGCGGCGGCGCGCGACGACGTCGCTCTACAGCCCGTTCCTCGCGGAGCACTCGGCGGGCATCTCGAACGTCACGAACTACACCGACGGCGCGTGGCACGGCTTCAAGTTCATGTTCCCGGCGCTCGAGTCGGAGCTCGACGAGTACGGCTTCTGCACCGCGACGACGCCCGAGGCGGCCGCGACGGCGCCGCGCTGCTCGCTCTCGCAGCGCATCGACGATCCGTCGTGGGCGCCCAACGGCGGCGTGCTCGTCACGTCGAACCCGGAGCGCACGTACATCCCCGAGGGCGAGGGCTTCTTCCTCACCTTCGGCCGCGGCGCGGGCGTGGCCGATCGCCAGGCGAGCGTGGCGCCGTACCTCCCGCAGCACCAGGGCATCGCTGCGCTGGACCGCGACGGAACGATTCGTCGCCTCCTCGATCCGCCCGCAGGACGCATGCTGCGATGGCCCGTGTGGGTGGGGCGGCGCTGGGCCCCGCGGGTGCGCCCGCAGGTCACCGACGAGACCCGCCACGACGCCGAGCTTCACCTCGCCGACGCCCGCGTGTGGATGTCCTTCGAAGAGAACACCAACGGCTTCGGCAGCAAGATCCAGAACTACACGCGGCTCACGGAGATGACGTCCGTGCGCGTGCTGCGAAAGATGTCCGCGCCGAACGCGTGCATCCTCGACACGCCGTACCTCCGGCAGTCCATGGGGCAGGCCGACGGGTTCCATCCGTCGGCGCTCGGCATGATCGACGCGACGGGCTACGAGCAGCTCGTGCTGCCTGCGTCGGCGGGAGGCACCGCGAGCGGCGACGTGCCGCTGCAGGCCGACGGCTCGGTGGCGATGCGCGTGCCCGCGGGCGACCTGCTGCTCTTCCAGGGCATCGACGCCAACGGACGCATGGTGGGGCAGCATCGACGGGTCTTCACGATGCCGCCGGGGTGGCACGTCGACACGTCGGTGCGGCGCGCGCAGTACCAGTCGCAGTGCGCGCGATGCCACGGCGCCATCGCCGCGACGGAGTCCTTCGCGGCCTCGCAGGATCTCCCGCACCTGCCTGCGGTGATGGATTTCGACACCCTCGCGGCGCGCGCCCCCCTCGCGGATTTCACGGCGCCCTCGGTGACCTCGCGCGAGCTGACGTTCCGCGCGGTGCTGCGTCCGTTGCTCGACGCGCGGTGCGTGCGGTGCCACTCTGGCGAGAGCCCGCCCGGAGGTCTGAGCCTGCAGACCGACGCATCGCCCGACGGCAACGTCCCGCCCGCGGACTGGCTCGCCGACGGCGCCGCGAACCCGGCGTACGTGACGTTCCTTCAGGGGCGCGTGGGCGCCGCGGGGCTGCGCTCGAGCCCCAACGCCACGGTCACGTGGTCCTGGCTCTTTCAAGCCGACGACCCGTCGTACCGCGCGCGCTACGCCACGGACATCGCCGCGGATCACACGCTGGGCGCGCTCGCCCCCTGGGACGCCGGCTACCGCGCGCTCTTTCGCCGCAACGCCAACGGCTGGGTGTACCTGAACACCACGGACACCATGGTGTCCTACGGGCGCGTGACGGGGCAGCGCGGCAACGCCTCGCGGAGCTTCCTCCTCGAGGTGCTCGGCGTCGGCGACCTCGACCCGCACCGCAACTACACCGGGAGCTTCGACCACCGCGGCCTCCTCACCGACGCCGAGCTCCGCGCGGTGTCGGCGGTGATGGACGTGGGCCTCCCCTACATGGCCCGCTGCGGCGACCGCACGGTCTCCGTCGGGCCCAACGCGAGCGGCCCCTGGGGCGAAGCCTCGGCGACGCCGACGCGGTGAGCCGCAGCGCGTCAGACGCGCCAAGGCGCGTCAGGGGGACGGTTTCAACAAGTTGCCATTCCGCGAATTGGGCGTAAGCGCTCGCACGAAAGCGCTGAAAACAAGCAGCTCATCCCGAAACAATTCCGGTGTCGCCGGAATGTTGAATTGTTGAAACCGTCCCCCCGCGTTTGGGAGCCCCGATGCAGAACCTCGAACTGAAGAAGCACCCGACCTTTCCCGGCGTCGACGGGCCGGTGGTGGTGGTGGTGATGGACGGCGTCGGCCTCGGCGCCCACGACGACGGCAACGCCGTGTGGCTCGCGCGCACGCCGGTGCTCGACGCTCTCGGACGCGAGGTTCCGACGCGGGCGCTGCGGGCGCACGGGCGCGCCGTGGGGCTGCCCAGCGACGACGACATGGGCAACAGCGAGGTGGGCCACAACGCCCTCGGCGCGGGGCGCATCTTCGAGCAGGGCGCGAGCCTCGTGAACAACGCCCTCGCGTCGGGCGCGCTCTTCGCCGGCGAGACGTGGCGCTGGCTCCTCGACGGCGCGCGCGCGAGCGGCGAGCCCGTGCACTTCATCGGGCTGCTCTCCGACGGCAACGTGCACAGCCACGTCGCGCACCTCTTCGCGATGATCGCGCGGTGCAACGCCGAGGGCATCCAGCACGTGCGCGTGCACGCCCTGCTCGACGGCCGCGACGTGCCCGAGACCAGCGCGCTGACGTACGTCGACGAGCTCGAGGCGTTCCTCGCGGGCTTCGCCGGGCGCGACTACCGCGTGGCCTCCGGCGGCGGCCGCATGAAGGTCACCATGGACCGCTACGAGGCCGAGTGGCCCATGGTCGCCCGCGGCTGGGAGCTGCACGTGCACGGCGCGGGACGCGGCTTTCGCTCGCTGCGCGAGGCCGTCGAGACGCTGCGCGCCGAGAGCCCGGGCATCGCCGACCAGAACCTTCCGGGCTTCGTCATCACCGGCCGCGACGGCGCCCCGGCGGGACCGATCCGCGACGGCGCGTCGGTGGTGTTCTTCAACTTCCGCGGCGACCGCGCCCTCGAGATCACCCGAGCCTTCGAGCAGGACGCCTTCACCGCCTTCGACCGCGGCGTACGCCCCCGCGTTCGCTACGCGGGGATGATGCAGTACGACGGCGACCTGCGGCTGCCCGCGCGGTTCCTGGTGACGCCGCCGGCCATCGACCGCTCCCTCGGCGAGCACCTCGCGCACCAGGGCGTGACGCAGCTCGCGATCAGCGAGACGCAGAAATTCGGCCACGTCACGTACTTCTGGAACGGCAACCGCACCGAGCCCTTCGACGCGCGGACGGAGACGTACGTCGAGGTCCACGGCGACCTGCGCCCCTTCGAGGAGCGCCCGTGGATGAAGTGCGCGGAGATCACCGACCGCCTCGTCGACGAGCTGCGCACCGGGCGCTTTCGCCACGCGCGGGTGAACTTTCCGAACGGCGACATGGTGGGTCACACCGGCGTGCGCGACGCGGCGGTGCAGGCCGTCGAGGCCGTGGACCTGCAGCTCGGACGCATCGTCCCCGCGGTGCTCGCGCTGCGCGGCGCGGTGCTCGTCACGGCGGACCACGGCAACGCCGACGAGATGTTCGAGATCGACAAGAAGACACGGCAATTCCAGAGCGGAGCCGACGGCCGGCGCAGGCCCAAGACGAGCCACACGCTGAACCCCGTTCCGCTGCACGTCGCCGGCGCCGACGGACTCGCGCTGCGCGACGACCTCCCCGAGGCGGGCCTCGCCAACGTGGCCGCGACGGTGCTGCAGCTCCTCGGGTACGCCGCCCCGGAGGGCTGGGAGCCCTCGCTGCTCCGCTGAGCATCGCTCGCACCGCACGGATCTCGACGCCGACCCCGGGACCGCACTAGGCTCCGACGATGGCGCACGAGGTCGGTCCCGGGATGGCGGTTTCCATCCAGTACAAGCTCCGCGACGGGCGGGCGAACCTCCTCGAAGACACCGAAGGGCCCGACGGCGACGGTCCGGTGCGGTTCATCTGGGGCATGTCGATGGTGCTGCCGGGCCTCGAGAAGGGCCTCGAGGGCGCGCGCCCCGGCGACGTCATCAACCTCGTCGTCGAGCCCGAGGACGCCTACGGCACCCGCGACGAGAGCGACGTCTTCGACGTGGACCGCACCGAATTCCCGGACCCCGAGGCCATCGAGGTGGGCGGCGAGTACACCGCCGAGGGCGACGACGGCACCACGCTGACGATGCAGATCCTCGAGGTGCACGACGACCACGTGAAGGTGGACGCGAACCACCCGCTGGCCGGGCTGACGCTGAACTACCAGGTGCGGGTCCTGGACGTGCACCCGGCCACCGAGGAGGAGAACGTCATGGCGCAGGCCGAATTGGCCGAACGGCGGGCCCCCATCGGCGAGGTGTCCTGAACGCCCACTCGGTGGTAGGGTCCCCGCCGACCGGAACCCCCTTGCGATGAACCTGCCTTTCTCCGACCGCATCTCCGAGCAGCCTCGGATCGTCCCATTCCAGCTCCCCCAGGACCGCATCGACGCCGACGCCGCGAGGGTGGTGAAGCGTCTGACGCAGGCGAGGCACAAGGCCTACCTCGTCGGCGGCTGCGTGCGCGACCTCCTCCTGGACCGCACCCCGAAGGACTTCGACGTTGCGACGGACGCGCGCCCCAACGAGGTGCGCTCGCTCTTTCGCAACTGCCGGATCATCGGGCGGCGCTTTCGCCTCGCCCACGTGATGTTCGGGCCGAACAAGATCATCGAGGTCGCGACCTTTCGGAAGGACCCGACCATCGAGGCCCCGGACGCCGACGGCGACGGCGACGCGGACGAGCAGGACCTGCTGATCCGCCACGACAACGTCTTCGGCACGCCCCCGGAGGACGCCGCGCGGCGCGACTTCACCATGAACGCGCTGTTCCTCGACCTCGAGCGGCGCGAGGTGGTCGACTACGTGGGCGGCCTCGCCGACATCGAGCACCGCGTGATCCGCACCATCGGCGACGCCGACGTGCGCTTTCGCGAGGACCCGGTGCGCATCCTGCGGGCCATCAAGTTCGCCGCGCGCCTCGACCTCGGCATCGAGCCCGACGTCTACGACGCCATGGTCGCGCACCGCGAGGACCTGCTTCGCACGGCGCGTCCGCGGCTCCTCGAGGAGATGCTGCGGCTCATGCGGCACGCGGCGTCGCGGCGCTCGGTGTGGCTCGCCTGGGAGACCGGCGTGCTCGCCACGGTGCTCCCGCACCTCGCGGCCTGGATCGACGACCACCCCGACGCCTCGTCGCGGCTCTGGACGCGCCTCGCCGCCATCGACGCGCGCACGAAGAAGGGCGACCTGCCGTCCGACGCGACGCTGTTCACGGCGCTGACCCTCGACCCGGCGCTCGAGTCCATGACCGGCGTGAAGGACGCCCTCGTCGGCGCCACGGACTTCTACCAGGAGCTGCAGGCGCTGCTGCCGATGCCGCGCAAGCTCTTCGACCGCGTGCGCCACGTCGCCGCCGCGCAGCGTCGCTTTCGCACAGGCAAGGAGTCGACGCTGGCCCGCCGCGACTTCTACGAGGACGCCAAGGACGTCTACGTGCTCGACGGCGCGCGCGTGCGTCCGCCGAAGGAGCCTGTGCGGCGCACCGTCGAGTCGGGCTGAGCGCCCTCAGCGCAGCGACGCGTAGGCGCGGCCGATGCGCTCGAGGGCCTTGTCGATGTGCTCCACGCTGACCGCGTAGGAGAGGCGCATGTGGCCCGGCGCCGCGAAGGCCGACCCGGGCACCACGGCGACGTGTGCCTCGTCGAGGAGCCACGCGGCGATGGCCGTGTCGTCGGTGAGCACCTTGCCCGAAGCGGTCTCCCGGCCGATCCACGCCGAGACGTCACAGAACGCGTAGAACGCCCCCTCGGGCATGGCGCAGCGCAGCCCCGGCAGCGCCCGCAGCCCGTGCACGAGGCGGTCCCGACGAAGCTGGAAGAGCGCGCGCATCTGCTCGAATTCGAGGGCCGGCGAGCGCAGCGCCTCGAGCGCCGCCCACTGCGCCGGCGTGGCCGTGTGCGTCGCGCCCTGGGACTGCACCATCTCCATGGCCTTCGCGAGGGGCACCGGCGAGATGCTCCAGCCCACGCGCCAGCCGGTCATGGCGAAGGTCTTCGAGACGCCGTCGATGATCACCGTGCGCGACGCGAGGTCCGGCGCGATGGAGAGCAGCGAGCGGTGCTCGAAGCCGTCGTACACGAGGGAGCCGTAGATCTCGTCGGAGACGATCCAGCAGTCGCTCTTGCGCAGAACGTCGGCGAGGGCGGCGAGCTCGGCGGGGGTGTACGCCGCGCCCGTGGGGTTGCTCGGCGTGCAGAGGATCACGGCCTTGGTGCGCGGCGAGAGGGCCTTGGCGAGGTCCGCGGGGTCGAGCTTCCAGCCGCGCTCGAGGGTGCTCGGCACGAACACCGGCGTGGCGCCCATCAACCGCACCTGCTCGGGGTAGCTGACCCAGCACGGCGTCGGGACGATGACCTCGTCGCCGGCCTCGAAGAGCGCGAGCGCGAGGTTGAAGAGCGCGCCCTTGGCGCCGACGGTGACGACCACGTTGGCCGGCGCCGTGGGCACGCCGCGCTCCCGGGCCGAGCGCTCGGCGATGGCGCTGCGGAGCTCGGCGATGCCCGACACCGCGGTGTAGCGCGTGCGACCGGCGTTGATGGCGGCGATGCCGGCGTCGCGGATGTTCGACGGCGTGTCGAAGTCGGGCTCGCCGGCGCCGAAGGAGATCACGTCGACGCCCTTGGCGCGGAGCTCCTGGGCGCGGGCGTTGATGGCGAGGGTGGCCGAGGGGACGACGACGGAGAGGCGTTCCGCGAGGGTGCTGGGCATGGCGGCCGGGGAGACTATGTTCAGCCCGCGAGGGACGCCAGCGTTGCGCGCACTTCGGCCGCCGCGGGGCGGAACCGCGGCACCTTGGCGAACATCCGGGCGACGAGGCGCTCGAGGTCCTTCGGGGCGTGCGGGGCATGCGCGCGGAGCACCGGGGCCGGGGCCTCGAGGTGCTGCGCGACGATCTCCGCGGGCGTTCCTGTGAAGGCCGGGCGCCCCGAGAGCATCTCGAAGAGCAGCGATGCCAGGGCGTAGACGTCGCCCGCGGGGGTGCACGCCTCGCCGCGGATGCGCTCCGGGCAGAGGTACGCCGGCGCCATGTACGGCGACACGGTGCGCGCGGCGGGCACGGCGTCGGGTGGCGCGTCGGGCCCGGTCGCGAGGGCGTCGATGGCGATGCGCGCGCGCACCGTCCCCGCGGTGGCGAGGAACACCGCTCCGGCGCGGAGGTCCCGGGCGACGACGGCGCGGGCGTGAAGGTGCTCGAGCAACGCCGCGATCTGCACCCCTGCCGCCAGCACGACGTCGAGGGCGATGGGACCGGCCGCGAGCACGTGCGGCAGCGCCGGCGTCGACACGAACTCGGTGATCACCACGGTGCGCCCGTCGACGGCGCGGTCGAGCACGTCGAGCACGGGCACCAGCATGTCGTGCGGCGCCGCGGCACGAAACGCGCGCACCTGGTCGTCGAGGCGGGCTCGCTGCACCGCGTCGTCGCTGCCGTACGCCGTCGGTACGCGCGCGGCGACGATGGTCCCGGTGGTCACGTCGTGGGCGCGGTAGACGTCCGCCGTCGGACCGGCCCCGCAGCGCTCGATCATGCGGTAGTGCCGCGCCACGACGCGCCCCGCGAGGAGGTCCGGGCCGAGGTCGTAGAGCGTCGCACCGTCCAGCGGGCAGCGCGGGGGCTTGCCGGGGTAGCTCGATTTGCAGTCGGGGCAGACCTTCACGCGGGTGCTCGTACTGTCACGGACGCGAAGGGACCGCGCAAGCGGCGACGGGGGTGGCGCGAATGCAACAAGTTAACTGTGTCCCCGCAGGATGTGCCGCACGGCCTCGGCGACGCCGCCGTCGCGCACGGTGCGCGTGAGGCGGTCCGTCGCGTGCCGCGCGACGTCGTCGGGCGCGCCGCCCATGGCGAAGCTGCGCCCCGCCCAACGAAACATCGGGACGTCGTTGATCCAGTCGCCCACCACGGCGACCTCGTGCCGCGCGATGCCGAGCGGGGCGCAGAGCCGCGCCAGACCTTGGGCCTTGTCCGCCGTGGCGTCGCGCGCGAGCAGCGCCCAACGGTCGCGGTCGAGGGGAAAATGCGCGGCGTTCAACGCCCCGGGGTGCGTCTCGGCGAGCCACTCGGCGGCGCGCTCCACCGCCGCGCGGGGACCGACGCCCACCGTCGCCGCGACCTCGTGACGGCGCGACTGCACCGGCGCGTCGGCGAGCACGGGGTGCAGCCGCACGTCCGGCGACCACGTGCGCACGTAGCCCACCACCGCGTCGGAGCCGTGCTCGCCGTGGATCTCGTCGTGCAGGAACCAGAAGGCCTGCAGCGCCTGCGCACGCATCGTCGAAGTGAGCCCCTCGACGACGAGCGGGGGCATCCAGCGGGTGTCCGTCGGGGTGCCGTGCTCCATGTCGGCGAGCACCGCGCCGTCGGCGACCACCATGGTGCCTCGAAGGTCCAGCGCGCGCGCCGTGGGGAGCGCGCCGGTGGTGATGCGCCCGGTGGCGAGGGTGACTTGGATGCCCGCGCGGCGTGCGGCGGCGAGGGCGGCGCGGTCGTCGTCGCCGATGGCGTCGCCGCGGCCGAGGAGGGTCCCATCGAGGTCGAGGGCGAGGAGCCGCGGGAGGGTCACCGTCTCCCTGTAGCAGAACCGTGGCGGCGCCCGAAACTCGCGCCGATGGCCGAGGTTGCGGTACGACCGCGCGACGACGCATGGGCACCGCGCAGCCGTACGATCCTGCCGAGGCGACGCAGCTCCTGCGGAGCGCCCCGCTGTTCGAGGAGCTCGACGACGAGGACCTCGCCGCCCTGTCGGCGGCCCTCGAGCCGCGGCACTTCGCGGCCGGCGCGATGGTCTTCGCGCAGGGCGACGCCGGCGCGGCGATGTACCTGGTCGCGCGCGGAGACGTGAACATCCACCTCGCGGGCGAGGGGTCCGAGCGCATCTCGCTGAAGGACCTCGCGCGCGGCGAGTATTTCGGCGAGCTCGCGCTCTTCGACGACAAGCCGCGGTCGGCGTGCGCGCAGGCGACGTCGGAGTCGGTGCTGCTCGAGCTGCGCCGCGCGACGCTCGAGGCGTACCTCGCGCACCGCCCGCGGGCCGCGCTGGGCATCCTCCGCACCATCAGCGGACGGCTTCGCGAGACCAACGCGCTGCTCTCGGCGCGCGTCGCGAAGAACGTCGACGCCGAGTTCGACGCGAACCTCTCTTGGAGCGACCGCCTCGCCGACAAG
The DNA here is from genome assembly GCA_903845045.1 of uncultured delta proteobacterium. Classification (GTDB taxonomy): domain Bacteria; phylum Myxococcota_A; class Polyangia; order Polyangiales; genus SCUS01. The sequence continues at coordinate 3,323 of CAIMWA010000325.1, read as the reverse complement.
GTCGCCGAGCTCAACGGGAGCTGGCGCTTCATCCTCTTCCTGCTCGGGCTCACGGTGCTGTGGTGCGCGGCGAACACCCGCGCGATCCTCACGCACCCGCTGGACCCGTTCCCCTTCGCGTTCTTCAACCTCGCGCTGGCGATCCTCGTGGGACTCCAAGGGCCGCTCATCGTGATGAGCCAGAACCGCCAGTCGCTGAAGGACCGCGCCCGCGCCGAGACGGACTTCAAGGTGAACCTCAAGAACGAGGTCAACATCGAGACGCTGCTGCGCGAGCTCGGCGAGTTTCGCGTGGAGACCCGCACGCGGCTCGAGACCCTCGAGGCGCACCGCGGCGCCGACGGTCAGAACATCACGCCGTCCTCGACGTAGATGCCGATGGGCAGGCTGGGGTTCTCGGCGCGCGCGTCCGGCGAGTAGGCGGCCTCGATGCGGAACACCGCCGCGCCGCCCCACTTCAGGAACACGCCGCCGCCCGCGCCCCAGTGGATGCCCGCGCCGGCGCCGTCGCGCGGATCCGACAGCGACAGCGAGCTCCACAGCCGGCCCGCGTCGAAGAACGCGTTGACGCCGAAGGACATCGGCTGGTGGAACACCCGGAAGCGCGCCAGCACGCTGCGGAACTCGAGGTTCGTCACGACCTTCAGGGGACCGAGGTAGCGGCCCGTGGGCACGCCGCGGATGCCGCTCGAGCCGCCGGGCATCTCCTGCTGCGTGAACGGTCCGCCCATGAAGAGGTCGTAGAAGGGCACGTTGCCGATCTCGACGTCGGCCATGACGCGCCCCGCGAACACCACCGGTCCAGCCACGGGAACGTAGCCGACGATGCTCGCCGCGAGGCCCGCGTAGCGCACCGACGTGTCGCCGCCGGGCATCGCCTGCAGCAGCCGCACGGCGAACTGGTTGAACATCCCGCGCGACGGGAGAGCCTCGCTGTCGCGGGTGTCGTAGATGACGCCCGCGGTGGCCTCGACGTAGTGGAGCGCGCCGAGGCCCGACACCGACGGCGGCGACTGCGTGGACCCCGCGGCGTCGAGGGCGAGGCGGCTGCCCGCGTAGGCGTTGGGCTCGACGAAGCGGTAGCCGAGGCCGAGCACGCCGCTCCACGGACCCGACAGCGTCACGCGGGCCAGCGAGCGCGCGCGCACCTCGACCATCTCGAACTGGAAGAAGCGCCCCGGCACCGCCGTGTTGCCCGCCGGCGGGTCCGCGGGCGAGCCGTTGCCGAGGCCGAAGTACGACTGGTTGATGATGTGCCGCGCCGAGAAGCTCGGGTTGATGCGCCACTCGCTGCCGCCCACGTGCGGCATGTCGATCTGCCAGAACGCGCTGTACTGCGCGAGGTCCGTGCCGCCGTTGCCGTCGCCCTTGGCCCAGCCCGCGAGCACGAGGTCCATGTTCCAGAGGTAGGGGCGAACGTTGCGCGAGTAGCGCGTGAGCGTGCCCGCGAAGCCGAACATCACGCCGACGTCGCTGTCGCCGCCGAGGATCGGGAAGCCCGCGGGCTCCATGCGCTCGGGGTTGTCGACCGGGGGCGCGGGGGTCGCGGCGTGCGCCGTGGCGGCCGCCGGCGGGTCGGCGTGCGCGAGTCCACCCTGCACGAGGAGCGCTGCGCCGGCGACGAGAGCCGGAACGACGAAGCGGAGGGTGGCGGGTGTTGGCGTGGGCACGGGTGAGGCTGCGAGGGAGCACACACCACGGCGCGTGCCAGCCTCGAATACGCCGCGCTCTCTACGTCCGTTACGCGGGAACGCAAGGTTCCGGGCGATGGCAGAGGCGGCGACGGCGGGCGCCGGGTGGCCACCGCAGGCGCCACCGCGGACCGTCGCTCAGCGCCGCGCGCGCCCGCGGAGCTTCGTCAGGTGCTCGCGGACACGCGCCTCGGTGCCGTGCGTCGTGGGCTCGTAATACACCGCGTCGCCGAGCTCGTCGGGGAGGTAGCGCTCGTCGACGAAGCCGTCCTCGCCGGCGTGCGGGTCGCGGTAGCCGTCGCCGTAGCCCCACTCCTTCATCGCCTTCGTCGGCGCGTTGCGAAGGCGCATCGGAACGGCCAGCGCGCCGCGGTCCTGCACCACGCCCTGCACCGCGCGCAGCGCCCGGTACGCGGCCTTCGACTTCGGAGCGACGGCTAGGTACGTGACCGCGTGCGCCAGCGGAATGAGCCCTTCGGGCACGCCGAGGCGCTCGAAGGCGCGGTCCGCCGCGACGGCGATCTCGAGGGCGCGGGAGTCCGCGAGGCCGATGTCCTCGGAGGCGAAGATGATCATGCGGCGCAGCACGAAGCGCGGGTCGTCGCCGGCCTCGATCATGCGCAGCGCCCAGTAGAGCCCGGCGTCGGGATCGCTTCCGCGCAAGCTCTTGATGAACGCGCTCGCGAGGTTGTAGTGCTCCTCGCCGGCCTTGTCGTAGCGCAGCGATTTCGAGCGCGTCGCGGTCTCGACGTCGGCCAGCGCGAGGGAGCTCTTCGACGCCGCCGCGCACTCGCGCACCACGTGGTCGAGCAGCGTGAGCCCGCGCCGCGCGTCGCCGTCGGCCCACGAAGCGATGGCGCCGAGCACGTCGTCGGTGGCTTCGACGGAGAGCCCGCCGAGGCCGCGTTCGGGGTCCTCGAGGGCGCGGCGCAGCAGGGCGGCGAGGGCGTCGGCGCGCAGCGGCTCGAGGCGCACCACCTGCGCGCGCGAGAGCACCGCGGCGTTCACCGCGAAGGACGGGTTCTCCGTGGTCGCGCCCACGAGCGTGACGGTGCCGGCCTCGACGTGCGGGAGCAGCGCGTCCTGCTGGGCACGGTTGAAGCGGTGGATCTCGTCGACGAAGAGCACCGTGCGCCGCCCGGCGGTGCGCTCCTGCGCCGCGCGAGCGATGGTCTCGCGGAGCTCGGCGACGCCCGCGAGCACGGCAGAGAGCTGCACGAAGCGCGCGCGGGAGTGCGCCGCGAGGCACCGCGCCACCGTCGTCTTGCCGCAGCCGGGAGGTCCCCAGAGCACCATCGAGGGCGCGCGGTCGGCCCGCAGCGCGCGGCCCAACGGCGTCCCCGGACCGAGCACGGCGTCGTGCCCCGCGAGCTCGTCGAGGGTGCGCGGACGCATGCGCTCGGCGAGCGGCGCGTCGATCCGCGGCGCGTCGGCGGCGGAGTCGACGGACGCGGCGGGCGTGGTGCGGTCGAAGAGGTCCATGCGCATCGGGTGGTGCGACGGAACGCGCGCGCTGGCAACCGATGCATCGCCAGCGCGCGGAGGGAGCGGCGCTCAGTGCGTCGCGGCGGCGGGGTGCGCGGCCGGGTGACCCGCGGGGTGCGCCGCAGGGTGCGCGGCGGGGTGCGCGGG
>CAIMWA010000324.1 GCA_903845045.1 uncultured delta proteobacterium | reverse complement strand
CTCCGACGGCGTCGTCGTGGCCCTCGATCCGGCCGACGGCTCGGCGCTCTGGGAGCGCGACACCTCGTCCGACGCCGAGGAAGGCGAGGTCAACGAGGCGCACCGCGTCATCGACGTCGACACGACGCCGTTGCTCCTCGATGGAACGCTCTTCATCGCGTCGCAGTCGCAGGGCCTCTATGCGCTCGATCCCGAAGGCGGCGGTGTTCGCTGGCGCCTCGACTGGCTGACGAGCGCGACCTCCATCGACACCGACGGTCGGCATCTCTTCGCGACGTCATCGACGCTGGGTCTCCTCGAGATCGACCCGTCCGACGGAACGGTCGGGTGGGCGCGGGATTTCAACGCCGGAGGCCTCCAGGTCGCCAGCGTCGGTGACGGGATGCTGCTCGTCTCGTCGGCGTCGCAGGCGCTGTGGGTCGTTCGTGCACGCGACGGCGAGGCGCTGCAAGGCGTGGCGCGCGGCGGTGTGAGCGGTCTGGCCGTGCGCAGCGGGGCCTGGATCTACTTCGCGACCAGCATGGGCGTCATCGAGGCGTACGCGCTGCGACGCGACGACGCCGCGGGCCACGAGTAGCGACCTCGGGTCTCGGACCCGCGCATCTTCGCTCCGACGAACGTTCGCAACCGGCTTTGGGGGCCTAGGGGTGCGAACGGCGGCTACGGCCGGCGCAGCGCGGCGAGCGCTGGAAATGCCGCTCGAGCGCCCTCCTCCCACAGGTTCGTAACTTCGCATAATATATATTCTGTAAACTCACGTTACGGACCCGAATTCCCCAGGGGGTCGCCGGCGCTCTCCTCCGTGCCCGCACGCCTTCGGATCGCTTCCGTCCGCGCGGACGATGCCGTCGGACCCCGGCGGCCGACGTCCTTCGGGTCGTCCGTGTCGTCGCTGTCGTTCCCGTCGACCCCGCCCGACTGGTCGGTGGCCAAGGCTCCGCGTCCGCACGAGCGGGTTCGCGCGACGCTGGACGGTTCGTCCCCGGCGCCGATGCCGACGCGTGCCCTTCGATGCCGCTCGCTGAAGCTGTGCCCAGGGTGCCCACCAGCTCGCGTGCTGCCGGCCTGGCGCGCCCCGGCGATGCATACGCACGACCGTCCTCGCGCCTGCCCCCCGCATCGACGCATGTCCCTCAATGCGTATGAATATGCGTATGCATCGTGTGGGATGCGGGCGTGTGAGTTTACCGAATTCGTCGTTCGGTCAACTCGTGCGCTGTGGTCCCCGGGCGCCGTCCCCGCCCTTGGAACGGCTCAGCCTTCGGTGTTTTGCGATCGTTCGCGGCGTCCGGTGGCGGTCGCGAGCTGGCCGCAGGCGGCGCCGATGTCCTTGCCGCCGCTGTACCGCCGGACCACCGGCACCCCAAGCTTCGCCAGGCGATCGTGGAAGCGCTCGCGCTCCTCGTCCGTCGGCGGGCGAAACGGAAGGCCGGGCACGGCGTTCCAGTCGATGAGCGACAGCCGGGCGGGCATGATGCGAAGCAGTTCAGCGAGCGCGTCGGCCTCGGCGTCGGTGGTGTTGATGCCCCCGAGCAGTGCATACGCGAACATGACGAGGCGCTTCGAACGCCCCTGGAACCGCTGCGCCGCCTCGACCACCTCGCGGATCGGATGCCGGCCGTCCATCGGCACCAGGCTCCGTCGAAGGGACTGCTGGGCGCTGGTGATGCTGATTCCAAGGCGGATGCGGGTACGCATCGAGGCCAGGCGGTCGATGCCGGGCACGATGCCGACGGTGCATACGGTGATGTTGCGGGCGTCGATGGCGAGACCGCAGGGGTGCGAAAGCACCTCGATGGCCTGGAGCACGTTGTCGAGGTTGTGCAGCGGCTCGCCCATGCCTTGGAACACGACCCCGTGGACCCGGCCCTCGCCAGTTCGGCGGAGTTCCTGGGCGACGAGACGTACCTGCTCGACGATCTCCCAGGCCTCGAGGCTTCGTCGGAGCCCCATCTGGGCGGTGGCGCAGAACGCACACCCCATGGCACAGCCCACCTGCGAGCTCACGCACACCACGAAGCGCCCCGGCTTCTCGAGGGGAATGCGCACCGTCTCGATGACGGCGTCGTCGACGAGGGCGACGGCGAACTTCACGAAGGGATCCTCGGCGGACGCCCGGCGCTCGAGCACGCGCACCGCCCCCACGGGGAACGCCGCGGAGACCGCGAGTCGCGCGACCTTTCGCACCTGCGTGATGTCGTCGAGGCTGCTCGCACCCCGCTGAACGACGTGCGCGATGATCCGCCGGGCGTCGTGGAGCGAAACGGTGCCTTCGCCGAAGCGCGCCACGAGGCGCTCGGGGGTCTCGCCCTGGAGGGCCTGGCTCGGGTTCATCGTCGCTTCGCTGCCTCTCGCGGTGCCCGGTGGTATAGCTCCGGTCGCAGCATGGAACCTACTCTGGACGCGCTCCGGGCGTGGATGCGCGATGCGCGCTCGGTGCTCGTCTGCTTCTCCGGCGGCGTCGACAGCGCGTTCGTGCTGAAGGTCGCGCACGAGGTGCTCGGCGATCGGGCCCTCGGGCTGACGGCGCTGTCTCCCGCGCTTCCCATCACCGAGCGCGATGCCGCACGGGCGGTGGCGGCGGAGATCGGCGTGCCGCACGTCGCCGTCGCGTCGAACGAGATCGACGACCCTTCGTACGCCAGCAACCCCGTCGACCGCTGCTTCTACTGCAAGTCGGAGCTGTACCGCATCGCCGTCGCCGAGGCCGCGCGCCGGGGTTTCGCGACGGTGGTCAACGGCACGAACCTCGACGACCTCGGCGACCATCGGCCGGGCTTGGCCGCCGCGACGCAGGGGGGCGTGCGGTCGCCGTTGGTGGAGCTGGGGTTCACCAAGGCGGACATTCGACGGGGCTCGCGCGAACTCGGCCTCTCGGTGTGGGACAAGCCGGCGGCGGCCTGCCTGGCTTCGCGGATTCCTTACGGGACCTCGGTGACCCACGAGCGCCTTCGGCAGATCGACGCCGCCGAGACGGCCCTGCGTGCGCTCGGTTTTCGCCAGGTGCGCGTGCGGCTGCATGGGGACCTCGCGCGGGTCGAAGTCGGCCCGGAGGAACTCCCGCGGGCCTTCGAGCGTCGCGTCGAGGTGTCCGGGGCGTGCCGCCGCGCGGGCTTCACCTTTGCGACGCTCGATCTCGACGGCTACCGCGTCGGCTCGACGAACGAGTCGGTGCGCCTCCCGGTGCTCCGCGGATGAGGCCCGGGCGGGCCGCCGTGCTCGCTGCGTGGATCGTCTGGACAGGATATGTCCATGGCGAGGATCGGCCAGTGCCGCCGTTCCTGCCTCCGTTGGTGCCGGCGGCGGAGCATGGCTCGAAGAAGGTCGGCGGGACGCCCTCGCCTCCGGTGCTGCGCGTACCGACGGCGACGCTTGTGAACGTCCACACGCGCGAGGCCGTGCTCCTCGACGAGGCGCCTTCGGAGGCTGAGCGTGCCCGCATCGAGCGGTTTCTTCGGGACCGGACGAACTGGGAGACGCACCCCATGGACCGCGGTGCCGTCGAGACGCTGCGTGCGTCGGCGGTCGCCTTCGGAGCGCGCCGCGTCGAGGTGGTGTCGGGCTATCGCTCGGACAAGCTCAACGAGGGGCTGCGCAAGAAGGGTCGGCACGTCGCTCGGCACAGCCAGCACGTGCTCGGCACTGCCATCGACTACCGCCTCGTCGGCGTCGACGCGCTGCGGTTGCACCAGTGGGTGCTGGCCAGCCACCACGGCGGCGTAGGGTTCTACCCGGTGAACCAGTTCGTCCACGTCGACGCCGGACCTCCGCGGCGCTGGCGAGGCGAATGACGGCTCAGCCCGCGCGGACGAGCGCTCGATACCTTTCGAGAAGGGCCCGCGTGCGGGGGCCGGTCGTGCCGTCGCCCACCTCGTGATCGTCGACGGCCAGCACGGGCACCACCTCGCGCAGGCTCGACGTCAGGAACACCTCGTCGGCGGTCCATAGGTCCGGGGTCGCCACCCGCCCCTCGACGACCCGAAGCCCGGCTCCGGCGGCGAGGCCGAGGATGTCGGCACGGGTCACGCCGGGAAGTGGTCCGGTGTCGAGCGACGGGGTTTGCAGCACGTCGCCGTGGACGAGGAACACGTTGGCCGCCGACGCTTCGAGCACCGTCCCATCGGGGGTTCGGAGGAGCGCGCCGTCGAAGCCTCGGCGGGCCGCCTCGCGCTCGGCGAGGAGGTGCAAGAGGTAACTGGCGGTCTTCAGCCCCGCGAGGGAGACGACGCCCGGCGCGGGAACGCTACGGTCCACGGCGACCACCGCGAGACGCACGCCGACGTCGGCCGCGCGCGCGATCGCCGGGGGCAACGGCGCGAGGGTCACGACCCGCACCGGCACCGCCGTCGAGGCGTCGCCAAACGCTGCGACGGACGCACCGCGAGACAACGTGAGGCGGAGCACGGCGTCGCCGTCCCATGGCTTCACACGCAATGCCTCGGTCGTTTCGGCGATCCAGCGCGCCGTCGGGGCCATGGCGATGCCGACCCGGGTCGCTGCGCCGCGCATGCGCGCGAGGTGCTCCTCGAGGCGCCACGGGAGACGATCGTAGACACGGACGGTTTCGAAGACGGCCTCGCCGTGGAGGTAGCCCCGGTCGAAGACGCTCACCCGCGGGTCCGCGAGCAGAACGCCGTCGACCAGGCAGATCGATGCGGGGACGTCAGCCACGAAGCTGCGCGAGGAGCTCCGTGGCCCGCGCGTGCTGACGGTCGGTCTCGAGCGCGCGCTCGAGCATGCCGATGGCCTTCGGCTTGTCGTTCATCCGGGCCAGCGTGTCGCCGAGGTAGGCGTAGACGTCGGCCTTGGTGATGCCGATGCCGGCGTCCAGGCGCTGCAGGAGCAACGCGCGGAAGGTCTTCTGCGCACGCTCCAGGTCCCCGGTCTCGAGGGCGAGCACGCCGAGGTCCCGGAGGATCGGCACGCTCGTCAGATCGACCTTGAAGGCCGCGTCGTACAGGACCAGCGCCTCGGCCTTGTTGCCGAGACGCTCCTGGGCCTGACCGAGCCGGTGCTGCCACTGCGCGAGCTCCTTCGAGCGGCGCGCGCCGAAGCTCGCGATGATCCGCTCGAGGATCGGCACCGAGTCCCGCTCCCGCCCGTTGGCGGTGAGCAGGTCGACGAGCGGCAGGAGGACGTCGCGGTCCTCCGGCGCGAGCTGCGCGGCGCGTTCGAGGTACCCGATGGCTCGGGGACCGTCTTGGAGCTTCTCCCGGGCCAGCGTGGCCAGCGCGCGGAGCAGCGACGTCTGCCCGGGCGCATCGGTCGCGAGGGCGAGCTCCTTCTCGAGCACCTCGGCGAGCATCGTCGCGTCGCCGCGCTTCTCCGCAATGGAACGGAGCTCTTGCAGCGCCGCCACGCACCCCGCGTCGAGCGCCAGCGCTCGGCGAAGGCTCGCCTCGGCCGCCCCGTCATCGGAGAGCTTCGTCCGCTCGAGGGTCGCCAGGCGCAGCGCGATCGCCGCCGACCCCGCACCGGGTTCGGCCACCGCCACGGCGCGCCGAAGCATCGACGCCGCCTTCTCGTGGTCGCCCGAAGCCTCGGCGAGGCGCGCGACCGCAGCCAGCGCACCGGGGTGCTCGGGCTGCCGCTCCAGGACGCGCTCGTAGAGCTCGATGGCCCGCTCGACGTCCTTCAGACGCTGCTCGTGGAGCTCGCCGATGCGCACGAGCGTCGAGAGCTCGGACGCCGCATCGCCCGACGCGACGGCGTGATCGAGGCGGCGCTCGAGGGTGTCGGCGAGGTCGTTCCACCGCCCGAGGGAGGTGTAGAGCCGCTCGAGCGAAGCGCCGGCCGCGGCGTGGTCGGGCACCTCGTCGAGGGCATCGCGGAGGTACTCCACGGCGCCATCGGGGCTCTGGAGCCGCGCTTCGGCGAGGGTCGCGAGGCGAAGCCGGGTCTCGACGCGCTCGTCGACGGTCACGGCCACGTCGAGGCGGCTGCGGAGCGCATCCTCGAGGTCGCGCCAACGACCGGCCTTCTCGAAGGTCGCCTCGAGCGCCTGCCGCGCTTCGGCGTCCGTCGGATCGAAGTCGAGCACGTCGCGCCACGCCGACACTGCCCTCGCCTCGTCGGAAAGCGGTCCGACGTAGAGGGCCGCCACGGCACGCCGAAGCCGCTGGGCCTCGGTCGGGTCGTCGGTCAGCCGCGCTCTCTTGCCGAGGAGCTCGGCGACGTCCTCCCAACGGCCCTGGGCCTTGCGGAGGCGCGTGAGCTCGTCGATGGCCGCCGTGTCGGCGTCGTCGACGTCGAGCACCGCTGCCGCGAGATCGCCGGCCAGCGCGAGGTCGCCCACCGCCGACTCCGCGAGCTGCGATGCCTCGCGAAGGAGCGTCTTGCGCGCATCTCCGTCGAATTCGGCATCGGCGCGGCGCCGGAGCGTCGCCACCAGATCCGTCTCGCGACCAGGAGCGCGCTGCAGCGTCTCGAGGAGGGTCAGCGCCTCGGCGTTCTCGGAGTCCGCAGACAGCGCGACGAGCACCCGCGCCTCGGCCGCCGCCGCGTCGTCCAGGTGTTCGGCGTACCAGCGCGCCGACCGCAGGCTGAGACGCGCGACCTCGTCCGGGAGCATGCCGTGGGCGCCCGCGAGCGCGGCCTCGACGACGCCTCGGACCTTCGACCACGCGTCCGCCGCCGGCGCGATGCGCTCGATCTCGGCCAGCAGCGACTCGTCCCGCGGGTCGAGCCCGAAGGCCTGGATCACCGCGTCGAGGGCGCCGCGAAGGTCCCCGGTCCGCTCCTCGCGCAGCCGCGCAAGGTCGCCGAGGAGGCGCACACGATCCGTCGACAGCGTCGCGGCCTCGACGCGGAGCCCGAGGAGCCACGCCTGCTTGGCCGCGTCGTCGTTCCGCGCGAAGGCCTGGTCGAGCACCTCCATGACGTCGTCCCGAACCAGCGCGTCGGCGAGGAGGCCCTCGAGGAGCTCCAACGCCCGCCGGTTCGACGGGTCACGATCGACGACGTTCTGGAGCGCCGAGAGGCCCTCGCGAGCGTCGTTGAAGCGGCCGATGCGCAGCTCCGCGAGGCGCACCTCGAGCGCGTCGAGGTCGCCCGGCTCCGCCGTCTGCACTCGGCGCTCGAGGACCTCGCCGAGGTCGCGCCAGCGGGCGCTGCGGGTGAAGATCCGATCCAGCTCGAAGAGGATCGCGGCGTCGTCGCCGGCGAGCTCGAGGGCGTGGCGGTAGTTCAGCGCCGCGCGGGCGTCGTCGCGAAGGCGCTCGACGCTGAGCTGCGCCGCCTTGACGGCGAGGTCGCGCCCGACGGTCGGGTCGTCGGCGTCGCGCGCCGCGCTCTCGAGCGCAGCGATGAGGTCGACCCAGCGGCCCAGCGGCGCCGCCAGACGCTCGAGCTCGGGAAGCGCGGCGGGGTCCGTAGCGTCCTCCGCGAAGGCGCGAAGCAGGCACGCAAAAGCCAGGTCCGTCGCGCGACGACCGGTCTCGTGGATCGTCGCGATGCGACGCAGCTCCGCGGCCCGCTGCGAGGCCTCGTCGTAGGACGAGAGGCGGTGCTCCAGCACGGCGACGAGGTCTTCCCACCGCGACTCCGCTCGGTAGATGGGCTCGAGGACCTCGACCGCGGCGATGCGGTGGTCCGGGAGGTCGGCGATGGTTCGCACCGCGGTGATGGCCTCGGCCCGAGAGGGGTCGATGGCCAGCACCTCGCGGAAGCTCTCGAGCGCCGCCTCGCTCTCGCCGAGCTCGTCGAGCTGGAGGCGGCCGATGCGAAGAAGCAGCCCCGCGCGCTCGGACTCCGAGGCCTTCATCGCGACCTGCGTGCGCAGGTTCTCGAGGAGCTCGGGGTACATGCGCTGGGCCGCGAAGAGGCGCTCGAGGGAGACGATCACCTCGCCCTGACCGTCGCCCTCGTCGAACGCACGACGGTAGGCGTCGATGGCGCGCGAAGGATCGGCCAGCGGGCCTTCCCAGAGGCGTCCGAGGCGAAGCGCCGTCTCCGCACGAACGGCGGCGTCGGACTCCACGTCGAGGCGCTGCTGGAGCACGTCGGCGAGCCCGGCGTGGTCGCCGCGCTGCACGAGGAGGCCGTCGAGGGCCTCGAGGGAGACGAGGTCGCCGGCGTCGATGTCGAGCGCACGGCGGAACGCGAAGATCGCCTCGGCGGGGTTGCCGAGCATGTCGCGGTGCGACTCGCCGATGGTGTGCAGCAGGAACTTCCGGTGTTCGTCGTCGAGCGACCGCGACACCTTCTGCTCGAGCACGGCCACGTGGCCCTTCCAGTCCGAAAGCAGCACGTGGAGGCCCTCGAGCTGGTCGAGGACGTCGATCTGCGTGTCGTCGAAGGCGAAGACGCGCTCGTAGGCCACGATGGCCGCGCGCGGGTCGCCGCGGCGCTGGTCGTGCGTCGTCGCGACGGCGCGGAGCAGCTCGGTCTTCACGACGACGTCGTCGGCGGACTCGATGGCGGCCTCGTAGCTGCGAACGAGGTCGTCCCAGAAGCCGTGCTCGGCGGCGAGGCGCTCGATGGCCTCGCGAGCGTCGCCGTCCCCGGGATCTCCAGCGAACGCTGCGCTGAACGCGGCGAACGCGGCCTTCGGATCCTGCGCACGAACCTCGCGAAGGCGCCCGATCTCCTTGAGGAGCTGCGCGCGGTCCGACGGGTCGCGGGTGCCCTCGAGGCGGGTCTCGAGGACGCGCACGAGCCGCGCCCAGTCGTCGAGCTCGCGGTACACGGGCTCGAGGATGTCGATGACCGTCTCACGCAGCTCCGCGTGCGCGGCGCCGAGCGTCTCGAGCTCCTGGATCGCCACGCGGTGGTCGCGCCGATCGTCGAGGATCTCGCGGAAGGCCTCGACGGCGCCCGCGGCGTCGCCGAGACGATCCGACCGAAGGCGGCCGAGACGGAAGCGGAGACCCGAGCGCTCCTCGGAGTCGACGGCGTCGCCGATGCGGCGCTCGAGCAGGTCGGCCAGGTCGACCCACGCCTCGGTCTTGACGAGCAGCGCATCGAGACGCGTGATCGCCTCGCCGTCGGTCGGGTCGACGTCGAGCACCGCGCGGTAGTCGGCGATGGCCCGGGTCGGATTCGCCAGCGGACCCTCGTCGAGCATTGCGATGAGGCGCAGGAACCCCTTGCGCTCGGCCATGTCGGAGGCCCGGTCGGCCTCGTCGCGGTAGAGGTCGAGGAGCTCGACGTGCGCCTGCTCGCGGACGAGCAGGGCCTCGAGGGCTCCGAAGGCGTCGCGGCGCTCCGGAGCGAACGCGAGCGTGCGGCGGTAGTAGCGACGCGCGCGCACGACGTCGTGCACCTCGCGGTCGAAGAGCTGCGCCGTCACGAAGGAGAGCTCGGCAGTGTCGTCGTCGTCGGACGACGAGGCCTCGAGCACCGCGGCATACACGTCCGCGAGCTTCGCGAAGGACGACGTCGCCCGCGCGAGGCGGTCCATCGTCGACCAGGTTCCCCGGTCCGTCGGGTCCTCGCGGAAGATCCGAGCGTACGTGTCGAGGGCGCGGGCGCCGTCGCCGACGCTGTCCTCGAAGAGGGCCGCCAGCCGGGCCAGGAGCTCGACGCGCGCGGGACGGTCGTCCTCGGCGGCGATGCGGGCTTCGAGGGCGCCGATGAGCTTCGGCACGTCGCCGCGCAGGCGGTAGATCGGCTCGAGCAGCGTGGCGACGCGGGCCGCCAGAGCGGGGTCGTGAGCGAGGAGCTCGAGGCCCAGCACGGCCTCGGCGTGGTCCGCCTCGAGGTCCAGCACCGCGCTGAACTGCTCGAAGGCGCGCTCGGCGTCGTGCTGGTGGTCCATCGCGATGCGGCCGAGCTGCTGGTGCAGCGCCGTCGCGTCGGCGTCGGGGCGCGCGAGCTGCGACTCGAGCAGCGCCGCGAGCTCGTCCCAGCGGCTGGTCTGCGCGTACAGCCGGGCGAGCGCCTGCGCGGCCTCGTCCTCGAACCCCATCGCCAAGATGGCCTCGAAGGCCACGATGGCTCCGGGCACGTCCGCGAGGCGCGTCTCCTGCGTCGTCGCGACCTTGTGAAGCAACCGCGAGCGCGCGGCGGCGTCCTCCGCGAGCTCCACCTTGCGGAGCAGCACGTCGCGGAGCTCGGCCCAGGACTGCGTCGCCTCGTGCAGCGACTCCAGCGCATCGAGCGCCGGGAGGAAGTCGGGCTGCACCTCGAGCGCCTTCTCGAAGTTCGCGCGGGCCACGCCGCGGTCGTTGAGCGCGTCGAGGGCCACGTTGGCGATCCGCACGAAGGCGTCACGACGGAGGTCGCCGTCCGCAAGCTGCGGCGCGACACCGCCGAGCACCGCCACGAGATCGGCGTGCCGGCCCGAAGCCGTACCGAGCGCCGCGACGTGCGCGACGCGATCGGCCACGCCCGCTTCCTCGACGCCCGCCGCGAGCGCCTGCGCCGACAGGTCGAAGGCCTTGGACGGGTCGCCGAGGCCGATCTCCGCGGTGTCCGCGGCGGCCGTGAGGGAGCGAAGCCGCTCGTCGCGCTCGTCGGTTCCGCGAGCGATGTGCTCGAGCACCTCCACGAGCCGCTTCCAGTCAGAGTCGGCGCGCAGCACCGGCTCGAGCGCGCGGGCCGCGGCCAGCGCGACCCCGGGCACCGTCGAGGCGAGCATCGCCGTGAGCGCCTCGCGCGCGGCGGCGTTCGTCGGCGCGATGGCGAGCGCCTCCTGGTAGATCTCGACGGCGGCCAGCGGCGCGCCGGTACGACGATGACGCAGCTCGGCGATGCGGAGCATCAGGTCGAGGCGGTCCGCATCCTCGGTGGCGATGGCGAGGTCGCGCTCCAGCACCGCGAGCAACGCCGGCCAGGCATCCGAGATCTCCAATAGCTTCGCGAGCGAGGCATGGATCGCGCGGTCCGGCCCGAAGGTCGCGAGCACCTCTTCGTAGAGCGCGACGGCCTCGGGGATCGCCGCAAGGCGCTCCTCGAGCACCCGCGCGGCTCGCACGAGCAGGGCCTTCTGGGCGTCGCCGTCCTGCGCGAGCGAGGCCTCGCGGCGGAGCGTTCGAACCAGCTCGCCCCACTGCCCGTTGCGCTCGAACAGCCGAGAAAGCGATTGCAGGGCGTCGGCGTCGTTGGGGTCGAGCTCGAGGCGCTCGCGCTGCGCATCGACCGCACCGCTGAGGTCTCCCACCTCGACCTCGAGGATCTCCGCCGCCTGCGCCATCAGCACCGTGCGGGCGCCGAGGTCGGTCTCCTGGCGTGCGCGGAGCTGGAGCGCGTCGACGAGGCCGCGCGGGTTCTGCAGCGCGCGGTAAAGGCGCTCCAGCGCCACGGCGGCGGCGAGCGTCGTCTCGCGGTCACCCTGGGCTTCGGCGAGGAGGCGCCGGAACGTGCGCTCGGCCTTCACCGGGTCGATGAGCCGCTCGTCGTAGATGGCCGCGAGGTCGCGGAGCACCTCGACGCGCACCGGCTTCGAGCGCGAGTCCTCGAGGACCTCCTCGAGCGTCTCGGCGGCGCGAGCGTCCTGCAGGGCCATGGCCGACAGCCGCAGGAGTTCCTCGCGAAGCGTCTGCTGCGCGGGGTCTTCGAGCGTCGCGGCGGCGATGGCGTCGAGGGCGCCGGCGGCGTCGTGGAGGACGATCTCCCGAAGCTCCGCGATGCGCTGCAAGACGGCCGCGCGCGGTGCCCCGGCGTCGGTCTTCTCGAGGCGGATCTGGAGCATCCGAACGAGCCCGGCGGCGCTCTGGTCGCCGTCGCGGTCGTAGAGCGTCTCGAGCGTGGCGGCGGCCTGCGCGCGCTGGGCAGGCAGCTCCAGCAGGCGCGAGAGACCTTCGCGGGCCCGGAGGCTCGCGGCGTCGGTGCCGACCACGGACTCGTAGTCCGCGAGCGCGTCGGCGGGTCGAAGGAGCTTCAGCTCCAGCGCTTCGGCGCGTCGAAGACGCAGGTCGAGCACCTCCTCCGCGGTGTGGTCCTGGTCGAGGCCGCGGGTCAGCAGCGCGACGAGGGAGTCCCAGCGGCCCAGGCGCTCGTAGAGCCGATCGAGGGCGTGGGTGATCTCGAGGTTCTTCGGCGCGAAGGCCCCGGCACGCTCGTACGCGACGACGGACTCCGCGGGCAGGTCGAGCACGTCCTCCAGGAGGCGGGCCTCCTCGACGAGCAGCGCGACCCGTCCGGCGTCCTCGGGGAGCCGCGACACCCATTGCTCGTAGAGATCGCGGAGGTCGGTCCAACGAGCGCTCTGGCGGTAGAGCCGCTCGAGCGCCTCGAAGGCCGGCGTATCGAGCTCGCCGCTCGCGATGACCACACGGTGGAAAGGCTCCGCCGCCGACGGGTTCGCGTTCCGGTCCTCGTGGAGGGCCGCGGTACGACGCGCGAGCCACACGCGCACCGCGCCGTCGAGCTCCGGACGCGCCACGAGGGTCGCGAGGAACTCCGCCAGCTCGCCGGTCCAGCCGCCTTCGATGGCGAGGGCCGTGAGGGCGTTGGCCACGGGCTCCGACGACGGCTCGTTGCCGAGCATGGTGCGGAGCAGGTCGAAGCCGCTCCGCGGATCCGCGAGGCGGTCACCGTAGACGCCCGCGAGGCGAAGCCCGAGCTCCCGGCGGCGATCCGCGTCGTTCTCGACGTCGAAGAGGATCTGCAGCGCCCACGCGAGCTTGCGGAACTCGCCGATCTCCTCGAATTCGACCTGGAGGGTGCGCGCGGCCACGACTCGCCAAAGCTCGTCGCGAAGCAGCGCCTCGAGCGCCGCGAGCGCGCCCGGGTGGTGTGGCACCAACGACAGCACCTCGCGGAACGATCCCATCGCCGCTTCGGTGCGCCCGAGATGGGCGTGCTGCGCGTTGCCGATCTTCAGCGCCAGCTCGGCGCGATCGGCCCCGGTCGCGAGAGCGTGCCGCGCCTGCTGCGTGCGCACGTACTCGTCCCAACGCCCCGCGGCTTCGGCGAGGCGCGCGAGCGCCGCGAGGGCCTCGACGTCGTCCGGCGCCGTGGCGACCAGCGAACGGAACCGCGCGCTCGCAGCGTCGGGCTGCGCGAGCACGGACTCCTCGAGCTCGGCCACCTCGAGCACGAGCGCCCGCTGCTCGTCCGGCGACTCGGCGATGCGGATGCGGTGGTCGAAGAGCCCTCGAAGATCGTCCCAGCGCTGCGCCCGGCGAAGCAGGGCGTCGAGGGACTGGATCACCGCGGCGTCGCCCGGCGACTCCTCGAGCGCGTGCTGGTACCGCGCCACGGCGGCGTCGATGTTGGAAAGGCGGTCGGCCTCGACGGCGGCGCACTTGTCCCGCAGGCGCGCGCGCTCGGCAGGGTCGTCGACGGAGCTCGCTCGGGCGTCGAGGGTCTCGACGTACTCCTTCCACGCGCCAGCCTCGGCCGCGCACGCCTCGAGCTGGGCCTCGAGCGCGGCGTCCGCGGGATCGAGCCGGAACGAACGCAGAGCCCACTGGAACGCCGCCGGGCGATCGCCGAGCCGCGACGCGGAGATGTCCTGGAGCTTGCGAAGCAGCGAGAGCGCTCCATCGCGATCGTCGGTCGGCAGGGCCGCGAGCAGGACCTCGTAGAGCTGTGCAAGGCGCGACCAACGCTCGTCCTCGAGGTAGATCGGCACTAGCGCCGAAGCGGCCTCCAGGTTCGTGGGGTCGACGCCGAGCACCCGCTCGAAGCTGCGGAACGCCCTCGCCGGCTGCTGCAGCCGGTCCGTGTAGACCTTGGCCGCGCGGAACGAGAGGGCCACCTTCTCGGCCGGCTCCGACGCACGATCGGCGCAGCCGCCGAGGACGTCCGCGAGACCTTCGAGGTCCCCCGCCTCTTCGTAGAGCGCCTCGAGGCGATCCCACTGCGCCGCGGCGATGAAGACGTCGCGCAGCACGCGCAGCGCCTTCGGGTGCTTGGGCTGCACGCGGAGCACGCGATGCCACGCGTCGACGGAGCGCTCGCCGTCGTCGAGGCGCTCGCCGTACACGGCACCCAGCTTCATCAGCAGCGCGACCTTCTGGTCGCCGTCGTCAGTCTCGCGCACGCGCTGCTCGAGCACGTCGGCGAGGCCCGCGAAGTCCCGCTCCCGCTCGGTCAGCTTCTCGAGGGCGTCGAGGGCGCCGGGCGTCTTCGGGTCGAGGGCCAGCGCCTCGCGCCACAGCTCGATGGCGTCGCCGTTGGCGCCGAGCTTCTCGGCCGCGAGACGTGCGAGCTCCACCATCGCGTCCCGGCGGGCGTCGCCGGTGAGCCGGTCGGCCTCGCGCCGCGAGAGGTCGTACAGCGAACGCCACGCGCGACGCCGCGTGTACAGATCCTTGAGCTGCAGCAGCGCGTCGGCGTCGGTGGGGTCGACGGCGACGATCTGTTCGAGGGGACGGGTCGCGTTGTTGACGTTGTTGAAGCGCTCGATCCAGAGCCGGGCGACGCGTCGTAGCAGCCCGATCTTCGCCGCGGCGTCCGTCGCGTGCTCGGCCTGCTGCTCGAGCATCTTGATCACGTCGGTCCAGCGCCCGAGGCGCTCGTAGCTCTCGGCGAGCGCTCCCAGCGTCGCGACGTCGCCGGGCTCGAGGAGCAGCAGCGCGTTGTACGTCTGCACCACCATCGGCTCGAGGTTGAGCTTGTCGGCGTAGATGCCGACCATCTCGCGCAGGATCTCGATCTTGCGCTCGCGGTTCGTCGTCAGGTCGCTGCCGGCGCGCACGCCGCCGAGCGACTCGAGCTCCTGACGGAGCAGTTCGACGAGGTTGTTCCAGCGCGACGCGGCGGCGTAGAGACGCGCAAGCTCGCGGCGTGCCTCGGACGAGTGCGCGTCGATGCGCAGGGCCATCTTCCAGCCCTCGATGGCCTTGTCGCCGAGGCCGGCGCTCTCCGCGGCCCTCGCCCCTTCGCCTGCCTGGATGTACCGCGGATTCGCGGCGACGGGCGCCGCCGCCACGGGCGCTTCGACGGGCGGTGCAACCACCACCGGTGCCGCGGCTTCGGGCTTCGAAGGTGTCTCGTCGAGCGCAGCCTGCGCCGCCACCGCGGGGCCGTTCTCCTCGGCGGACGGCGGTGCGAGGACCGGGGCCACGGGCTCCGGCGTCGGGGGCTCCGCGACGACGGGCTCCGCGACGACCGGCTCCGCGACGACGTCGGCCGTCGCAGCGACGGGCGACACCGATGTGGGCGCCTCGGCATCATCCGGAGCGTCGATCTCCTCGTCGGCGTCGCTGCTCAGCTCCACGTCGTGGTCGTCGGACGAGGCCTCCGCAGCGGGGGCCTCCGCCGACGGCGCCGCCGCGGGCGTCCCGGCCTGGAAGAACGCGCGGACCGACGGGTGCTCCGGCGCGACGGCCTGCAAGCGCTTGAAGAACGGCTCCGCCTGGGCGGCGTCGTTGCGAACGCGCCAGTGGGTCATGCCGGCCTGGAGCAGCAGCCCCGGGTCCGTCGAGTCTTCGGCGCGGGAATCGAGCTGCGCCTCGTAGAACGCTGCGAGATCGTCCCAGCGCTCGCGGTCGGTGAGGATGGCGACGATGAACCGGCGGGCCGACGCGTTGCCGGGGGCCAGCGTCAGGATCTGGCGGTAGATGCGCTCGGCCGCTGCGATGTCGCTCCGACGGCCCGCATGGGTGCGCGCCGCACGGAAGAGCAGCTCGATGCGCGCTTCGGGCGACGAGACGGCGGCGGCGGAGGCCTCGAGGTGCCGCGCGAGGTCGTCCCAGCGGCCGCCCCGATGACGAAGCACGCGCTCGAAGAGCTGCACCGCGCGGAGGTTTCCGGGGTCGATGGAGAGCGCCGACTCGAAGATCGAATCGGCCTCCTTCTCGCGGCCCTTGGGCTTGTACTGCAGCACCACGCCGGCCGCGCTCACCAGGTGCGACGCCACGAGGGACGGGTCGGCCTCGGCCTCCTCGGCGCTGCGCTTGAGCGCCCCGGCGATGTCCTTCCAGCGTGCCTTCTTCGATTCGAGGCGGGTGCGCTGCTCGGCCGTCTCGGGATCGGAGCCGCCCTTCAAGAGCGCGTCGAGGGTCGCGATGGCCGACTTGTCGTCGAGCAGCTCCTCCTCGAAGTATCGGGCGCGCTCGCGAAGCAGCGCCCCGCGCTCGGCGGGCTCGGCGATGGCCGCCTCGATGGAGAGCATCGTCGCCACGGCCTCCGCCTCGCCCCGCTCGTGCAGGTGCCGCCGGGTCTCCGCCAGCATCGCCCGGCCCTCGGCTCCTGCCGCCGTCAGCTCGTCGCCGGCAGCGAGCTCTTCGAGCGTCGCCCAGGCGCTGGTGTTCTCCGGGTCGTCGAGGAGGGAGCCGAGTAGCCTGCGAACATTCTCTACGCTCATCGCGTGTCGTTCTCCGGTGCGCCTGCGAGGGGGATGCGAATGAAGCCGCGGCGGCGGTCCTGTCGGACGCATCCCGGATCGGCGGCCGCGCCACCTCCCGAGCCTGCGAATCTCGACCTGCTCCGCCGTCGACGCGGCGGCACGATAGAGCAGCGAATGCGGGCGCCGCAAGGCTGAAACGCTGCGCAAATCTTGTGTTCTCGGGCGCCTTGGAGGGTGCGCGCCGCCGGCCCGACGCGCGGCTTTCTTGACGGCGGGCGTCGCGGGTTGCTAGCGGGCGGTGAGCCCCACGGTACGGCCCCGTGCCGCCGGGTGGCTGCCCGGACGCGGCCTCGTGGTCGCGTCTGCCACGCTCACCGGCCGCCTCCTCCGCTTCGGAGCCGCGCGGACGCGGGACCCTCGCGGGCCCGCGGATTGCTCTGCTGCCACGGTGCGGAGCCGGTCGAGGTTCGACGGCGAGACCGCGAAGGAGAGCTGCGATGACCCGAGTCGGCGTGCTTTACGGTGGAATCTCGGCGGAGCGCGAGGTGTCGATGCGCTCCGGCGAGGCGGTGGTGCGGGCGCTCCGGTCCAATGGGCACGACGTGGTTCCCGTCGTGGTCGGGCGCGACATCGACCGGGTGCTCCGGGCCGCGCCCATCGACGTTGCCTTCCTGGCGCTGCATGGCCGCTTCGGCGAGGACGGCGCGATCCAGGGCGTGCTCGAGTGGCTCGGCATCCCGTACACGGGCTCGAGCGTGCTGGCGTCGGCCCTCGCCCTCGACAAGCTCAAGGCGAAGGAGCTCTTCCGCCTCCACAACATCCCCACGCCCCCGTACTACGACCTCACCGGTCCCGTGACGTCCGCGCAGGTCGAGGAGCGCCACGGGTCCTTCGGGTTTCCGGTGATGGTGAAGCCCCGGCGCGAGGGCTCGTCCATCGGCGTCTCGCGCGCGTCGAACGCCGGCGAGCTTCGCACCGCCGTGGACGAGGCCCTGCGCCACGACGACGGCGTGCTCGTGGAGCGGTACATCCGCGCCCGGGAGGTACACGTCGCGCTGCTCGGCGACCGCGTGCTAGGGGCCATCGAGGTCGTGCCGCGGCGCCCGTTCTTCGATTACGAAGCCAAGTATGGCAAGGGGCAGTGCGAGTACTTCTACCCGGCCCGGCTCGCGCCGACGCGCTACCAGGGCGTGCTGCGCCTCGCCGAGCGCGCCCACCATGCCCTCGGCTGCACCGGCGCGACCCGCGTCAACCTCCTCGTGACCGAGGGGGAGAACGAGTACGTGCTCGAGGTGAACACGCTCCCCGGCCTCACGACGACGTCGCTGCTTCCAAAGATCGCAGCGGGTGCGGGCCTCGATTTCCCGCAGCTGTGCGAGGAGATCCTGCGGGGGGCGCGGCTGCACAGCCGGTCCGGCGTCGAGCGGCGCTCGGAGCGTGCGGCGGCCGAGAGCGCCCCGGCGGACGTCGGCGAGGCCTGACCGTCACGCCGCGCGACGGTGCTCGACCTCGACGTCGTGCAGGCTCCGGGCGAGCGCGCGCCGGCCGCGGAGCAGCCGGGACCTCACGGTGCCGATGGGGCACCGCAGCGCCTCGGCGATCTCGCGGTACGAGAAGTCCTCGACGTCGGCCAGGAGCACCACGTCGCGGAATTCCTCGGGCAGCGCGTCGAGCGCGGTGCGCAGTCGCGGTCCGAGCCCCGAGCGCTGGATGCCTCCGTCGGGG
>CAIMWA010000323.1 GCA_903845045.1 uncultured delta proteobacterium | reverse complement strand
GCGAGGACCACGAGGCCGGCGCGCTCGGCGGCGACCATGGCCACGAATTCGTCGGCGAACGCCGCTTGTTCGTCATGAAGGCTGGCGCCGCCGAAGGAGCGCCCGAGGTGCCAGTCGCTGGTGTGGAGGAAGCGCATCGCGGGCGCATGGTGGGGCTCGGGGGCGGGGGTGTCGATGGAGATTCCGCGCCCTCGGTCAGGCTATGTCAGGAGCGTTGCATGCTCGCCCGGCGACGAGCGTCAGGCGGCGACGCGCCCCGTAAGCAGGAGCCCCGGCGGCATCGCGTGTCGCAAGCGCCAGGTCACGGAGATCGGTCGCTCGCCCTCGCTCGCGATGGGCTCGACAGGACCCAGGTAGCAGAACGCCATGGTGACGCCGGCACGATCGTCGTTGCGTTCACGGACGAACAAGAGCGGCGTGCAGCCCTCAGCCGCGGGCACGAGATGCCGGCGCCCCTCGCGCGAACCGAGCGTCGTGCGCGCCTTCGATTGCCAGTGGAATTCGGTCTCGCTCAACGGAAAGTCCCGATAGCGGAGATGCTCCTTCACCGCGGCGCCCTTCTCCAGCGTCGTCAGCAGGAGGTCATAGCGCCGATCGGCAGTGCTCTCGACACCGGTGAAGTAATCGCGGAGCTGTCCTTCCTTCGTTCGATGATCAAACGCGGCGCTGAGCTCGACGCCGAGATATCGTGCGTGCACGACGAGCGGAACGTCGGGCTCCAGCGTCGCCACGTCACCGCGAACGGCGTTCCTCGCGCGAAGCACGGGCACGAGCTCGGCGATCTCCGAGCGCACGACCGCGTGCTCGCGCCACAGCGCGCCGGCGGCACCGTCGCTCGCGCGTTCCTTGCCGTAGAGGAGCACGAACAGCATGCGGGCGACACGGAGGTCGCGCTCCGCGGTCAACGGCACACCGGCGACGAGCCGCTCCCACACGCCGAGGCGGAGCGCGTCGCCGACGTGCGTCAGCTTGTGCACGCTTGCGAGCGCCTCGTCCTCGCCGGGCGCCCTCGGCCGTCGATCGAGGCCGACGCTCGCGCGCAGCTCGCTCCACGATCGCGTGTGCCGATAGATGTCGTCGAGGGCGACGTCGGTCTCGTGAAGAAACTCCGCCAGAGACAGCCTGGCATGCGCAGGGTCGCGCAGGAGCAACTGGATTCCGCTCCGGTCCGAGGGGATCGCTCGGCGAATCTGTGCGAGCACGGCCTCGCGCGATCGCTCCTCGAAGTGCACGAAGCACCCCGACGGGAGCCTTCCGAAGCCGTGCTCCACGAAATGCTGGAGCGCCCGCGGCGTGTGCCCGAGGAGCGCCCGAAGCTTCCGATCGAAGCGAAAGTTGTGATGCTGCCGACCGGTGAGGTCGAAGACGACGAGCTCGCTCTTCGCCGGCGCGCGGCGCAACCCGCGGCCCAATTGCTGGAGGAACACCGTCGCGCTCTCCGTCGGCCGAAAGAACAGCAGCGTGTTGACGTTCGGGACGTCTACGCCTTCGTTGTACAGATCGACGACGCAGAGCACCTGCACGCGCCCTTCGTCGAGGTCCGCCTGGGCGGCGGCTCGGGCGTTCGTCGGCGTTTCGCCGCTGAGCGTCTCGGCCCGATACCCCTCGGCGCGAAGACGAACAGCGATCTCCTCGGCGTGTCGGCGGTTCACGCAGAACGCGATCGCGCGAAGGTCTGCCGGGCGGGCGATGTGGTCGCGGACGGCGCGCACCGCCCGACGCACGAACAGCTCGGCGGCGCCCACGAGCCTTCCCGCGAGGGCCTCGACGGCGTAGCGACCGGCCGTCCACGCGACGTCGCCGAGGTCGACGCCCTCGACGTCGAGCATGTAGTACCGGAAGGGAACGAGGGCGTGCGGGATCGCGTTCCAGACGCGGAGGTTGCCCACCCAGGGACGCGGGAAGTGGGCCTCGTAGTCGAGGCTGTCGGCGCGCTCCGGGGTGCCCGTGAGCCCGACGAGCTCGGTGGGACGCACGCGCTCGAGGAGCCTGGTCCAGGTGTCGGCGGCCGCGTGGTGGGCCTCGTCGAGGATGACGTGGTCGAAGGCGCCGGGGTCGACGTCCCCGCCTTCGGACAGCGAGTCGATGGACGCAAAGACGTGGCGCCCCGCCGCCGGGCGCTCGCCTGCGCAAAGCAGCTCGCCGAAGGTACCGACCTGCAGCACGGCGCGGAAGATCTTGCGTGCTTGCACGAGGATCTCTCGTCGATGGGCGACGTAGAGGAGCGTGTCGACGGCGCCGCGCGTGCGCAGCGCACGGTAATCGAGGGCGGCCATGACGGTCTTCCCGGTTCCCGTCGCGGCGACGAGGAGGTTGCGGTGCTGGCCGAGCGACCGCGCGTCCTCCAACTCCTTCAAGACAGGCTTCTGGAAATCCTTGGCTTCGATGTCGGCGAGGAACGGCGACTCGACGGACCGCGACGCCGACGCTTGCGCCAAGCTCTTGCGAAGCCGCTCGCGACTCGGTGCGTTTGACGGGTCGTACGCCTCGAAGAGGTACCGATCGGCCCAGTACTGCTCGAAGGTCTCGACGATCTGCGCGAAGAGCGCGGCCTGGTCGGACTCGGTGATCCGCACGTTCCACTCGAGACCGTCGGTCTGTGCGGCGTGCGAGAGGTTCGAGGACCCGACGTACGCCGTCGAGAACCCGCTCGCGCGCCAGAAGACCCAGGCCTTCGCGTGCAGCCGTGTCGACGAGCCGTCGTACGACACCCTCACGGCGGCGTTGGAGAGCGCCGCGATGCGCTCCACCGCGAGCGCGTCCGTTGCCCCCATGTACGTCGTCGTGAGGACGCGCAGCGAGCGGCCGCGACCGACGCAATGTGCCTCGAGCGCCGCGCGGAGCCGCTCGTAGCCGCTCTGCTTCACGAAGGAGCAGAGCAGGTCGACGCGATCGGCGCTCGCGAACTCGGAGCGCAGGTGCTCGAGCAGCGCATCGCCCTCGGCGTTCACGAGGAGCGACGACGCATGCATCGGCCCCCGCGGCCGATCGAGCGCGGCGCCTGGACGAGGGACGATGGCCTCGAGGCGCCGGGCCTGCACCGTCAGTTCACCCTCATGGGGAAAGGCCCGCGGCGCGCGCGCCCGCAACACCATCAGGAGCGCTTCCCCCAGCGCGAGAACGTCGTCGGCCTTCGAAGCCTCGGAGAGCGCGATCTCCACTGCATCGCGGACCAGCGACGCCATCAACGACGCCGCCTCACCCCCCTTGTTGAGGTCGTGCGTGACCGCGTGCAACGACTCCGGGAGGCGCTCCAGCGCCCTCGACAGGTGATCGGTGATGATCTCGTCGTAGATCCCCGGGACGAGGCGCGCGCGACGGAGGGCTGCCATCGACGGCGACACTACACGACGCTCGGCGGGGGGGGGGGCGATGCCGGATGCAGTACGTCGACCCCCGCGCGACCCGCCGCGGCGCGGCATCGCCCCTACGCCCCCAACGCCCCCTTCATCGCCGCCACCCACGCCGCCAGCGCGTCGACCTCTTCCTTCAACGCGGCCCGCTGCGCGTCGCCCATCTTCGCGACCATGGCGACGCTGCGACGCTGCAATCCCGCCTCGGTGAGCGCCGCTCGCACCTTGCGCGCCCGGCCGACGAGCCTCGCCGGCGTGAGCCGCTGCGCCGGCGTCTGTCCGGCCTCCGCCCGCAGCGCGCCGACGTAGGCCCGCGTCGCCCGCTGCGTCATCTTCATGCGGGTCACGTGCTGCGCGGCCTTGCGCATCGCGCGCTCGTCGCCCAGCGGCAGCAGCAGCTCCTTGCGCCCCGCATCGAGGGAGCGCCACGCCTCGTCGGTGATGCGCTTGTCGCGGGCGGCGATGAGCAGCGCCACCGTCAGCAGCCGCTCGCTCAACCGCAGCGTCGGACCTCCCGCCCGCGCGCGAAGCGCCAGCCAGACGGGGTTCTCGTGGCGCGCCTCGAGGGCCGCGCGCGCGTCGTCGGCGAAGACGTTCACCAGCGCCCAGCGACCGAAGGTCACCACCGCGGACTCGATGGTCTCCCGCGCCTCGTCGGCGCGCTGCAGCGCCTGCGCGAGCAGCTTGTGCTCGGCGGCGTTCAACGCCGTCTCCGATCGGTCGCCTTGGGGGGTCGCGAGTCCCGTCGTCTTCGACATGGTCGTTGCCATGGCGACGACGCTACAACGGCGGTCGGGGGCGTCGGCAACCCGCCCGAAGCCGCTTCACTATGGCGCCATAGGGAGCCAACCAGCTGAAAACGCGATGCTTCGTCAGCGACGATGGCCCTGCCCGTTCACCCGCCCCACAGCTCCTCGACGGAGCTCGCGCCGAGGGCAGCGTCGGCCCATCGCTCGAGCGTTGCGAGGTCGCTGCACCCCTCGATGCGGGCACGCGCGGCGGCATCGACGACGAGCCCGCGTCGCTGCAGCACGCGCAAGAGCATCCGAGCCTCGCCGCGAGCCTCGACCTCGGCCTCCCAACGCAGGAACGCCGCGGTCGCCGGAATCTTCTGCAGGTCCATGGTCGCCTCCCGGAGCTTCGCCAGCAGCCGCTCGTGCAGCATCCCCATGATGTGCCGCACGAGCGTCGCGCGCAACGCAGCGTCCGGCATCGCATCGACGACTTCGACGGCGCGCAGCACCACCGATCGCGCCTCGCGCCCCCAGCGATGATGCACCGTCCACGCCGCGAAGAACGCTAGCTCTGGATGGGCTTCGTCGAGCAGCCGATGCGCCACCGCGGCGGTCAACGGAACCACCACGGGCCGCGCGCCGAGCGACGTTCCCAACGGGCCGCGCATGCGTCCGACGGAGCGGGCCCACGCTGCCACCGATCGGTCCGCGGTCAGCACCACGAGATCCCCGACGACGCCGCGCTCGTTCCACAGCGCTGCGACGGTAAGCGGCCATCGACGCGCCTTCGCGGGATCCACCGCGAGCTGCACCTCGACGGCGGTCCAGGCGCCACCGTGGGGCGCGGCGAACAGGAGATCGGGCCGCACCTCGGCGGGGTCCACCACGCGCACCGCAGCGTCCATCGGCGCGAGCTCGGGCTGAACGGTGCGCCCGGCCAGCTTCGCGAGCAGCGCGCGCAGCCACTCCGGGTGTTCGCGGAGCAACATCACCATGGTCTCGTGCGGCGGGCTCGGCATCGGACTCCTCCT
>CAIMWA010000322.1 GCA_903845045.1 uncultured delta proteobacterium | reverse complement strand
CAACGAGCACGTGCTCGAGGCGACGCTCGCGTCGTGGCACTCGGAGCTCGCCCTCGGCCACTCCGACGAGGTCGACGTGGCCGCCCTCGCGGCCCGCGCCATCGCCGTCGGCAACGACGCTCCCTCGCTGCGCCGCGGCCTCACCGCGCACGACCGCTGGCAGCACGCCCGGTCCTGACCATCACCCCGCGCGGAGCACCGCGGACCACGCCGCGACGCGACCGCGCGCCCGTGCATCGTCGAGGCGCCGAACGAAGCGTTCCGCTTCGGTTACCTGTTCGAGGTTCGTGAACCACGCCGCGGAGTACGCGTCGGCGAGCAGCGTCATGAGCGCCACGCGCGCGTCGTCGGCGGCGGTGGGGGTGCCGTAGCGCGCCTCGAGCAGCGCGGCGCGGGCCTCGTCGCTCGGGTCGACGCTGCTCACGAAGCTGCCGAGGTCCCACGCGGCGTCGCCCATGGCCGCGGCGGCCCAGTCGATGAAGGTCGCGCGTCCGTCGACCATGAGCACGTTCTCGGCGTGCAGGTCGTCGTGGCACGGCACGAGCGCGCCCGCCGACGCATCGAGGGCCTCCCACGCCGCGTCCTCGAGGGCGGGCCAGGCGTCGCGCAACGGCGTCGGCCACGCGGGCACCGACGCCGCGATCTCTTCGTGCAGGTCCCCGCGAAGGTCCTGCGTCCACGGAACGGGAGACGCGCCGTGGAGCACGCGCAGCGCTGCGCCCACGGCCCGCGCCGAAGCCACCGAGCCGTCGGCCTCGACGCCGGGCACGAACGCGAACACCAGCGCGTCGACGTCGGGCATCCACGCCCGCACCGCAGGACCTAGCCCCAGCCCCGCACCGAACGCCGCCGCGTCGGCCTCGTGCGCGAGCATCGCCCGCGAGGTCTCGTCGTCGTCGACGAGCTTCAGGGCCAGCATCTCGTCGCCGGCGCGCACGCGAAACACCCCGGGCGGGGCGCCGCCGTCGAGCACGACGAGGTCCCCGACGGTGAACGGTGCAGCGCACACGGGACCACGCAGCCGCGCGACGACGGCGCGAAGGTCGCGGTCGAAGACGAAGTGCGAGGGGGGCTTCACCGGCCCACGCACCTCACCCCTCGCCGCCGACCTCGCCCGCGAGCAGCGCGCCGATCACCGGCGTCTCGCCCGACGACAGCGCATGCACGCTGCGCAGGTGGTGGATCAGCATCGCGCGGTTGTCGGTCACCGACAGGTTCTGCAGCTCCAGCGCGCCGATGCGGTCCTCGGGCGTGAACGCCGGGGCCTCGACGCGCTCCATGGAGAGCTTCTCCGGCGCGTAGGCCATGTACTCCGCGCGCGTAGAGAGCAGCGTGTAGTCGTCGCCGCGGCGCAGCTCCAGCGTCACCTCGCCGGTCACCGACGGGGCGATCCAGCGGGTGAGCGCGTCCTTCAGCATGTTGGCCTCGGGGTCGTACCACTTGCCCTCGTAGAGCAGCCGGCCCAGGCGCCGCCCCAGCGTGGCATACAGGTCGAGGGTGTTCTCGTTGTGGATCGCCGACAGCAGGCGCTCGTACACGAGGTGCAGCAGCGCCATGCCCGGCGCCTCGTAGATGCCGCGGCTCTTCGCCTCGATGACCCGGTTCTCGATCTGGTCGCACATGCCCAGGCCGTGGCGCCCGCCGATGCGGTTGCACTCGAGAAAGAGCTCGTAGCGCGACGCGAAGCGGTCGCCGTTGATGGCCACCGGGAGCCCGCGCTCGAAGGCGATGGTCACCGTCTCCGGCGCGATCTCGACGTCCGCACGCCAGAACGCGACGCCCATGATGGGCTGGACGATGCGCATGTTCTTGTCGAGGAACTCGAGGTCCTTGGCTTCGTGCGTGGCGCCGAGCACGTTGGCGTCGGTGCTGTACGCCTTCTCCGTGCCCATGCGGTACGGCAGACCGCACTCGAGCAGGTACTCGGACATCTCCTTGCGGCCGCCGAGCTCGCCGACGAACTTCGGGTCGAGCCACGGCTTGTAGATCGTGAGCTCGGGGTTCGCGAGGATGCCGTAGCGGTAGAACCGCTGGATGTCGTTGCCCTTGTGCGTCGAGCCGTCACCGAAGACGTTGACGCCGTCTTCCTTCATGGCGCGCACGATGGCGAGCGTCGTCACCGCGCGGCCCAGCGGCGTGGTGTTGAAATACTTCTTGCCGCCGCTCGACAGGTGGAACGACCCGCACTGGATCGCCGTGAGCCCCTCGCGCACCATCGCGTCGCGACAGTCCACGAGCCGCGCCGCCACCGCTCCGTGCGTGATCGCCGTCGGCGGAATGTCCGCCGGGTTCGCCTCGTCGGGCTGCGCGAGGTCCGCCGTGTAGGCGTGCACCTTCATGCCGTGCCGCGACATCCACGCCACGGCGCAGCGGGTGTCGAGGCCACCAGAGTACGCGATGCCCATGGGCGTGCCCGGAGCGGGCAGCGAACGGTGGATCCTGCTCATGGCGCGCCCTCTAGCACAGCCCCGAAGCGGCTGGCCATGGCCATGACGCGATGACGCGATGGGCCAAGGAAATCAGCGCATTTCGTGGCTTGACCGTGCCCCGGGCGCGGAGGGAGAACGCCCTCGCCGCGGCCCCCGCGGCAGACGGAAAGGCGACCGCATGTCCAACGAGAAGTACGAATTCTTCAAGGTGGTGCAGGACCACCTCACCAAGGCCGCGCGGCTCATCGACCTCGACGCGCCGGTGGAGCTGATGCTCTCGCAGCCGAAGAACGAGATCATCGTCCATTTCCCGGTGCGCATGGACGACGGCTCGGTGCGGCTCTTCAAGGGATACCGCATCCAGCACAGCAACATCCTCGGTCCGTTCAAGGGAGGCATCCGCTACCACGAGGGCGTGACGCTCGACGACGTGAAGGCGCTCGCGGCGATGATGACCTGGAAGTGCGCGCTGATGCGCCTCCCGTACGGCGGCGCCAAGGGCGGCATCAAGTTCAACCCGCGCAACCAGTCCGCGGGCGAGCTGCAGCGCATCACGCGGCGCTTCACGCACGCGCTCGGCAGCAACATCGGCCCCGACTACGACATTCCCGCGCCGGACGTCGGCACCACGCCGCAGATGATGGCGTGGATCATGGACATGTACATGAACACCGTCGGCCACGTGAACAAGCAGGCGAGCCGCGGCGTGGTCACGGGCAAGCCCATCACCTCGGGCGGCACCCTCGGGCGCGAGAAGGCCACGGGCCAGGGCGTCGTGCACTGCATCACCGAGTGGGCGCGGGAGCACCGCTTCAACCTCGAGGGCAGCACGTACATCGTGCAGGGCTTCGGCAACGTGGGCTCGCACGCGTCGACGCTGCTCGCCCGCTACGGCGCGTCGCTCGTGGCCGTCGGCGACCACAGCGGGTACCTGAAGTCGCCCGAGGGCTTCAACCCGCACAAGCTCTCCGAGTGGGTGCGCACGCACGGCAGCGTGGCGGGCTATCCGTCGGGGCAGGTCATCACCCGCGAGGAGTTCTTCGCGACGCGCTGCGACCTCTTCATCCCGGCCGCGCTCGAGGGGCAGATCGGCGTCGCCGAGGCCAAGGCCCTCGAGTGCCGGGTCATCGCCGAGGGCGCCAACGGCCCGACCATGCCCGACGGCGAGAAGGTGCTGCAGGAGCGCGGCATCACCGTGATCCCCGACATCCTCGCGAACAGCGGCGGCGTGACGGTCTCGTACTACGAGTGGGTGCAGAACAAGCGCAGCGAGAGCTGGGACCTCGAGGAGGTCGACGCGCGCCTCGAGACCGCCATGAAGCGGGCCTACAAGGAGGTCTCGGACTTCGCGCGCAGCCGCGACACGGACCTTCGCCGCGCGGCCTACTGCGTCGCCCTCGAGCGCCTCCAGGCCGCCTACCGCGAGCGCGACATCTTCCCCTGAGCGCGCACGTCCTCGGGCCCGTCGAGCGGCGGGTCCTGGAGCGTTCCCGCGGCGCACACGCGCCCCGCGAAGCCCGCGATGGCGTCGATGCCGTCGGTCTCCCCCGCCACGCCCAACGCCGTCACCCACGGAGCCTCGGCGCCCATCGCCGCCGCGAGGCCACCCGCGGGCACGGCGCACACCGTCACGTTGCGCGCGCCCGGCGTGTCGAGCACGAGGCCGTCGGTGAGCGCCACGCAGCCGCCGTCGACGCGCCAGAAGCCCTCGGCCGTCGCGGCCTTCACGCCCTGCCACTGCATCACCGCCGCCGCGAGGCCCGCATCCATGGGCCCCGGCGGGAGCTCCCGCGCGCGCACCGCGAGGGCGTCGGCGAGGAGCTCCGCGAAGCGCGCGGCATCACCGTCGACGAGCACGGCCCGCGGCGACAGGCACCCGCGCTGATCGTACCAGGCCACGTCGGCGGCCACGGCGGACGCTGCGTCGGCGAGGTCCGCGGTGCGCACGACGGAGAGCGCGAAGCCGTGGCCCCGCCCCTCGAAGGTCGTTGCAGCCGGGAGCGCCGCGCGGATCGTCGCGAGGGTCTCGTCGCGGCCGTGGGCGACGACGTGGTCGGCGTGGTCGTCGTGCGCGCGCCACGGAACGTCGAAATGCTGCCGCAGCAGCGCTGCGAAGGCGGGCTGGTGCCGCGAGGGCTTGAGGGCCAGCGAGGACGCGCCGCGCAGCCACGGGAGCGCAACGGCCCGCAGCGGCGCCGTGGCCACGGACGCGCCGAGCACCACGCGAACGTGCTTGCCCGCGAGGTCTTCGGCGACGAGCGCGGCGAGGGCCGCGGGGGTGTACCGCGCGAGCACGAGGTCGAGCGCGCGGGCGGCGTGCGCGGGGTGCAGCGCGCCGTCGTCGACGAGGGCGGCCACCGCCTCGGGGCGCAGGTCGCCGCGAAGATGCGAGAGAAGCGCGCGCAGGGGGGCTTGTCTCGCCGAGCGTTCGCGGGTAGACGGCCACGGTCCTTCGGAGGAGTCGTTCATGAGCGAGTTGAACAAGCTGTTGGCGGGCGCGCAGTCCAAGCTGGCGGGGTATCTCACGGAAAACAAGATCGATCCGGCCCGCGTCGTGTACGCGTCGGAGCAGATCGAGAAGCTGACCGCGGCCGACCGCGCCATCCGCCTCGGCAAGCGCCAGGCGAAGGGCAAGGAAGACGAGGCCGCCAAGGCCGCCCGCGCCAAGAAGCCCCGCACCGGCCGTCCGGTGACGACGCAGGCGATCACCAAGGCCGTCACCGGGGCGGCGCTCACGGGCCCGCAGAAGCAGCGGATCCTCCGCGCCGTGGCCCGCATCGCGGAGCAGAAGAAGCTCTCCGCGCCCGAGCTCTCGAACCTCTTCTAGGTCCCGAGCGGAACGGCCGACGCTCGATGCTCGCGCCGCTCCGCCTCTCCGCCCGCACCGACGTCGGTCGACGGCGCGAACACAACGAAGACGCGTTCCACTGCGACGGGGCCCTCGGGCTCTTCATCGTAGCCGACGGCATGGGCGGCCACGCCGCCGGCGAGGTTGCGTCGGCGATGGCGGTGGCGTGCGTCGCGCGCGAGGTCGGGCGCTACCACGAGCTCCTCGCGGCGGTGGCCCGCGGTGACGCCGCGGCGCGTCCCGACGACGTGAAGGCGGTGCTCGCCGAGGCGGTGCGCGCGGCCAACGTCACGGTGCGCGCAGCTGCGGAGGCCGACCCGTCGCGCCGGGGCATGGGCACGACGCTCACGGCGCTGGTCGTCGCGGGGCGGCGTTGCTTCGTCGCGCACGTGGGCGACTCCCGGGCCTACCTCCTGCGCGGCGCCGACGTGCGGCTGCTCACCGAGGACCACTCCGTCGCCAACGAGCTCCGCCGCCGCGGACGCGTGTCGCCGGACCTGGTCGAGCGCATGCCGCAGAAGAACGCCATCACGCGCGCCGTCGGGGTGTTCGCGAGCGTCGAGGTCGACACCTTCGACATCCTCGCGGCGCCCGGCGACCGCTTCGTGCTGTGCAGCGACGGCCTGCACCGCTACCTCGACGACGACGGCGCCCTGCGCCCGTTGATCGAGGGCCTCGACGAGGACGCCGCGGCGCAGCGCCTGGTCGATTTCGCCAACGAGCGCGGCGGCGCCGACAACGTCACGGCGCTGGTCGTCACGCTGCCCGACGAGGCGACGCGCCCCTTGGTGCTCGCGGAGCTCTCGCGCAGCTACACGAGCCTCTCGGGGCTGCCGTTCTTCCGGCACCTGGAGCCGCGGGAGATCCTGGTGCTGCAGGCGGCGGCGCGGGCGCGCGACGTGGAGCCCGGCGCCGCGGTGGTGCGCGAGGGCGACCCCGGCGAGGCGATGTTCCTGATCCTGCGCGGCGGGTGCGTGGTGAAGAAGGGCGGCACGGAGATCGCGCGCCTCGGTCCCGGCGAGCACTTCGGCGAGATGGCGCTGGTCGAGCGCGCCCCGCGCAGCGCCACGGTGTTCGCCGAGGGCGACACGCGGCTCCTCGAGATCGCGCGCACGGACTTCTTTCGCGTGATGCGCGAGTCGAGCGACACCGCGGTGCGGCTGCTCTGGAGCATCGTCACGGTGCTCGCCGCGCGGCTGCGGGAGACGTCGTCGCAGCTCGGCGAGGCCCGCGAGCAGCGCGCCGCCGACGACCTCACCGCGCAGCTCTTCGACACGTACCCGCCGAACCTCTGGCCGCGCTGATCGTCAGCGCTTCTGCTGGCCCGCGCAGTCCTTCAGCGCCGCGCTCAGGAACGCCTGGAACGCCTTGACCTTCGGCGCCACGAAGCGCGACGGCGGGTGCAGCAGGTAGAGCGATATCTTGGGAAACCCGGTGAAACCCGGAAGCAGCGCGACGAGGCGCCCGTCGCGCAGGTCGTCGTTCACCACCGGCGAGGGGAGCAGGGCGACGCCGCCGCCGACGAGCGCCGCGCGGTGCACCACGTTGCCGTCGGTGGAGTGCAGCGCCGGCGGGGCCCACTCCACGTCGCGCTTGCGCCCGCGCTGGGCGATCTCGGCGAGCAGGCGCTCCTGCGGTCCGAAGAGCAGCAGCCGGTGCGCCGCGAGGTCGCCGAACTCCGCCGGGGCGGGGTGCGTGGCGAGGTACGACGGCGCGGCGGCGAAGACCCAGCGCATCTCCGAGAGCTTGTGCGCGATGAGCGACGAGTCGGCGAGCGACACCCCGGGGCGCAGCGCGACGTCGAGCTGATGCGCGTCGAAGTCGAGCACGCGCTCGGTGACCAGCATCTCCACGCGCACCTCGGGGTACTGCTCGAGAAAACGCGCGACCACCGGCGCGAGAAGGTCCACGGCGAGGTCCGGCGGGGCGGTGATGCGCAGCGTGCCGCGGGGGGCGTTGCCGGCGTGCTCGATCTCCCGGCGGGCGTCGTCGAGGGCCTCGAGCACCCGCGCCGCGCGGTTGCGGTACGCGATGCCCTCCTCGGTGGGCTGCACGAGCCGCGGGCTGCGACGCACCAGCGCCACGCCCAGGGTCCTCTCGAGGCGCACCAGGCGCCGGCTCACGGACCCCTTGGTCTCTCGCAGCATCTTCGCCGCCGCGGTGATCGAGCCGTGGTCGACCACCGCGCAGAACGCCCGCAGGTCGTGCAGGTCGGGGAGCGGGCTGTCCATCGCTCGGGACTCTAGCAGCGCTCGACGGCAGGCGCCGAAACGCCGCAACCGCGACGACCCTCGGCCCGATGACGGCGCGCCCGCGGGGCTCCGGCGCAACGGACGCGACGGCCTGCGCCCGCGGTCCAGGAGCGCTCCCGATGCGATCTCTCACGCCCGTCGTCTTCGTCCTGCTCGCCGCTGGCTGCGCGAGCCCCGCCCCCGCGGACCCCGCCGACCCTGGCACCTCGGTGCTCGCGCGGCACGGCTGCGCGGGCTGCCACGGCGGCACGTCGGGCCCTCTCGCCGGCGCCGACGCCCCGCTGCCGGGCACCCTCGCCATCGCCCCGAACCTCACGCCCGATCGCGCGACGGGGCTCGGCGGGTGGTCCACCGCGGAGATCGAGCGCGCGGTGCGCAGCGGCGTCGACGACGAGGGGGTGGCGCTCTGCGGCGCGATGCCCCGGTACGCGGCGCTCCCGGCGACGGAGACCACGGCCATCGTGCGCGCGCTGCAGGCCCTCGCGCCGGTCGCCCACGCGAGCCCGCCGAGCCGCTGCGACGACGCCCCGACGGACGCTGCGACGCCGGTCGACGCGGAGGTCCCGGCACCCGCGATGGACGCCGCGCCGGCCGCGGTGGACGCCACCGTCGCCGTGCCCCGCGATGTTCCGCTGGACGCCCCGATGGCGCCGACGGCCGACGCGCCGGACGCGTCGCTCGATGCCCCTGCGGACACCGTCTCCGACGCACCCTCCGAAGACGTCGCGCCGTCGGGCTGCCGACCGGTGATCAACGAGGTGCTTCCCGCCGTCGCCGGCGTCGCGGGCTGGGCGTGGATCGAGGTCTTCGACCCCTGCGCCGTGGGCTTCGCCATGGACGGCTGGCGCGTCGGCTGGCGCACCGCCTCGGACCCGTCGCCCGCGGGCGCCCTCGATCGCGCGACGGTCTTCGCCTTCGGACACGTGGTGCTCGCGCCGGGCGCGTACCTGCTGCTCGGCGGACCATCGTACCCCGGCACCGTCGACGGACACTTCACGACGACGCTGACGCCCGCGGGCGGCTCCATCGCGCTGCGCGACCCGAACGGGGTCGTCGTCGACGCGGTCTCCTGGGGCACCGCCGCCGACGCCCTGCGCCGCGGAGACCCTGCGCCGGCGCCGCCTCGCCTGGGCCCGCCCGGAGCCTCCCTCGCACGGCTCCCCGACGGCGCCCGCACCGGCGACGACGCGAGGGACCTCCACGTCACGGCACGCCCCACGCCGCGAGCGCCCAACCGCTAGGCTGCACCGTCGGTCACCGCGTGGCGCATCGGTGGTACCGTCACCGCGCCGCATGCGCCGAAGCTTCGCGCTCGCCCTGATGTTCAGCGTGCTCGCCGGGTGCCGGGACCGCCGCCCGGTGCCGGGTACCGTGGTCCCGCTGGTGGACCCACGCACCGCCGCCGCGCTCGTGCCGCCGCGCCCCGGAGCGCCCACGAGCGACCGACCGAGCTCCGAGACCTTCGCGCTCATCCGCGACCGGCCGCCGCCCGCCGGGGCCCTCGGCGTGCGCTTCGGCGAGCCCCGCGCCGCGATCCTCGCGCGCCATCGCACCGCCGCGGTGCCCTGCCGCGAGTCCCGGGAGTACGTGTTCTGCAACGCCCCGCTGGAGCCCGTGCCGGTGCCGGTGCTGGTGACCTACGAGTTCTGCGGCGACGCGCTCTGCTCCGTGGCCGTCGACGCGACGCGCACCTCCGACGAGGCGGTGCTGATGCGCGAGTTCGACCAGCTCCTCGCCTTCGCGCGGGGCACGCTGGGCACGCCGATCCACGAGGCGCGGCACATCGCGCCGGGCTGCCGGGGGCATCTCCCGGTGTGCCTCCCGTCGCGGCAGTCGCAGCTCGACGCGCGCTGGTCCTGGCCCGACGGACCGCAGGTCGAGGTCTCCGTGGACCCGATGGAGGACGACGCGCTGCAGGCCCAGACGGGCGTCACGTGGCTCTCCGCGGAGCGCGTGCGCCACCCCGCGCCGGACCCTGCGACGACGCCCGTCGACGCCGCGCTCGGATCGTCCGACGACGCCGCCGCGCCGTCCCCATGACCCGCTCGCGACCCTTCGCCGCGACGCTCGTGGCCATCGCCCTCGCGGTGGCCGCGGTGAGCCCCGGCGCCGCCGCGCAGAACGACCCGCGGCTGCAGTGGCGAACCCTCGAGACCCCGCACTTTCGCATTCATTTCTACCAGGACATGGAGCCCGTCGCGCGGCGCGTGGCGGTGGTGGGCGAGCACATCGTGGAGCGCCTCGCGCGGCCCCTCGGGTGGCGCCAGTCGCAGGTCACCGAGGTCACCCTGCAAGACAGCACCGACGACGCCAACGGCAGCGCCACGGCGACGCCGTACAACACCCTGCGCCTCTTCGTGACGGCGCCCAGCGACCTGTCGGTGCTCGAGCAGTACGACGATTGGTTCGAGACCCTCGTCACGCACGAGTACACGCACATCCTCCACACGGACCAGATCTCCGGAGTGCCGGCGATCGTGGACGCGATCATCGGCAAGCAGTGGGCGCCGAACCAGGTGCAGCCGCGGTTCATCCTCGAGGGCCTCGCGGTCTTCGAGGAGAGCCTGCACACCCGCGGCGGGCGCCTTCGCTCCGCCACCTGGGACTCGTACCTGCGCGCCGACGCCCTCGCGGGCACGCTGCTCACCCTCGACCAGCTCGCCTCGGGACCGAACCGCTGGCCCCACGGCGACCTCTGGTACCTCTACGGATCTTACCTGATGGAGTATGTCGCGCGGCGCTTCGGCGCCGAGTCCCTCGCGGCGCTCTCGCGGGAGTACGGCGGCATGACGGTGCCGTGGCAGCTCAACCGCGCCATCCGCCGCGTCACCGGCTCCACCTGGGAGGAGATCTACGACGACTTTCGCACCGAGATCACGGTGCGTTACCGCCGTCAGCGCGACGCCATCGCGGCGCGGGGCCTCGTCGAGGGCACGCCGTTGACCCGGCAGGGCGAGGTGGTGCGGAGCCCGCGGTTCCTGCCCGACGGAACGCTGGTGTACGAGTCGAGCGACGGCCGCAGCGTCCCGCGCCTTCGCGCCCTCTCACCGTCCGCGCTCGCGAGCCCCGGCGCCGAGGTTCCCACGCCGACGGACCTCGTCCGCGAGGTCGAGCCCTCGGGCTTCGCGCCCCTCGGCGACGACGCGCTGCTGGTCTCCGACGCCGACTGGTACCGCGGCATCTACCTCTATCACGACCTTCGCCGCGTCGGCCTTCGTCGCGACGCGCAAGGGACCCTCGACACCGGCCGCGACGAGCGCCTCACCGAGGGCTGGCGCGCGCAGCAGCCCGACGTGCACCCCGGCGGCGACCTCGCGGTCTTCACGGTGAACCACCGCGGAACGACGCAGCTCGTGGAGATGTCCCTCGTCGACCGCCGTCCGCGCACGCTGGTGGCGTCGCGCCCCTTCGAGCAGGTGTTCGCGCCGCGCTACAGCCCCGACGGCCGCACCGTGGCGTTCTCGCGATGGACCCGCGGCGGCCACCGCGACCTCTGGACCGTCGACCGCGCGACGGGCGCGCTCACGCAGCTCACCGACGACCGCGCCCTCGACACGTCGCCGTGCTTCAGCCCCGATGGACGCTGGCTGCTCTGGTCCAGCGACCGCACCGGGGTGGCGAACGTGTATGCGCGGGAGCTCGCCACGGGGCGCGTGCGGCAGGTGACCAACACCGTGCTCGGCGCGCTGCAGCCCGCGGTGAGCCCCGACGGGAGCACGCTGGTCTATGTCGGGTATTCGAACCTCGGCTACGACCTCGCGCGCATGCCCTTCGACCCTGCGTCGTGGCGTGATCCCGAGCCCGTGACCGAAGACCCCTTCGGCCGCGACCAGCCCCGCGGGCCGCACCCCGCCGAGGACGCCGCGCCCGACTTCCCGATGCGCATCTCGCCCTATGCGGCGTGGCGCACGCTGCGTCCGCGCACGTGGTCCGCGGAGTACACCGCCGACGGCTTCGGTCCTCAGATCGCCGTCACCACGCAGGCGACGGACCTGCTCGGGCGCCATGCCTGGAGCGCGCGCGTCGGCGTCGGCCTCGTGCGCGGCGACCCCTCGGTGGACGCCTCGTACACGTACTCGGGAATGCGGCCGTCGATCCGCCTGCGGCTCTACCGCTCCGTCGACGCCGGCGGCGGATACCGCATCGGCAGCCGCACGCCCACCTGGGCCGCGGAGCGCATCGGCGGCGAGAGCGAGATCTCCATGGTGCTGCCCGCGCGCTTCGACACGCACGCGATCTCCATGACCTACGACGCGCAGTGGGTTCGCGCGCTCGGCGGCCTCCCCGGCGTCACGCGCTTCGCCGATCCCAACAGCCCCGTGCCGGTGTTCCCGTTCCAGGGTTGGATCGCCGGGCTGCGCTTCGCGTGGAGCTGGTCCAACGCGCAGCGGTTCACGTACTCGCTGGGCGACCAGCAGGGCGTCTCCATCTACGCCACGGTGCGCGTGCTCGACGGGCTCCTCGGCAGCGCCGTCGGCGGCATCGAGGCCTCCGCCGCCATCGCGGGATACATCCCCATGCCGTGGTCCACGCAGCGGCGGCGTCACGTGCTGGCGTTGCACTTCGGCGCAGGACTCGGCACCAACGACATCCACGAGCGCGGAATCTTCGCCATCGGCGGCTTTCCCCCGTTCTCGGCGCAGTCGTGGCTCGACTCGTTCCGCTACGGCGTGCAGGCCGGCGGCGTGGCGCTGCGGGGGTATCCGCCGTACGTGCGCGGCGGCAGCCAGTTCGAGCTGCTCAATGCCGAGTACCGATTCCCGATCTGGCAGACGCAGCGCGGTCCGTCGACGCTGCCGGTGTTCGTGCAGCGCCTCTCCGGCGACGTCTTCATGGACGCGGGCAACGCGAGCTGGGGCCGCTTCGACCCGCGCGCCGTGCTCGTGGGCGCGGGCGCCGAGGTGCTCGCCGACGTCGTGCTCGGCTACGTGGTGCCGTTCACGCTGCGCTTCGGCTACGCGCGCGGCTTCATGACCGATGGGGCGGACCAGGTGTACGGGCTCTTCAGCAGCCCGTTCTGAGGGACGTCAGGGCTTGGCGACGACGAGGTCGCGGAACGCGAACACCGTCGCGCTCTCGCTCTCGGCGCTGCCGCCCTGGGCCTGCAGCGCGATGTGGCCGGCCTCGAAGGTCGGGTCGGCGACGGTGGTGAGCTTCACGCCGTTGGCCCAGAGCGTGATCTCGCCCTTCGACGCCACCACGCGCAAACGGTTCTCCTCGCCGGGTCCCGGCTTGAGGGCCTCGTTGCGGGTCCAGTCGACGAGCGCGGTGCTGACGTTCTCCACCCGGCGCGTGAGGCGGTAGTAGCCCTCGCCGTCGATGAAGACGCGGTAGTTGTCCTTGTCGCTCTTGGCGCGAAAGCTCACGCCGGCGTAGCTCTGCGTGGGCTCCTGCGCGCTGAGCAGCACGATGGTGACGGTGACGGACGCGTCGCCGAACTGCTCCTTCTCGTACCAGTACGCCGCCACCGACGTCTCTCCGCCGGGCAGCGTCACGACGAGGCCCGGCGCGTCGAAGCGGAGCGGAGGCGTGCGCGACGTCGCCGCGAAGGACCACCCCGCCGGTTCGGCCTTGAACGGCTCCTCGAGCACCGGGGCCCACTCCGACCCGTCCGTCGCCGCTGCGTTTTCCGCCGAATCGCTCATGCCTCCGCTTCCTTTCGGGTCGCCCGGCGCGCGCGCCTTCCGGTCCGCACCTGCGCCGGGCGGCAGGAGTTTACCCCAACCACGCCGGGCGTTGAAGCACCCCCGGGCGCGTCTCGCCGTCACCGCCCGGAGCTCCAGAAGGCCCGTCGCGGCCGGCGGCGCCGCCCGGGACCCTCCAGCGGCTTCGTCGCGGCCTCCCCGGCGCGCATTTCGATGCCCGGATTGCAGGATTGAAATGCACCGCGTGCGCTTTGAAAAGTGATTGCCTTGCTCAAAGTACCTTGACGGAACCCTTCAATCGGGGGATTCAACGCTGGAGAGGTGACCCATGGCCGATATGCAGAACGACATCAACCGCATCCTCAACGACTTCGCGAACCAGCTCCTCACGGTCTTCCGTGAGGCGATCGTCAACAGCCTGGGCGCCGGGACGTCCGTTCGTTCGCTGCCGTCGCCGAAGCGCCGCGCTCGTCCGGCGAGCAAGCCCGTCGCGGCTCCGGTCGCGGCTCCGGTCGCGGCTCCGTCGAAGAAGAAGGCCAGCAAGCGCGGTCCCAAGAGCACCCCGAAGGAGGTCGAGCAGCTCCAGGTGCAGATCCTCGACGCCCTCAAGGGCGGCGCGAAGCTGTCGTCTTCGGATCTCGTGAAGGCCCTCAAGGTCGACCCGGGCCCGTTCCAGTACGCCCTCGGCAAGCTCAAGAAGGACGGCAAGGTCTCGCAGCTCGGCGAGCGCCGCCTCGCGAAGTACTCGCTGGGCGCCGGCTCCAGCGGTGGCAAGAAGAAGCCCGCCGCGAAGGCCGCCCCGAAGGCTGCTGCGAAGAAGAAGGCCGCCAAGGCCGACGCCCCCGCCGAGACGCCCGCCTCCTGATCCCATGGGCCGCGCCCCGCGCGGTCCTCCACGTAAGCTCTCGAAGTCCCTCAGGGACGCTGTGCGCCCTCGGTGATCCACCGGCGGACGAGCCCCTCTTCGTCGGCGCCGAGCGGCGCGGCGAGCTGGGGCATGCGCGCTCCACACGGGTTCGTGCCCATGCCCGGCGTGCACTCCGCGAAGGTGCGCATGGTCCCGGTGATCTTGATGAGCAGCCAGCTCT
Source organism: uncultured delta proteobacterium (assembly GCA_903845045.1). GTDB lineage: Bacteria > Myxococcota_A > Polyangia > Polyangiales > SCUS01. Next base: position 656 of record CAIMWA010000322.1, on the reverse strand, counting down.
CGTCGGGGTTGCCGGGACGCACCCGCAGCAGCCGCGGAACCTGCTGCGAAGCCTGGTTCACCAGCGCCCCGAAGGAGCTGTCGCCGTCGGCCAGCGAGAGCCCGCCGGCGCGCGACGATCCATGGCACGCCACGGCGGCGCAGGACCGCGCGAAGATGGCTTGCACGTCGGCGAACGCCACACGGGAGAGCGCATCGACGGTGCCGTCGGCCGTTGCTGTGTCCGTCGATGCGTCGGTCGAGGTGTCCGACGCGGCATCGAGGGTGGCGTCCGCCGTGGGACGGGCGTCGAGGGCGGCGTCGGCGGGCGGCGGTGCATCAGTGCCTCCGCAGCCGGCGAGGCCCAATGCGAAGCCGACGGCGAGGAGCGTGCGTCCCATGGTGCGAGGGGCGTTCTAGCAACCCCGCCCGGGCCGCGGCAATGCGCTGCTCGGCGGTGGCTCAGTCCGGAATCCAGACCTCCATGCGCCCGCCCGCCGGAGCGTTGCCCGTGGCGCCGCTCCCGCCGGTGCCGCCGCTCCCGCCGGTGCCGAGGGTGAACGTCACGCGCTGCACGTCCTGCCCGACGGCCCGCGCGCGCACGAGACCGACGCTGGGACCGCCGGCCCCGCCGGCCCCGTCGCCCCCGTGCCCGCCAGGACCGCCGCTGCCGCCGTT
>CAIMWA010000321.1 GCA_903845045.1 uncultured delta proteobacterium | reverse complement strand
GCGCATCGCCGCGCCCACGAGCATGCTGTGCAGCGGGAGCCAGCTCGAGCGCGTCGGGTCCATGGACGGCGCATGGGCCCAGCTCCACGCGATGAGCGCACGGGAGGCGTCGTCGTTGGAAATGCCGAGGAATCCCGCGCGCCAAAGCAACGCGCAGCCGACGACCGCGTAGGCCGCCGGAACGAACCAGACCAGCGATCGCCGGAGCAGGGTCAGTGGTCGCGGTCCGCGGAGTCGCGCACGGGGACCGCCGTCGCCGCGTCGGCCGCAGCCGCGGGTGCCGCCGGGGTGGTTCCGCGCGCCGGGGAGGGCGTCGAGGAGTTCGCCGCCGCCGCTGCTGCGGCGTTGCGGCGCGAGCGTGCGAGGGCGTCACGCCCCGACGTGCTCAGGTACGCCAGCGATGCGGACGTCAGCATGAAGAGCATCGCGCAGACGCTCGTCGCCTTGGCGAGGAAGCCGCTGGCGCCCCGGCCGCCGAAGACGGTCTGCGTGGCCGCGCCGGACAGCACGCCCATGCCGCCCGAGCGACCGGACTGCAGCAGCACGACGCCCACGAGAAACAGGCAGACGAACACGTGGAGGATGGTGAGCAACGTTTGCATGGAGAGGGGGCCTCGAAGCGGGCCGCGGGTCTATCCCGCAGCCTGGATGATCCGTGAGAAGCCAGCGGCATCGAGCGAAGCGCCGCCGACCAGGAGGCCGTCGACGTCGGGCTGGGCCAGGAGTTCAGCGGCGTTGTCAGGTTTGACGCTGCCGCCGTAGAGGATGCGAACCCGGTCCGCGACGTCGCCGAAGTCGTGACGGATGCGGTCGCGCAGGTAGGCGTGCGCAGCCTGGGCGTCGCTGGCCTTGGCGGTGCGTCCGGTGCCGATGGCCCACACGGGCTCGTAAGCGAGAACCAGGCCTCCCGCGAAGCGGAGCGCGTCGTCGCCGGTGAGGTCACCGATCGCGCCCTGCCATTGACGCCGGAGCACTTCGAAGGTCACGCCGCCCTCGCGCTCGGCAAGCGTCTCGCCGACGCACACGATCGGCACGAGGCCTCTTCGGAGCACCGCGACGGTCTTGCGGTGCACCATCGCGTCGGTCTCCGCGAAGAGGTGGCGGCGCTCCGAGTGGCCCACGAGGCACCAACGACACCCGGCGTCGGCGAGCATCTCCGCCGAGATCTCGCCGGTGAACGCGCCCTGGTCCTCCCAGTGGCAGTGCTGCCCGGCGACCTGCACGGCCGTACCGCGAAGGGCCGTCGCCACCGCCGCGAGCGCCGTCGCCACCGGGGCGACGACGACATCGGTACGCGCGCCGATGCGGGCTCCGTCCGCGATCGCGCGGGCGAGCTCCACCGACCCGGCGATGGTGCGGTGCATCTTCCAGTTGCCAGCGATGAGCGCGCGGCGCGACGGCGAGGTCATGTGCGCAGCGCCTCGACGCCGGGGAGGGTGCGGCCTTCGATGAGCTCGAGGCTCGCGCCGCCGCCCGTCGATACGTGGGAGAAGCGGTCTCCGAGGCCCGCCTGGTGCACCGCCGCGACGGAGTCTCCGCCGCCGACGACGCTGAACGCCGAGGCTTCGGCGATGGCGCGAGCGACGCCGAGGCTTCCCTGGGCGAAGGGCGCCTTCTCGAAGAGGCCCATGGGGCCGTTCCAAAACACGCTGCGGGCGCGCAGCAAGCGCTCGCGGAACGCGGCGACGGTGGCCGGCCCGATGTCGAGAGCCATGTCGTCGGGCTGCACCGCGTCGACGGACACCACGCGCCCCTCCGGGGCCGACGTCGCCGTCGCGACCACAACGTCCGTCGGAAGGGCAATGGTCACGCGCTTGGCCGCCGCCTTCGCGAGGATCTCGCGTGCGATCGGGAGCTTGTCGCCCTCGACCAGGCTGCGACCCATCGCGCGCCCCTGCGCAGCGAGGAAGGTGTTGGCCATGGCGCCGCCGATGAGCAGGGCGTCGACGCGTTGAAGCAAGGCCTCGAGGACCCCGATCTTGTCGCTGACCTTCGCGCCGCCGAGCACCGCGAGAAACGGGCGCTCCGGGGCGTTGATGAGCGCGCCGAGGCTCTTCAGCTCCTTCAGAAGCAGAAAGCCGGCACCTCGCGTCGCCACGAGTCGCGGGAGCGCCTCGACGCTCGCGTGAGCGCGGTGCACGCAGCCGAACGCATCGTCGACGTACACGTCGCAGAGGCGGGCGAGGTTCTTCGCAAAGGCCTCGTCGTTGGCCTCTTCTTCCGGGTGGAAGCGAAGGTTCTCGAGGAGCGCCACGCGCCCGTCGCGCAGGTCGTGGACCACCTTCCGGGCGCCATCGCCGATGCAGTCGTCGGTCAGGACGATCTCCGTCCCGAGCAGCTCCGCGAGACGCTCGCCCGCGGGGGCCAGGGAGAGCTTCGGGTCGCGGCCCTTCTTCGGGCGTCCGAGGTGCGACGCGAGCACCACCCGGGCGCCTGCCTGCACCAGGAAGCGGATCGTCGGAAGCGCCTCGCGGATGCGGGTGTCGTCGGACACGCGCCCGTCTTCGGTGAGCGGGACGTTGAAGTCGACGCGCACGAAGACCCGCCGCGACGCCACGTCGAGGGCGTCCACCGCCACGATTCCGTCGAGGAGGTTGGCCATCGGCGTCTCAGCCCTCGGCCTGCGACAGGAACGCCATGACGTCCACCATGCGCTCGGAGAAGCCCCACTCGTTGTCGTACCAGGAGCTCACCGACACGAAGTCGCCGTCGACGACCTGCGTGAGCGCGAGGTCGACGGTGGAGCTGGCTGCGTTGCCGATGTAGTCGCAAGACACCAGCGGCTCCGAGCTCACCGCCAGCACGCCCTTCAGCGGACCGTCGGCGGCGGCGCAGAGGGCGTTGTTGACCTCGTCCTTCGACGTGCGCTTCCCGACCTGGGCCGAGAGCACCACCATCGACACGTCGGCGGTCGGCACGCGGATGGCGAATCCATCGAGGCGACCCTTGAGCGCCGGAAGCACGAGCCCCACCGCGCGGGCCGCGCCGGTGGACGTCGGGATCATGCTCATCGCGGCGGAGCGCGCGCGACGAAGGTCCTTGTGCGGAGCGTCGAGGATGACCTGATCGTTGGTGTACGCGTGCACCGTGGTCATCTGACCCTTCACGATGCCGAAGGTCTCGTGGAGGACCTTCGCCATCGGCGCCAGGCAGTTCGTCGTGCACGAGGCGTTCGAGATGATCGCGTGCCGCTTCGGGTCGTAGTCCCGATGGTTCACGCCGTAGACGAGCGTGAAGATCTCGGTGTCGTTCTCGCCCTTCGTCGGGGCCGAGAGCAGCACCTTCTTGGCGCCGGCCTCGAGGTGCTTGCCGCACCCCGCCGCGTCGGTGAACTTGCCCGTGCACTCGAGCACCACGTCCACGCCGAGCTTGCCCCACGGGAGCTTCGTCGGGTCCTTCTCGGCGTACACGGCGATGTCGTCGTCGCCCACGCGAAGCCCGTTCGCCGTCACCGCCACGGGCTGGCCGAAGCGGCCGTGCACCGAGTCGTGGCGAAGCAGGTGGGCGAGGGTCTTGGCGTCCGTGAGATCGTTGATCGCAACGACCTCGAGGTCATTGCCACCGCGCTCACGGAGAGCCCGAAGAACACACCGGCCGAGGCGGCCGAACCCGTTGTTCGCGATCTTACGAGCCATGGCGCTCCTCCTGACGCGGGTCGAAGGGCGCCCGCTCGGCGGCGGCAACCTAGTCGCGAGATCGCCCGAAGGCAAGGCGTCAATCGTCGGCGGCGGTGCCGGTCGCGTCCGCACGCAGCTCGCGGCTCACGAGATCGATGACCTCGCCCGCGAGCCCCACCATCTGCGCCTTGGAATAGCCCGAGCGCTTCATCTCCCGCACGATGCTCCGCGCCAGGATCTGGAGCGACTCCTCCGATCCCGCCGACCCACCGCCACCGGTCCACTCGTCGCTGAACGCCATGCGCGATTCTCCGTTCGGCGCCGACAGAGCACCGTGCGTGCCACGACCCAGGAGGCCTCCGTTTCCCGCGGAACCTGCGCGTGCCAGGGTCTCCCAAGACGCCGGGTGCGAAGGCGCCGACACGCCCGGAGGCACGCGGGTGCGAAGTCGATTACGCGCCGGTGCACGAGAAATGTCGTCCGATGCGAGATTCCCTTGACCAAGACCGCCGCGCGGCGATACCAAGCGCCTCCCCATCGTTGCGAGCGTGGCGGAATTGGCAGACGCGCTGGATTCAGGTTCCAGTGGGGTAACACTCGTGAAGGTTCAAGTCCTTTCGCTCGCACCCTGAGCCCCCCTCCCGGCCCTTGCGGCCGGGAGCGGAGGGGGCTCCTCTTTGGCCGCCGCGAGGTCGATCGCGCGGGCCGTGCTTCGGCCCCGGTGCCGCGAGGCGGCTGAGACGGACACGGCCGCGTCGATGCCGTGCGGCCGCGGATGAGAGAGCTGCCTTGTGGGCGGAGTCGGGGATCGCGTAGCGTCGCGCGCCGATGCGTTCGGAAGCCTTCGTTGAACGGGCGCGAGTCCGATGACGCACTGGATCCATCTCGTGGAGGTCGCGTCCGAGGGCCTCGTGGCGCAGCTCACGCTGAACGGCGTCGACGTGTTCACCGAGTGGGCGGGATCGCAGCGGCGCCTGCAGACGAAGCTGAATCCGTTCATCGTCGAGGGGTCGAACCACCTCGAGCTCGCGCTCACCCGCATGACCGACGACGAGGGCGCTCCGCTCGACGGGCCGGCCTCGTTCACGGTGACGCTGGTGCGCGGCGAGCACGGCCGCGATCCTGGTCCCGAGGGGGTCTTCGCGCGATTCACGTGGGACGAGGCGGCGATGCCTGTGGAGCCCGGCACGCTCACCGGCGTGTGGGCGCGGCAGTTCACCGTTCCGGCGGATCGCGCGTACGGCCGTTGGTCGTGGCAGGACGCGCCCGCGACGCCGCCGAACGAACAGGACGCGCAGGAGCTGGTGGCGCTCGTTCACGCGCTGCACACCGCGCTCTCGAACCGCGACGCCGACGCCGTGGCGGCGATCGCGACGCTCAAGCACGCCGAGCTCGCGCGGGCCCTCGACATCCCGGTCGACGAGATCGCCGAGGGGGAGCGCGACCTGCTGGGCGGGCTCTTCGCCGACCCCTCGTGGCGCGTGGCTCCGTTCGATCCGGCGCAGCTCGCCGCGGCGCCTTGCGCAGGCGGCCGCCTCGTGCGAGTGACCGACGCGCAAGGCGGTCCACCGCTGGTCGCGGGGACCTTGGAGCGACCGTATTTCATGGGATTCCTCGCGACGCGGCTGCAAGGCCGATGGACCCTCGTTCGATGAGCCCCTCGCGCGATGACGACCCGCCGGCGGTGCGTCGCAAGCGCTTCGCCGCGCGCGAGGCGTGGCTCGTGGCGAACATCCGCAGCCTGCGGCCCAGCATCGACCGCGCGCCGTGGATGCTCGGCGGGCTCGTGATCGTTCCCTTCGTCGGCTGGCGGTGGAATTTCATTGCCGCCGCGATGGCGGCGTTCAGCGTCATCGTGCTGGCCGGCACCACGCTCTACGTGGCGTGGTCCCACGCCCAGGAGTACGAGGGCGAGCTGGCGGCGCTGCGAGAGAAGATCCGCGCGCTCCCGAGCGACGACACGGCCTGAGGAGGCACCGACGATGACCACGTTCCACGATTTCAAGGTTCGGACGATCGACGGCGGCGAGCTCGACCTCGCGTCACTTCAGGGCAAGGTCGTGCTGGTGGTGAACGTCGCGAGCCGCTGCGGATTCACGCCGCAGTACGAGGGCTTGCAGGCCCTCCACGCCGAGCTGGCGCCGCGCGGACTCGTGGTGCTGGGGGTACCCGCAAACGAGTTCGGCGCGCAGGAGCCGGGCACCGACGCCGAGATCCAGACCTTCTGCGACACGCGGTACCACGTGACCTTCCCGATGCTCTCGAAGCTGGTGGTGAAGGGCGACGGGCAGCACCCGCTCTTCGCGTGGCTCACCGCGCAGGGCGCCGACGCCGGCGAGATCCGATGGAACTTCGAGAAGTTCCTCGTCGGACGCGATGGCGCGGTGCTTTCGCGCTTCGGGTCTCGCGTGGCGCCGGGCTCGGCGGAGCTGCGCTCGGCCATCGAAGCGGCGCTGGGCGCTGCGGGCTGAGGGCGCCGTGGGAGCCGACGGTCACACCGGCGATCGCGCCATCGAGGACCTCCGCGCGCGCTTCGACGCTCTGCACCGCGCATCGCGCCGTGGGGTGGCGCGCAGCTACGACGAGCGCGCTGCCGACCTGCGACGGCTCGCCGCGGTGGTACTTCGCCGCCAGGACGACGTGGTCCGCGCGGTGAGCGCCGACTTCGGACACCGCTCGCGGCACGAGACGCTGCTCGCCGAGGTGTTCACGACGGTGCAGTCCATCGAGCACACGCTCGACCACCTCGCGGAGTGGATGGGGCCGGCGCCGCGTCCCGTGCGCTGGCTGTTCCAGCCGGGAACCGCAGAGATTCTTCCGCAGCCGCTCGGCGTGGTCGGGATCATCGGTCCGTGGAACTACCCGTTCCAGCTCCTCGTCGCGCCGCTCGTCTACGCGCTGGCAGCGGGCAATCGGGTGCTGCTGAAGCCGTCGGAGTTCGTGCCGCGGATCTCGGCGCTCGTCGCCGACGTGGTGCGTGAGTGCTTTCCCGAGGACCAGGTCGCCATCGTGGACGGCGGCGCCGATCTCGCGGCTGCGTTCTCGAGCCTGCCCTTCGACCTGCTGTTCTTCACGGGGTCGACGCGCGTCGGGCGCCACGTGATGCGCGCCGCGGCGGAGAACCTCACGCCGGTGGTGCTGGAGCTCGGCGGCAAGTCCCCGGCGTTGGTGACCCCTGGCGCCTCGGTGCCGTCGGCGGCGGTGTCGATCATGACCGGCAAGCTCTTCAACGCCGGGCAGACGTGCATCGCACCAGACTACGCGCTCGTGCCGCGGGACGCGCGCGATGCGTTCGTGGTCGCCTGCAAGGCGGCCGCGGCGCGGCTCTATCCGACGATGGCGGCCAACGACGACTACACCGCGGTGGTGAACGATGCGCACCGCGCGCGACTCCGGGCCCTCGTCGAAGACGCCCGCGGCAAGGGCGCGACGGTGGTGCCGCTGGCCCCGGCGGGGGAGTCCTTCGAGGGGCTTCCGAAGCTCGCGCCGGTGCTGCTCCTCGACGTCGACGACGGCATGGACGTGATGCGCGAGGAGATCTTCGGGCCGATCCTCCCGGTGGTGCCCTACGGCGGCCTCGACGAGGCCATCTCGTACGTGAACGATCGGCCCCGGCCCCTGGCGCTATATCCCTTCGGCGACGACGCGGCGGTGCTCGACGACGTCATCGCCCGGACGGTGTCGGGCGGGGTCTCGGTGAACGAGACGATGTTCCACTTCGCGCAGGAGGACCTGCCCTTCGGCGGCGTCGGCGCGAGCGGCATGGGGCACTACCACGGCCGCGAGGGCTTCGAGGCGTTCTCGAAGCTCAAGCCGGTGTTCCGCCAGCCGAAGGTGAACGGCTCCTTTCTCCTGCGCCCGCCGTTCGGGCACGCCATCGAGACGGCGCTTCGGCTGCTTCTTCCGAAGCGCTGAGGTTCATCGACGGGACCTGCGCCGCGCGGCCGTGCGCGGACGCTCCTCGGGGCGTATGAACGCCGCTCCGACGGTCGACGGCGCGGGGTGCGCCGACGCCAGGAAGGTGTCTCCGACATGCGACAGATCTGGATCACGAAGCACGGGGGCCCCGAGGTTCTCGAGGTGCGCGAGGCGCCGGACCCGACGCCGGGACCCGGCGAGGTGCGCATCCGCGTGAAGGCCAGCGGCGTGAATTTCGCCGATACCTCCGCGCGCATCGGCGTGTACCCCGACGCTCCGCCGCCGCCGTGCGTGGTCGGCTACGAGGTCTCGGGGCTCATCGACGCGGTGGGCGAGGGCGTTGACGCCGGCCGCGTCGGGCAGCGGGTGCTCGCGGCGGTGCGCTTCGGCGGCTACTCCGACGTCGTCTGCGCGCGTGACGCGTTCGCCATCGAGATGCCTGCGTCGATGTCCTTCGACGAGGGCGCGGCGCTGCCCGTGCAGTACTTCACCGCGCACCACATGCTCTCGTACCTGGGCAACGTGAAGCGCGGCGACACCGTGCTCATCCACGCCGCGGCGGGGGGCGTCGGTCTCGCGGCGCTGCAGCTCTGCAAGCACGCGGGGGCCGTGACCTTCGGCACGGCATCGGCGTCGAAGCACGACTTTCTTCGCGAGGCCGGGCTCGATCACGCCATCGACTACCGCACGCGGGATTTCGAGGCCGAGGTGCGCCGCCTGACGAACGGCCGGGGCGTCGACATCGCGCTCGATGCGCAGGGCGGGGCGTCGCTGAAGAAGAGCTTCCGCTCGCTGGCGCCGACGGGGCGGGTCTTCGCGTTCGGCGCGGCGTCGCTCACTCCGGACGGCACCCGCAACGTGTTCTCGCTCCTCAAGGGCGTGCTGCAGATGCCTCTCTTCGAGCTCTTTCCGCTGCGCCTCATGGGCGAGAACCGCGGGATCTTCGGCGTGAACATGGGCCACCTCTGGGACGAGTCGGCGATCCTCTTGCGGCAGCTCGGCGACCTCCTCGTGCTCTACGAGCAAGGAGCCATCAAGCCCGTCATCGACGCGCGCGTCCCCTTCGACCGCGCGGCCGACGCCCATCGCCGGCTCATGGACCGCGTCAACGTGGGCAAGGTGCTCTTGATCCCCTGAGCTTCACGGGTCGCGTGGTCCGAGCAGGAACGCCAGCGCACCCGGGAGCCGCTGCGCCCACCACGTCTCGCTGTGCGAAGCGCCGTGGGCCACGACGTAACGGAGCGTACTGCCATCGGCGTAGCCCGCGGTGCGGAGCGCTGCCGCCAGCATCGCCGTCTCGGTGACGTCGTCGTTCGACGGTCCGGTGTCGCCGCTGTCGACGTAGAACCGAAGCGGACGCGTTGGCGCGGAGGGAATTCCGCCCACCTCGCGGAGCACGGCGAGGTCGTCCCACCACGTCGACGGAGACATCGCGCCCACGGCGCCGAAGACCGCGGGGTGCGTGATGCCCGCGTGCAGCGAGACGAGCCCGCCCAGCGACGAGCCGAGCACCGCCGTCTCGGCCGGGCCGTTGCGCACGCGATAGCTGCGAGCGATCACCGGGGCGAGCTCCTCGACGAGCATGCGCACGTAGAGGTCCGCGCGGCCGCCCGCCATCTCCGTCGCGTCCCGCGTGGCCGTGTACTCGTCGATGCGCGACGCGGTGTTCTCGACGCCGACCACCACCGCCTCGCGGATCGAGCCATCCTCGGCGCCGGCGTCCATGGCGTCCTGCACGTTCCACGCGACGCCGCCGAAGGAGGCTGCGGGATCGAAGAGGTTCTGGCCGTCGTGCATCCACACCACCGGGAACGTCGGCCACGGGTTCTCCGCGTAGGTCGGCGGGAGGTAGATCCACACGCCGCGGGCGTTGCCGAGCAGCGTCGAAGTGAACGACGGGATCGCGCGGCTCCACGTGCCGCGGTGCGTGACGAAGCGCGGCGCGACCTCGGCCACGGTGCCCGGGGCCACACGGTAGTTCGGTCCGATGGACCACTGCGCGTCATCGAGCAGCGGCTTCCACTCGAAGGCCTCGGCGACCGTCGCGGAAGACCACTCCCAGGTGTCGCCGCCGACGTCGCGCAGCGCGACACCGTGGTTCCAGTCGAGGCCCTGCGAGGCCGCGGCGCCGCGCACTGCGAGCGCATGCCCGTGCGCCGGGTAGTGCACGCGCAGCACGGTCCGCGGCGGCGCCACGATGTCGAGGGGGACGTCCACGACGTCGAGGGCGACATCCGCCGGCAACGGTCGATCCACGACGGCCGCGGCGACGTCGGGCGCCGGCGCGTCGACGAACCCTGCATCGGACGGCGATGCCGTCGACGCGGTGACGCACCCCGACGTGACGATCCATGCGACGAACCAGGACCTTTGACGCATGGGGGGGCCTTGCCCGGCGCTGCGCGATTCGTCAACGCCACCCGGGCGGCCCTCGCGAGGGCGACGGAGACCGCGGTACAAAACCGTCCATGCAGCGGCTCCCGTGGCTCCTCCGCGTCGCGCTCCCGGCCCTCGTCACGGTGTTGTGCGCCGCGCCGGCGGCCGCCATCAACCAGGCCCACGGCGGTCCGCAGATCCCCGTCGGGTCGGACCTCCAGAATCGCTTCACCGCGCGCGGAGAGAGCATTCGGGTGCGCGACGACGCCGCGGTGATGCCCGAGCGCTTCGTGCCGGGCTGCACGCTGACGTTCACGCTCGTCACCCGAGGGAGCGCGAGCTTTCGCAACGTGTTCGGCTGGTACAACGTGCGCCCCGGCGTCACGCCGTCGCCGAGCAACGCGCCGACGGACCTGCACGTGCTGATCCCGTGCGACGCGACGGACGGACAGCACTTCACGCTCAACCTTCGGGGCAACCCCGCCTACGCGGGCGGCGAGATCGGCTTCTTCCTGCGCACGCCCGAGGACGGCGTCGGGTCGTGCAGCGGCGACTGCTGCGCGGGACTCTCGCGCGCGGGTCACTCGTTCTTTTCGGAGCGGGCCTACAACCCCGACAGCACCGGCGCCGACTCGTACATCCACCTCCTGATCTACGACTCGCGCGTCACGCCCCGGTCGTTCTACTTCGCGTGGGAGGACCTCTACTCCGGAGGCGACAACAACTTCACGGACTTCATCGCGCAGGTCGACCAGATCGCGTGCACCGGCGGCGGCGGCACCTGCGACACCGGCGCCCAAGGCGCGTGCGCGGCGGGCACGATGCAGTGTCGTGCGGGCGCCCTCGCGTGCACGCCCTCGGTGGCTGCGTCGGCCGAGCGCTGCGACGGCGTCGACAACGACTGCAACGGCACCGTCGACGACGGCACCGGGCTCTGCGGAGCCATGCAGGTGTGCGACCGCGGTCGATGCGTCGACCGGTGCCTCAGCGAGCTAGGGTGCTTCCCGGGCTTTCGCTGCACCGATCGGGGGACCTGCGTCGAGGCGGGATGCGACACCGTCACCTGCGGTGCCAATCAGCGCTGCGTCGCGGGAGCGTGCGTGGGCGCCTGCGATGGCATCACTTGCCCGGCGGGGCAGGCGTGCCGTGCCGGGCGCTGCGTCGATCCGTGTGCGGGCGTGAGCTGTGACAGCGACCAGGCGTGCGTCGCCGGCGTGTGCGTGCCTCGCTGCGAGTGCCAGGCGTGCGCCGCCGGACGCGCGTGCGGCTCCGACGGCCGGTGCGTCGAGTCATCGTGCGCGACGGTGACCTGCAGCGGCGGGATGGTCTGTGCGGCGGGGACGTGCGTCGACCGGTGCGCGGGCGCCCATTGCCCGGACGGCGAGCGATGCAGCATGGGGATCTGCGACGCCATCCCCGTGCCCGACGGCGGGATTCCGCGCGACGTGCCCTCCCTCGGCGACGTCGGCTTCTTCTCGACGGACCTCGGTACGCCCGTGGTCGACGCCGGTCCCGCCGATGCGGCGATGGATGCGGGAACGGTCTTTCTCGTCGAGCCCTCAGGCGACTGTGGGTGTCGTGCGGGCGGGGCGGGTTCGCGCCGCGGGACCGGGGCGCTGGCGTCGGTGCTCGTGGCGCTCGTCGCGCTGCGCCGTCAGCGCTTGGTGCCGAAGCGCTCGCGGAGCCTGCGACCGTAGCCTTCCTTGTTCTCCTGCTTCGCGCGGCCGATGGCGAGGGCGTCCTCGGGGACGTCGCGGGTGATCACCGATCCGGAGCCGACGTAGGCGTTGCGGCCGATGGTCACCGGCGCCACGAGCGAGCTGTTGGAGCCGACGAACGCGCCCTCCTCGAGGGTCGTCACGTGCTTTCGAAAGCCGTCGTAGTTGCAGAAGATGGTGCCGGCGCCGACGTTCGCGCGGGGGCCGATGACGCCGTCGCCGAGGTACGCGAGGTGGTTCGCCTTGGCGCCCTTGCCGAGCCGCGTCTTCTTGAGCTCGACGAAGTTGCCGACGTGCGCTCCGGCCTCGACGACGCTCTCGGGACGCAGGTGCGCGAAGGGGCCGAGCTGCGCGCCGTCGTGCACCTCGCAGCGGGTCACGAGGGTGTACGGCTTGAGGAGCACGCCCTCGCCGATGGCGGCGTCCTCGAGCACGCAGCCAGTGTCCACGAAGGTGCCGGTGCCGAGCGAGGTGTGCCCGCGCAGCGTCACGTTGGCGGCGATCGTCACACCCGGCGCGACCACGACGTCGCGGTCGATGCGCGCGCCCACGGAGATGGTGCTCCCGGCGCGGCGGTGTTCGTCGGCGACGCGGTCCCAGAGCTGAGCCTCGGCGGCGGCGAGCTCGGCGCGGTCGTTGACGCCACGGAGGGGCGTCGGCTCCCACGGGAGGTCCGCGACGCCACCCTCGTCGGCGGCGATGGCCACGAGGTCCGTGAGGTAGAATTCACCCTGCGCGTTGGTGCTTCCGATGCGTCCGAGGGACGCCGCCAGGAACGCGCGGTCGGCGGCGTAGAGCCCCGGATTCACGCACCGCACGGCGCGCTCGGCGGCGGAGCAGTCCTTGTGCTCGCGGATCGCGCGGATGCGACCCTGGTCGTCGCGGAGCACGCGCCCGTAGCCCGTCGGGTCCGCCACCTCGGTGGTGATCATCGCCAGCGGGGCGCTGCCGCGCGCGGCCACGAGCGCGTCGAGGGCCCGGGCGGGCACGCAGGGCACGTCGCCGTAGGTGATGAGCACCTCGCGGGCGTCGCCCGGGACCTCCGTCATGCCCGCGCGCACGGCGTCGGCGGT
>CAIMWA010000320.1 GCA_903845045.1 uncultured delta proteobacterium | reverse complement strand
TCTCCTCGACCCGGCGGAGGTCCGAGCGAAGGCGCGCGCGCGTGGCGTCGAGGACGCTGCCGGGAAAGGCGCGGGCGCCGAGGGCGAGCGGAGCGGTTCCGAGGACGATCAAGGCGCCGCCGAGGGCCGCCGCGACGAGGGGCCGCGCGCCGAGGGCCAGCACCGCCGCGAGCAGCAGCGACGACAAGCCCAGGAGCACCACCGCGGCGCCGGCGGCCAGCAGCCCCGACGCCTGGCGCAGCGACCCGAGCACCTTCTGGAGCTCGTCGCCGGCGAGCTCCCCCTCGACCCGCAGGAGCGCCTGCGTCGCCGCCACCGCTTCGGTGACCAGCGTCGACACGGACGCGTCTTCGGGCTTCGGGGGAGCCATCGGTGTTCTTTGGAGAAGTGCGAGGCCTACGGGTGCTGGCGCGACTGGCCGTCGACCTCTTCGGGGAGCGTCACCGGCGACGGCTGCGCCATGCCGCCGAAGTGGCCGTTGCCGTTCTTCGGAGCGGCGGCGGGCACGCCGGGCTTGCCCTTGGACGTCTCCGCGGGCTTCGCGGTGATCGGTCCCAGGGGGATCGCGGCGCCGTGCTCCGCAGGCTTCGTGGTGGCCGGCACCACCGGCTTCGTGGCGCCGTGCTCGCCGGGCTTCGTCGTCGACGGGGTCGGGGCGCCGGGGGCCGGCGTTCCGGGCTTCGGGGCGCCGACGCCGGACGCGGAGTGCCCGGTGTCCGGGGAGCCCGCGTTGTTCTTCACGTAGCCGCCGACCGGCATCGGCTTGCTCTCGACCTTTTCGTTTCCAGTACCCATGTGTTTCTCAGCCTCCATCACGTCCGGGGAACGTCCCCTTCGATTTTCGTGTTCGCAATGTCCATACCGCGCAACATGCGCGGCGGTTCATTCATCAACGCGCCGGCGCCGCGGGCGCGACGACGATCTCGACGCGGCGGTTGTTGGCGCGGCCCTCGGAGGTGCCGTTGTCGGCCACGGGGCGGTTCGAGCCCACGCCCAGCGCGGTGATGTGGTCCTGCGCGACGCCGTTGGTCACGAGGTAGGCCATGACGGCCTGGGCGCGCGCCAGCGAGAGCGCCTCGTTGGTGCTCACGGATCCGCGGGAGTCCGTGTGGCCCTCGACGGAGACGCGCTGCGTGCGGTGGTCGGCGAGCATCGCGGCGACCTGCCCGAGGCGCTGCTGCGCGATGGGGAGGAGCATCGATTGCCCGGTGGCGAAGAGCACCGATCCCGACAGGGTGATGACGAGACCGCGGGCCTCCTCGCGCACCTCGGCCACGCGGCGAAGGCTCTCGAGCGCCGCCGAGGCCGTTCGCTCGGCGTTCACCCTGGCCAGGCGCTCCTGCTCGAGGGCGACCTCGCCGGTGGCCACCTGCTGGCGCTGCGACGCGATCTGCACGCGGGCCTGGCCGAGCTCCGCGGTGGTCTGCTGCTGCGTGACGACCTGCTCGCGGGCCTGCTCGGCCTGCACCTGGCCCACGGTGCGCTGCGCGGCGGCGATGTTTCCGTAGGCCGCGGCCTGCAGGCTGCGCCGCTCGGCGATGTACGAGAGGTCGCCGGTGGGGGCGTCGTTGCCGCGGTCGAGGAACGACTGCTCGGCCTCGGCGAGGGCGAGGCGGGCGTTGTCGAGCTCCACCGGCGCCAGGAAGCGCGCGGGTCCGGAGGTGGTGGTCGCGTAGGCCGCGCGGGCCGCGACGAGCGACGGGGGGGGCGCCGCGGTGGCGCAGGCCGAGAGGCCCGCGAGGGCGCACAGCGGAATCATCAAGGCAATGGAGCGTGTGGACATGATCGTTCCTTTGTGTGGAGGACCTTCGATGAAGGGTGAAGAGCTCAGCGGGGCGCGTTCTGCGTCGTGCGGAGCGCGTCGTTGGCGCCCTGGATGTTGCGCTGGGCCTCGGCTTCGCGGCCGAGGGCGAGGGCGAGGTTGGCGTCGGCCTCGGCGCGGCGGTACTGCATGGCCGCGGGCGCTCCGTCGCCGGCGCGGGCCAGCCGCGCGGCCTCGA
Source organism: uncultured delta proteobacterium (assembly GCA_903845045.1). Lineage (GTDB taxonomy): Bacteria > Myxococcota_A > Polyangia > Polyangiales > SCUS01. The sequence goes on along the minus strand of CAIMWA010000320.1, from coordinate 5,194 downwards.
CCTGGGCGAGCTCGGCGTAGTGGAGGTGCAGCGCCGCGCCGGGGGTGTTCGTCGCGCCGGACTCGCGCGCCGAGCGGATGGCGGCCTCGGCGGCGGCGACGCGCACCGCGGGGACCGTGGCGGCGCCGCATCCGATGAGGAGCAGCGAGCCGAGAAGGCAGGAGAGCGAACGCATCGGTGTGTTCATGGGAACCTCGTTCTTCTTTCGACACTTGGGACGGGAGTGCGCGGCGATCGCCAAAGTGCAGCGAGCGTGCCGCGGGGCGTGAAGGCGCAGCGCCGAGGGATGTCGGGAATGCGATGTGAGCATTCGCGCCACGGGTGGGGCGATCGTGCCGTGGGCGGGGCGGGCGGGGGCAGATCGCCTCCTCGCGCGCGGTTCATCACCGCAGCGCCGTTCGCGCCGCGGCCACGCGCTTGCAGACACCACGGCACCGGGATCGCGCCCCGGGGCGTCAGCGGTGGCTGCCGTCGCACTGCGCGAAGGAAGCAGCGGAGAGAACCCATGGATCAGCAATCGTCGCAGCACGGCTCGTCGAACGTTCGCACCCCGGGCTGGTGGAACGAGGGCCACGCGTCGGCCTGGGACCGCGTGAAGGACGCCTTTCGCCGCGACTGGGAGCAGACCCGCGTGGACTTCGCGTCGAAGAACGCGCGGAACCTCAACCAGGGCGTGAGCGACACGCTGAAGCAGGTGTTCGGCACCGCGCACATCCCGCCGCCGGGGACCAAGACGCACCCGAGCGACCCGGAGAAGGCCGTGAAGGAGGCCGACGCCGCCCGCGAGCGCATGATCCAGACGGCGGAGGACGCCGAGAAGCGGATGTCGCAGGCGACCACGGCCATCGCCGACGCGTCGCGCACCGCGGCGACGGACATCGCCAAGGAGCGCACCGAGGTGGCCGAGGCCGCGACGAAGCGCGACGACGCCGCCGCCCGCTGGCGCCAGGTCGAGGCCGAGGCCCGGTACGGCTTCGCGGTGCGCACGCAGCGCCCCAACGACGTCTGGAACGACGCCCTCGAGGCCTCGCTGCGCACCGAGTGGATCGCGCTGAACCACCCGGGAACCTGGGAAGACGCCCGGCCCGCCATCCGGCGCGGCTGGGAGTACGCGAACCGCGCCCGCTAGGCGCCGCCGAATAGAACCTCACACCTGGAGACGCACCATGCCGAACCGCCGAAGAAGCTCGATCCCGTTTGGAAAGCTCGCAGCCCTCGCCTACGACGTCGCCGGGGAGTTCAGCGTCGACGCCGACACCCGGCACGCGCTCGCGGCGTTCGCCCTCGACGTGCTGCTCGTCGAGTCGCAGGCGCGTCTCGGCACCCCGCGGCTCCACGCCGCCACCTGACGGGCGCCATGGCCGTGCCGCGGAACCCGCGACGCGCAGCGCTCCTCGCGACGTGGTGCGCGGCGGCGACGCTCGGGTGCAGCGCCACGACGCTCACCCGGGACATCGCCACCGCCGCGCCGCCGGCGATGATCGACGCCACCCTCGCCTCGCTCGCCGACCGCCGCACGCAGCGGATGATCGTCGCCCTCCTCGACAGCCCCGACGTGCACGCCGCCGCGCGCACCTTCGCCGCGGACCTCGCCGACGGGAGCCTCGCCGTGCTCTCCGAGCCCGCGCGCACGGCCCGCGTCGAGGCCCTCTCCGAGGCCTACCTCCACGCCCTCGTGCGCGCTGCGGGGCGCACCTTCGCGGCGTCCCTTCGCGACGACCTCGGACCGGCCCTCGCCGCCGTCGCACGGTCCTCCGCGGCGGCCGCCACCGAGGGCGCCGCCGACGGCGTGCAGCGAAGCCTCGGTCCGGCCCTGCGAGGCGCCCTGCGCGACCCCGAGACGGCGGCCGCAGCGAGCGCCCTCGTGCGCGCCCTGGCCCGCGAGGCCGTCATCGGGAGCAACGAGGCCATGTCGGAGATCCAGCGCACGCAGCAGCGCCCCGGCGGTGCGACGTTTCTCGGCGGCATGACGAGCCTCGCGCAGGGCGGCGTGAACGCGCTCCGGGTCGCCGGCGTCGCGCTGGCCGCCGCGTGCGCGATCGCGGTGGCGTGGGCCGTGCGCCGTGCGCTGCGGACGCGGCGCAGGCTGTCGGCGCGCGTCGTCGAGGCCGCCCACACCTGACCGTCGGGCCCCGCGCATTTTCGCCCCAGGTGAGGCGGCGATGCGAGGGGCGCGGCGCCCGCGGGGCACGGCGAGGCGGTGGCACCGTAAGTGCGTTGCCGTCTCGACCACGCCGCCCGCATCGGACCCGGCGAGAAGGAACGAAGGACCCATGAAGATGAACAAGCTCCCCACGGAAATCGCCGGCATGGCCCGCCACGCGTTGGAAGGCGCCGAGCACGCGGTGGAGCACGCCGCCGAGCACGGCCGCGACGCCGTCGTCGACCAGGCCCACGCGGGTCGCGTATCGATGTCCCACCTCATCGACCGGGGGAGCGCCGTCGTGCGCACGCTGCAGGGCGTGGCCCTCGGCTACGCGTCGCTGCGCGGCATCGTGGCGGCGATCGACGGACGCTCGGCGGGGCGGCGGCTGCTCCACGGCCTCGGCCTCCAGCGGCGCCGCAGCGTCTTCGGGCGCATCGTCCTGGGCACCGCGGCCATCGCGGTGAGCGCCGGCGTCGGCGCGGGCGTGGCGCTGCTCCTCGCACCGAAGAGCGGCGCCGAGACCCGCGCGCAGCTCGCAGCACGGCTCGGCACGGCGCAGCGCAAGGCCTCCGACGCCGTGCACGAGCTCGAGGCCGGCGCGATGAACGCCATGCACTCCGTCGAGGCTGGAGCCATGCACGCGATGCACTCCGTCGAGGACGGGGCCATGAGCACCGTGCACGCCGCCGAGGCCGCCGCGAGCGACGTCGCCGAGCGCGTGAACGTCGCGGCGCACGTGCTCGCCACGGGCGCGCCGAAGACGCTCCCGACGCGCATCGCCGAGACGAAGCCCGTCCCCGCGCGGCCCGGCACCGCCGACGGCCTCCACCGGAGGTCCTGAGACCGTGCGACGGCGAAGCGACGCCGGGATCGCCGAGGTCTGACGTGGACGCGGGCGAACCCGACGCGATCCTCCCCGCAGCGATGCGGCGAGGGTGTACACCCTGGCCTGGCCATGAAGCTCCGCCACGACCCATCGTCCGGGGCGCTCCCGGCCTCGACGCTCCCGCGCCCGAAGCGCGCGCTGGACCGACGCCCGCCGCGTCCGCGGTCGACGCCGTGACAGCCGCGGCCAATGGGTCGGCGCGGGTGCTCGTCATCGACGACGACCTCGAGGCCGGCGCGATGATCGCGGCGTTCCTGCGGCGCCTGCACCACGAGCCGGAGCACGTGTCGTCGCCGCTCGAGGCGCTCTCGCGGCTCGGCGCCGAGGCCTACGCGCTCGTCGTCACCGACGTGAAGATGGCCGGCATGGACGGCATCGCGCTGTGCGCGAAGATCACCGAGGCGCACCCCGACGTGCCGGTGATCGTGCTCACGGGCCACGGCGGCCTCGACACCGCCGTCGCGGCGCTGCGCGCGGGCGCCTTCGACTACCTCAGCAAGCCCGTCGACGGCGACATGCTCTCCATCTCGGTCGACCGCGCGCTCGCGCACCGCAGCCTCTGCCACGAGGTCTCGCGGCTGCGCGACGCCGTCGGCCACGCCGTGCCGCAGCGGGCGCTCGTGGGCTCGAGCCGCGCCATGCGCGACCTGCTCGATTTCGTCGGCCGCATCGCGACCACCGACGCCACGGTGCTCATCACCGGCGAGAGCGGAACGGGCAAGGAGCTCGTCGCCCGGGCCATCCACGGCCTCGGCGCGCGGCGGGCGGGACCGTTCGTGGCGATCAACTGCGCGGCGGTGCCCCACGAGCTCCTCGAGAGCGAGCTCTTCGGACACGTTCGCGGGGCCTTCACCGACGCGCGCAACGCGCGGCCGGGGCTGTTCACCGAGGCCGACGGCGGAACGCTGTTCCTCGACGAAATCGGCGAGATGCCCCTCGACGTGCAGGCCAAGCTGCTGCGCGCGCTGCAGGAGCGCACCGTGCGCCCCGTCGGCGGCAACAAGGAGGTCCCCTTCGACGCACGCATCGTCACGGCGACGAACCGCGACCTCGCCGCGAACGTGCAGCGCCACACCTTCCGCGAGGACCTCTACTCCCGCATCGCCGTGGAGTGCGTGGAGGTGCCGACGCTCCGCGAGCGCAGCGAGGACATCGCCGTGCTCGCGCAGCACTTCGTCGAGCGCTTCGCCGGGCGCTTCGGCAAGAAGGTGCTCGGCCTGCAGCCCGCGGCGCTCGGGCGCCTCGCGGCGTACCCCTGGCCGGGCAACGTGCGCGAGCTCGAGAACAGCATCGAGCGCGCCGTGGCCCTCACCCGCTACGACCACGTCACCGTCGACGACCTCCCCGACAAGGTGCGCGCGTACGAGGCCGACCCGTTCGTCGTCGCGTCCGAGGAGCTCACCGAGCTCATCCCCCTCGCGGAGCTCGAGCAGCGCTACGCGCGCCGCGTGCTGGCCCTCGTCGGCGGCAACAAGTCCCGCGCGGCGAGGGTGCTCGGCGTCGACCGCCGCACGCTCTACCGCATGCTCGAGCGCGACGCCGGCGACCCGCCCAACGACGCCATGCGCGACAGCGTCCCGCCGCCGCCGACGCTCAGACCGCCCGCGGGAGCGTGAACGTGAACGTCGTGCCGCGTCCGGCATCGCTGGCCACGGCGATGCGGCCGCGGTGCGCCTCGACGATGCCGCGGGCGATGTAGAGCCCGAGGCCGAGGCCGCCCGGCGATCCTTCGGCGCCGCTCCAGTAGCGGTCGAAGAGCCGCGGGAGATCGCCCGGCGGAATGCCCGATCCGCTGTCGGTGACGGTGAAGAGCACGTCGCTCCCGTCGCAGCACGCCGACAGCTCGATGTCCCCGCCGCCCGGGGTGAACCGCAGCGCGTTGCCCACCAGGTTCGCGAACACCTCGCGCAGCCGCGCGCGGTCGGCCATGACCCGCACGTCGGGAACGGCGCCGAGGCGCACCGTGATCCCCGCGGCGCGCGCGGTCATCGTCGCCGCGTCGAGGGCGCCCGCGAGCACGTCGGCCACCGCCGCCGGCGCGAGGATCACCGCGAAGGAGCCGGCGTCCATGCGCGCGACGTCGAGCAGCTCGGCGACCAGGCTCTCCATGCCCTCGCAGGCCCGCGCCATGCGCTCCACCACGGCGACGTCGTCGGCGCGCG
>CAIMWA010000319.1 GCA_903845045.1 uncultured delta proteobacterium | reverse complement strand
CGTGAGCCAGTGCCCCCGCGGCGCCGTCGACCTCGGACGCTACGAGGGCGGCGCCGAAGCCCTGCACGAAGGCGCCATCGGCGCCGGGACGATGACCGCCGAGGCGGCGCTCGCGAAGCTGATGATCGTGCTCGGACGCGCCGACGGGAACCGCATCGACGCCGCGCGCACGTCCTTCGGCGAGTGCTGGGCGGGCGAGTGTTGAAGCTCTCGCGCGCGCTCCTCGCGCTGCTGATGCTCGCGCTACTCGGGAGCTGCCATCGGCACGGGCCGCCGGTGAGCGGGCTCGCGCGGGTGCGCGCCGCGGGGGTGCTGCGCTGGGGCGGCGACATCCAGGGCGGCGAGCCGTACGTCTACGAGGACGCGTCGCACGGCGGCCGCCTCACGGGCTTCGAGGTCACGCTCGCCGAAGCCATCGCGCGGGAGCTCGGCGTGCGCGCGCAGTTCGTCCAGAACGACTGGAGCGCGCTGGTGCCGTCGTTGGAGCGCGGAACCTTCGACGTCGCGATGAACGGCCTCGAGGTCACGCCGCAGCGGGTCGGTCGCGTGCGCTTCACGAGGCCCTACTACATCTTCGCGGCGAGGCTCATGGCGCGCCGGGGCGACGCGCGCATCCAGGGCAACCTCGCGTCGCTGCGCGGCCGCCGCGTCGGAACGCTCTCGAACAGCTTCTCCTACGAGCTGCTGCGCCACACCGGCGCGGAGATTCGCGCCTACGAGGGCGTCGAGGAGCCGTACACGGATCTGGTCGAGCGCCGCACCGACGCCGTGCTCCTCGACGACATCATCGCCGCCCGCTACGGCCAGCCTAAGCCAGAATTGCAGGTCGTCGACGACCTCGCCGACGGCTACTACTCCGTCGCCGTCCGCCCCGCCGAGACGGACCTCCACGACGCCATCGACCACGCCCTCGCGCGCATCACGGCGAGCGGCGAGCTCGAGCGCATCCTCACCGGCGCCGAGCTCTGGAATGCCCGCCAGGGGCGCCTTCGAACGTGGAGCGACACGGACCAGCGCCAGATGCTCGGCGTGGCCACCGAGGGCCAGCGCTTCGGCTGGTTGCACGTGCGGCTCTTCGCGCAGGGCGCTTTCCAGACCATGTGGCTGTCGGTGCTCGCCATGGCGCTCGCGATCCCGCTGGGCCTCGCGCTCGCCGTCGCGCGGCTCTACGGACCCCGCGGCGTGCAGCGCCTGGCGGGCGCTTACGTGGAGGTGTATCGCGGCACGCCGGTGCTGCTGCAGCTCTACGTCCTCTACTACGGCCTCGCGCCCGTCGTGTCGCTGGACCCGCGCGTCGCGGCGGTGCTCGGCCTCGGCATGAACTACGCGGCGTACGAGGCCGAGGTGTACCGCGCGGGCATCCAGGCCGTGCCGAAGGGGCAGACCGAGGCGGCGCTGTCGCTCGGCATGACGGTGCCCATGACGCTTCGGCGCGTGGTGCTGCCGCAGGCGTTCCGCCTCGCGCTCCCGTCGGTGACCAACGACTTCATCGCGCTGCTCAAGGACAGCTCGCTGGTCTCGGTCATCACCGTCGTGGAGCTCACGAAGCAGATGACCATCACGGCCATCGACGTGCGCGGCTGGGCCGTGCCGGGAGCGCTCTGCGCGCTGATGTACTTCGCCATGAGCTACCCGCTGTCGATCTGGGCGAAGCGTCTCGAGGCGAGGCTGGCGCGGTCATGATCGAGGTGCGCGGACTCACCAAGACCTACGGCGAGCGAACGATCCTCGCGGGCATCGACGCGACCTTCGCGATGGGCCAGGTCGTCGCCCTCGTCGGCCCGTCGGGCGGTGGAAAGAGCACGTTCCTTCGATGCTTGAACGGGCTCGAGAGCTTCGACGGCGGGGCGATCACCGTCGTCGGACACGGGCTCCTGCCCGGAGGGGCCCACATCAACCGCACGGCGCTACACGCCATCCGCCAGCGCGTCGGCATGGTGTTCCAGCAGTGGAACCTCTTCGCGCACCGCACGGCCCTCGGCAACGTCGTCGAGGCGCCGGTGCACGTGAAGCGGGTTCCCCTCGGGCAGGCGACGGAACGCGCCCGACAGCTCCTCGCGAGGGTCGGGCTCTCGCACCGCGAGGGCGCGTACCCGCACGAGATGAGCGGCGGCGAGCAGCAGCGCGTGGCCATCGCGCGCGCCCTGGCGATGGAGCCCGACGCGCTGCTCCTCGACGAGCCCACGAGCGCGCTGGACCCGGAGCGCGTGGGCGAGGTGCTCGACGTGCTTCAGGCCCTCGCGGCCGAAGGACTCACGATGCTCGTGGTGACCCACGAGATGCGCTTCGCCCGCGACGTGAGCCACCGCACGCTGGTGCTCCACGGCGGCAAGATCATCGAGGACGGCCCGTCGAAGCAGGTGCTCGAGCACCCGCAGCACGAACGCACCCGGGCGTTCCTCGGCCTCGACCGGAAGTGACGCTCAGCCGGTGACGGTGAACGGCGCCTCGACCCACGCGCCGTCGGCGAAGACGAAGAGCTTGTGGTCGTCGACGACGCCGCCCGCGCGCACGCTGGTCACGAGGTACGCGACCGGGAGCACCGGCACGCCGTCCGGTGCGGCGACGACCTGGTCCTCCTTGGAGAAGTAGGCGCCGACGTCGCAGTGCGAGTGATAGATGACCTTCACCGGCTCGCCGTGCGCATCGCCCTCGCGAAGGGCCTTCTGCATGAGCAGCCCGTCGATGACGTAGGCGTTCTGCGACGTGCGCGGAAACGTCTCGGGATCCAGGGCGTGGTAGCGGTCCGCGAGGTTCGGCACGCGCCGCCCGGCGGTGATGGTCAAGGGCTCCGACGCCGGACCGCTGAGCAGCCCGCACGCCTCCGACGGATGCGACTCGATGCCATGCCGCGCCACGTCTTCGAGCACCGCCCGCGGGATCGCGAGCCCTCCGAGCAACCAGGGTCGTGCGTTCATCGCGAAGGCTCCTACCAGGTGTAGAGACGCTCCCACTTCATCTTCGGAAAGTACCGGTCCCCGCGGTCGCAGAGGATCGTCACGACGCAGCCGGTCTCGCCCCGCGCGGACAGGTCCTTGGCGATGGACCACGCCGCGAACGCGTTGGCGCCGGCGCTGTGGCCGACGAGCATGGCGTGCTCGTCCCAGAGCCGGTCGGTCATGTCCCAGCCGTCCTCGGTGGTGATCCACATCGTCTCGTCGGGCAGCGCGCCGTCGTAGATCGCCGGCACCAGCGAGCTCGGGAGGTGCTTGAGCCCCTCGAGGCCGTGCAGCGACTCCGACGGCTGCGCGGCGACGCACCGGACGGGGCGCGCGTGCTCCTTCAAGCGCCGCGTCGTGCCCATCATCGTGCCCGTGGTGCCGAGGCCCGTGACGAAGTGCGTGATGCGGTCGCCGACGTCGGCGAGGATCTCGACGCCCGTGGTGCGGTAGTGCGCGCCGGGGTTGCTCGGGTTCGAATACTGATCGGGGTAATAATAGCGATCGGGTTGCTCCGCGACGAGCTTGCCCGCGAGGCGGATGGCGCCGTCGCTGCCCTCGAGGGGATCGCTGAAGATGATCTCGGTGCCGAAGGCGCGGGTGATGTCCTTGCGCGCTTGCGAGACGTTCGACGGCATCACGAGGGCCACGCGGTACCCGAGGGCGGCGCCCATGAGTGAGTACGCGACGCCGGTGTTGCCGGACGTCGAGTCGATGAGCACGCGGTCCCGGGTGAGTTCGCCGCGGGCGATGGCGTCGAGAAAGATCTCTCGCGCAGCCCGGTCCTTCACGGATCCGCCGGGGTTCTGGAACTCGAGCTTGGCGTAGATCTCGACCCCCGGCGTGTCGCGCTCGAGGCGGCTCAGGCGCATCAGCGGCGTGTTGCCAACGGCGTCGAGGATCGAGTCGAGGCGCTTCGGACGAATCATCGTCCGCCGAGCCTCGCGCGCAGCCCGTCTGGCATCTCCCGCGCGGGCTGGCCCAGAACGCGGCGCGCGGCCTCGACGCAGGCCCAGGACGTCGCCCCAACGCCGTCGTTCGGCACCGCCACCGCGAGATCGGCGTCGACGGCCACCAAGCCACCGGCGCGCGCGTACCGGTCCTCGGCCGAGGTCCCTGCGGGCTCGAAGCGCACCGGCACCGCGCCGAGCAACGACTGCCCCGCGACGCGCAGCTCGGGGAGCGCGATCTGCCGGCCGAAGCGCGCGTAGTCCACGACCGGGGACCTCAGCCGCCGGCGATGGCCGGAACGACGGTGAGCGAGTCGCCTTCCTTCACGGCGGTCCCTAGACCGTCGAGGAACCGAACGTCCTCGTCGTTGAGGTAGAGGTTGATGAACCGGCGGATGCCCTTGGCGTCGAGCAGGCGGTCCTTCAGCCCCGGGTGCGCAGCTTCGATGGCGTCGATCACCGCGCCCACCGTGGCCCCGTCCGCCGAGACCTCCTCGCGGCCCCCCGTCAAAGTGCGCAACTGCGTCGGAACACGTACCGTGATCGCCATTCGATGCCTCCGTGGGGCCGTTCAATAAACTGGAAGACTTCGCCGGTCCAGTAGAGCCGTCAGGGTGTGCACGGGCAGCCGCGGCGCCGGGCGAGGGCGGTGCTCCGGAACGATTGCGACCACCCGTCATAGCGGGCGAGGTGGCCGGCGGTGGCGTCGTCGCCTTCGCGGAGTCGCAGCGCGTCGGCGGCCATGAGCGCGCCCAGCACCGACGTGAGCGGGCCGTACACCCCGGCGATGGCGCAGTTCGTCATCTCGTCGTCGGGCAGGTCCTCGAAGACGCAGCGGTAGCAGGCGCTGCGGCCCGGGAGCACCGGCAGCACCGTGCCGTGCCAGCCGACGCACGCGCCGTGCACCACCGGAATCCCGAGGGTCCGCGCGACGTCCGACGCGAGGAACTTCACCGCGAGGGTGTCCGTGCCCTCGACGATGACCGACGCACCGGCGAGCAGATCCACCGCGTTCTCCGGCACGAGGTGCGTTCGCACGGCCTCGGCGGCAACCCCGAAGCGCGAACGAAGCGCGCGTCGTGCAGCCTCGACCTTCGCCACGCCAACGTCTCCCTCGGCGAAGAGCGTCTGGCGATGCAGGTTCGAGCGCTCCACGACGTCGTCGTCGATGAGACGCAGCGGAACGCCGGCTGGCGCGAGCACCTCGGCGGCGGGGCATCCGAGCCCGCCGACGCCTACCACCGCGGCCCAGCGCTCCATGCTCAGGGCGTCGCCTCGGCGAAGTACGTGTCGAGCGAGAAGTATCGCTCGCCGGTGTCGCAAAGGATCGTCACGACCACCGCCTCGGGGGGGAGGGTTCGCGCGATGGCGCACGCCACGGCCACGTTGGCGCCGGACGAGATGCCGACGAGGAGCCCCTCGTCCCGCGCGAGCCGCACCTTCGTGGCCCACGCGTCGCGTTCGCCGACGGTGCGCACCTCGTCGACGACGCGGGGGTCGTAGTTCGCCGGCACGAAGCCCGCCGCGAGCCCCTGGATCTTCGTCGGACCGCGCTCGCCACGGGAGATCGTCGCGCACGCGTCGGGCTCCACCGCCACGACCCGGGCGGCCGGGCGCTCGGACTTCAGCACCCGTCCAACACCCGTGACGGTGCCGCCGGTGCCCACCCCGGCCACGAACACGTCGATGCGCGGGAACGCCTCGAGGAGCTCCCGCGCGGTGCCCGCGGCGTGCGCCGCAGGGTTCGCCGGGTTGTCGAATTGCCCTGGGATGAAGGCTCCCGGCGTCGCCGCGGCGAGCTCCCGGGCGCGCGCGATGGCGCCTTCGAGCTGCTCGGCCTCGGGCGTCAGGATGACCTCGGCCCCGTAGGCCTTGAGCAGCGCGCGCCGCTCGAGCGACATGCTCTCGGGCATCGTGAGCACGAGGCGCACGCCGCGGGCCTTGCACGCCAGCGCGAGACCCACGCCGGTGTTACCGCTGGTGGGCTCGATGACGGTGCCGCCGGGCGCGAGCAGCCCCCGCGCGAAGGCGTCGTCGAGCATCGCCAGGGCGATGCGGTCCTTGAGCGAGCCGCCGGGGTTCTGCTCTTCGCGCTTGGCCCACACCTGCGCACCCGACACGTCCGGCAAGCGGCGAAGGCGCACGGCGCTGGTTCCGCCCACGAGCTCCATCAACGACCCGACGATCGCCATGGCCGCTTGTCGATCGACGGGCCGCGCGTTGTCAACGCGGCGGCGCGAGCAGCACCGCGAGCCGCGTGCCGTCGTCGCCGTGGTGGAGCACCGCGACGCGCCGGACGACTTCGCCTGCTCGGCGCATCGCCGCACGCGCCGCCGCCGCGGTCGCATCGAGCGAACCACCGGCCTCGACCGCCACGGGAAGCACCCGCGTCGGACCTTCGCCCGCGGGCTGCGCGTCGAGGGCGCGATCGAGCGCGAGCGCGAGGTCGTCGGCCGCGTCGCCGGGAACGTCGTCGTCCAGCGAGACGCTCGCGGGCGAGGGTGGAAGCCCCGCGCGAACCGCACGCAGCGCGTCGTCATCGACGAGCGCGAGGAGCGGGTCGAGGGCGAAGGTGCGCGCGTGAAGCTCCGCGTGAGGCACGGTGATCGTCGGCGATCGCACGGACCGCGACCCGTGCCACAGCAGGTCGAGGTCGAGGGTGCGCGGCCCCCAGCGCTCACGGCGTTCGCGACCGAGGGACGCCTCGATGACCCGGCATCGATCGAGGGCGAGCTGAAGGTCGTCGTCCCAGTGCACCGCGAAGCCTCCGTTGAGATACCGCGGCTGGGCAGGACCAAGCGGCTCCGTCTCCCACACTGGCGCCGAGCGCAGCGACGGGCCGAACGCGTCGCGCAGCAGCACCCGCGCTGCCCGAAGGATGGAGCGCCGCCCGCCGAGGTTCGAACCGGCGCCGAGCACGAGGATCTGCCTTCGCACGCGGCGCACCGTACCGCGCTTCGATACTTGACCGGGATGTCCCGGCGATGCGCGAATGGCCCGATGAAGGTTCTCGTCACCGGCGGAGCGGGGTTCATCGGCCACCACCTGGCGACGGCGTGGCGGCAGCGCGGGGCCGACGTCGTGGTGCTCGACAATTTCCGCACGGGCCGCCGCGAGAACGTCGCGCGCATCCCCGGCGGCGACGGTTTCACCTTCGTCGAGGGCAGCATCACCGACGCCGCGACCGTCGCGCGCGCCATCGACGGATGCACCATCGTGCACCACCTCGCCGCGCAGGTGAGCGTTCCCGAGTCCATGGAGCGCCCCGCGGAGTGCGTCGAGATCAACGTGCTCGGGACGCTGAACGTGCTCGAGGCGGCCCGGCGCGTCGGTGCGAAGCGCGTCGTCTTCTCGAGCAGCGCCGCGGTGTACGGCGACAACCCTGCGAGCCCGAAGACCGAGGACATGGTGCCGGCGCCGAAATCGCCGTACGGCATCACCAAGCTCGACGGGGAATATTATCTGCGCATGTATGCCGAGAGCTGCGGGGTTCCGACGGTGAGCCTCCGGTACTTCAACGTCTTCGGTCCGCGGCAGGACCCGCGGAGCGTCTACGCGGCGGCGGTGCCGATCTTCCTCGAGCGCGCGAAGGCGGGCCGGGACCTCACCATCTTCGGCGACGGCGCGCAGACCCGGGACTTCGTGTTCGTCGGCGACGTCGTGGCGGCGAACATCCTCGCGGCGACGTCGGAGAACGCCGGTCGCGGAGAGGTCTTCAACGTCGCGCAGGGCGGCGCCGTGACCATCCGCGAGCTCGCCGAGAGCATCCGCGACGTCGTCGGCAGCGCGTCTCCCATCGTGCACGCCGCCGAGCGCGCGGGCGACATCCGCCACAGCCTCGCGTCCATCGACCGCATCCGTGCGGGGCTGGGCTTCGAGGCGCGCACCTCGCTGCGCGACGGTCTCCGCGCCTGCGCCGACGCCGTGTGAGCGCTCGCGCGCCGCGTCCCGTTGGGGCACACTCGACCCATGCCTCCGTCGCCCACCGATCCGCGCACGCCGGGACCCTACCGGGCTCCGGTCGGCCTGCGCCCCGCGCCGCGCGAGCGGGCTCCGGGGTGGGCGGTGTTCCTCATCGACGCGCTGCTCGTGCTGTTCATCGGCGTCACGGTGCTCACCGTCGAGCGCTGGGGTGGTCTCGTCGACACCGCGGCGCGGCGCTTCGTGGGCTTTTGAGGCCGGTCGTGGGCGCGCGCGTCGTCGTCGGCATGAGCGGGGGCGTCGACTCTTCGGCGTGCGCCGCGCTCCTCCAGCGCCAAGGCTGGGACGTCGTCGGCGTGACGCTGCACCTCTGGGACTACCAGCGCGAGGGCCACGCCGGCCGCTGCTGCGCCCCCGAAGACCAGTACGACGCCGCCCGCGTCTGCGAGCACCTTGGCGTGCCGCACTTCACCTTCGACCGCCGCGAGCTCTTTCGCGCGCAGGTCGTCGACCCCTTCGTCGACGATTACCTCGCGGGCCGCACGCCGAGCCCCTGCGTGCGCTGCAACGAGTCGGTGAAGCTCGGGCCGCTGTGGGAGATCGCCCAACGCCTCGGGGCCGACGCAATCGCCACGGGCCACTACGCTCGCATCGCCGTCGACGCCACCGGCATCCACCTCCGCCAAGGCGCCGACGGCGCGAAGGACCAGTCGTACTTTCTCTGGGCGGCTCCAACGGAGGCTCTGCGGAATCTCGTGCTGCCGCTCGGCGAGCTTTCGAAGCCCGAGGTACGCGCCATCGCGGCCGACGCTGGCCTGCGCAACGCCGCCAAGCCCGACTCCGTGGACCTGTGCTTCCTCGAGGGCCGTGGGTACCGTGATTTCGTGGCCGATCGTGCGCCCGCTGCGGCGCGTCCGGGAACCATCGAGGGCGTCGACGGCGCCGTCCTCGGCACCCACGATGGCGTGCACGGCTTCACTCCTGGGCAGCGTCGCGGCCTCGGCGCCGGCGGTGCGCCGCGCTACGTCCTTCGAACGATCCCGGCGCGCGGGGTCGTGGTCGTCGGCGACGACGCCGCCACGCGGCTCCCCGAAGCGCGGCTGGTAGGCTTTCGGTGGGTGGCTGGCGAGCGTCCGTCGTCGGTGCGCGCGCGCATCCGGTACCGTCACGAGGGCGTCGGTGCGACCGTCGAAACCCTCGACGACGGCGCGGCGTTGCTTCGCTTCGCGGCTCCGCAGCGCGGCGTGGCGCCGGGGCAGGCCGCGGTGCTCTACGACGGCGATCGCGTCGTCGCCGGCGGCTGGATCGCCGAGGAGGCTTCGTGAAGCGCGTCGTGGCGTGTGCCTTGTGGGTCCTCGGTGCGAGCTGCTCCGTCGGCGACGGCAGCGGGCAGGTGCGCGGCGCCTTGCGGGTCCCGCAGTGCAGCATCGACGACGCCCTCTTCGACCTGCAGCCCACCTTCTTCGGCGCCGACTTCTTCGACGGAAGCATGCTGATCCGCATCGCCCAGGGCGGCGAGACTTCGGAGTACAGCGACGAGTTCTCGTGGCGCGTGAACGACACCCGCTACGTCGCAGCGCACCTCAACGAGCGGATCCCCGTGGGGCTCGCCGGCGTGGCGCCGGTGCAGGCGACGTTCCGCCCGGCGCACTCCTGCGGACACCGCGAGCCCTCGCAGTACACGCCGACGGTCGCCCTCGAGGCCACCAACGGCTACGTGGTCTTCACGTCGGTCTACCGCGGCGACCCCAACGCCGACGCGACGCTTCGCGCCATCACCGTGCGCGAGTTCTCGATCTCCATGCGCGATCCCCATGTGACCATCGACGTCTCGCCGACGCGCCCGGCGTCGGGCCCCGCGGCCCGGGAGCCGCTGCCGCTGCCGAGCGCCACCGCCGAGTTCGAGGGCTGGTTCAACTTCTACTTCGCGCGCGGACGGCCGGCGCAGCGCTTCCAATGACGTCGCGAAGCATCGATGTGACGGCTCTCGGACCTGGCGGCGAGGGCTTCGGCACGGTCGACGGCGTACGCGTGTCCATCGACGGCGCCCTCCCGGGCGAGCGCTGGAGCGTCGTCCGTGAAGGCCGCGGCTGGGCCGCCGGGTCGTGCGAGATCGCCTCTCCGGACCGTGTCGCGCCGGGCTGCGCCGTCTTCGGACGCTGCGGCGGATGCACGTGGCAGCACGCCGGTCCCGCGCTCCAACGGGAGGCGCACCTCGATCGGCTTCGACGCGGGCTCCCGGCGTCGCTCCGCACCACCCCCATCGCGTACGTCCCGAGCGAGCTCCGTTACGGATATCGCACCCGCGCGCGCCTCGCGTGGAGCGTGCGCAAGGACGGCGTGCGCCTCGGCTTCCGGGCGCGGCGCAGCGACGACCTCGTCGACATCCCGGGGTGTCCGGTGCTCGACGCGGCGATCTCCGACGCGCTGCCGGCGATGCGCTCGGCGCTGCGGGCACTCGGCGGACGGGGCGAGGTGGCGCTGGCGCTGGGCGAGGGGGGACGTCCCGTGGCGAGCCTGCACCCGGCGGCTTCGTTCGGCTCCGAGGGCTTCACGGTGGGTCGCGAGCTTTGCGTCGCGGGCTTCGCCGGGGTGGCGTTGTGGGCGCCGGGAGCGAGCGCGCCGCAGGTCGACGGCGATCCGCGGCCGGTCACCCTGGGCGCAGACGGAGCCCCGCTGCACGCCGCCATCGCGGGCTTCGCGCAGGCCCACGCGTCGCTCAACGGCGCCCTCGCGTCGCACGTCGCAACCGAGGCCGCGGCCGGGGAGCGGACGGTCATCGAGCTCTTCGCTGGCGCGGGCAATTTCACCGTGCTCCTCGCGGCGAACGCGCGTCGCGTGGCGGCTGTCGAGGGAGACGCCGCGGCCGTCGAGGCGCTGCGTGCGAACGTCGCGCTGCGCGGCCTCGGCAACGTCACCGTGCGCCACGCCGCGGTCGACGGTTCCGTGGACCTTCGCCGAGCCGACGTGGTGGTGCTGGACCCGCCGCGCGGCGGAGCTCGCGACGCGTGCGAGGCGGTGGCCAAAGCGGGCGTGCGCCGCGTCGTCTACGTCTCGTGCGACCCCGAGACCCTCGGCCGGGACCTCGGCGTGCTCCTCGGCACCCACGAGGTGCTGGGCATCACCGCCTTCGAGATGTTCCCCCAGACGCCGGGCGTCGAGGCCGTCGTGACGCTGGTGCGGGCCGGTCGCTCGCCCAAGGCGGCGCCGCGTGCGTAGCGTGAAGGACGCGGCCTTCGGAGACGACGTGCGGCGGTGGGCGCTTCGGCACGCCTGCGAGGACTGCGTGTTCTTCGTCGACGAGCGCGCGGCCTGCGCGAACGGCTATCCCAACGCCATGCACCGCGCCGCGGCGTTCGAGCCGGGCTCGCAGGTCGACGGCACCTTCTGCAAGGAGTTCGAGCTTCGATGAGCAGCCCTCCCGCGGGGCGCGGCGCCCTCGAACGCATCGTCCAGCGCACCGTGCAGCGGTGCCGGACGCAGAGGCTCTTCGTCGCCGGCGACCGGGTGCTCCTGGGCCTCGGCGCCGACGTCGCGAGTCTTGGATTGTTGGGCTTTCTGCTTCATGCGCGGGAAGCGCTCGGCATCGCGTCGGTGAGCGTCGCGGCCATCGAGGAGCGATGCGACGAAGAGGCCGACGACGCCGAGCAGGTGGCGGACCTCGGGCGCCTCGCCCGGCAGTTGGGGCTGACCTTCCATGGTGTGCGACCGTCGGGCCGGGGAGGGCGCGTGCGCGTCGTCGACGAGCTTCGGACCATCGCTGCGTCGCACGGTTACGCGCGCATCGCCCTCGCGTCCACGCGTGACGACGACGCCGTGCGCGTGCTCGCCGAGGTGCTCCGTGGCCGGGGCCTCTCGACGCTGCGCGGACTCGCTCCGAAGGTCCGCGGCGGCGTCGTGCGGCCGCTGCTGGGACTCGAGCGCACCGAAGCGGGGGGGCTCGCCGCGCTCCTCGACGTGGACATCGTCATGCCGCCGCCGGGCGAGGCCGTCGCGCCGCGCGATCGCATCACGCCCGCGCTCGCGTCGACGGTGCTGCCGCGGCTGCGAGGCTTGTCCCCGAGCGCGAGCGCCTCCCTCGCGAGGCTCGGGCGCGACGCACGACGTGTGCAGCGGTCCTTCGCCCGGGAGGCCCGGGATCTCGTGGCCGGATGTGATGCCGGCGCCGCCGAACTGACACTCGAGGGCGCCATGCTCCGAGGCGTCCGCGGTCCCTGGGTCGCGCGCGAGGCGCTGCGTGCGCTGAGCCCCGGCGCGCTCGCCGAAGTGCGCTCCAAGGACGCGGCGACGCTGGTCCGCGCGGCGAGGCAATCGTCGGAGCTGGGGCGCGCGGGTGCCGTCGTCTTGCACGGTGCCACGGCGCTGCTCGACCGCCGTGACGGCCGGGTGACGTTGCGACGCCGCGGCTCCCGGGGCTGACGCGGCGCGGCCGCCGCGCGGAAATTGCCTCGGTCCAGACTGGCGTCTGCGCCCTCGCGTTGTACCCTGCGCGACGGACCTCATGAAACAATCGCACAAGACTCTGCTTCTCTGGGGCTTTCTCCTGGTGATGTTCTTCATGCTCTACCAGGTGTTCATGGGGAGCCCGGCGTCGCGTGCGGTGGCGTTCAGCGAGTTCATGAACGACGTCCGGCTGCACCACGTCATCGACGTGCGCGTGAAGGATCGCGAGATCACCTATCGGCGGCAGCTCCCGAGCGCCCCGGTGGAGGTCCGCGAGACCCTCGCTCCGTCGAATTGGGAGCTCCAGCGCGAGATCCTGGCGAGCTCCGATCCGCAGCACCAGATCCAGGTCCACAACGAGAAGGACGAGGGGTCGGGTCTGCTCACGAGCGTGCTCGTGACGTGGCTCCCGATGGTGTTCCTCTTCGCGATGTTCGTGTTCTTCATGCGGCAGCTCCAGTCTGGGGGCGGCAAGGCCATGAGCTTCGGTAAGAGCCGCGCGCGCCTCGTCAACGACGGGCAGAACCGCGTGACCTTCGCGGACGTCGCCGGCATCGAGGAGGCAAAGGACGAGGTCGAGGAGATCATCGCCTTCCTCAAGGACCCGAAGAAGTTCCGCCGCCTCGGCGGACGCATCCCCAAGGGCGTGCTCCTCGCGGGCGCTCCGGGCACCGGAAAGACCCTGCTGGCGCGTGCCATCGCGGGCGAGGCGGGCGTTCCGTTCTTCACCATCTCCGGCTCGGACTTCGTCGAAATGTTCGTCGGCGTCGGCGCCTCGCGCGTCCGCGACCTCTTCGAGCAGGGCAAGAAGAACGCGCCCTGCAGCATCTTCATCGACGAGATCGACGCCGTCGTCCGCCACCGTGGCGCCGGCATGGGCGGCGGTCACGCCGAGCGCGAGCAGACCCTCAACCAGCTCCTCGTCGAGATGGACGGCTTCGACGCCAACGAGGGCGTGATCATCGTCGCGGCCACGAACCGCCCCGACGTGCTCGACCCCGCGATCCTGCGCCCCGGCCGCTTCGACCGGCGCATCACCGTGCCGCGCCCCGACGTGCGCGGACGCGAGGAGATCCTTCGCGTGCACACCCGCAAGGTGCCGCTGTCGCCGGACGTGGACCTCGCCGTCATCGCTCGTGCGACCCCGGGCTTCGCCGGCGCCGAGCTCGAGAACCTCATCAACGAGGCCGCCCTCCTCGCGGCGCGCCAGGACAAGGACGTCGTGTCGATGTCCGACGTCGAGCTCGCCAAGGACAAGGTCATCATGGGCGTCGCGCGCCGGAACATGGTGATGAACGGCGAGGAGCGCGAGACGACTGCCTGGCACGAGGCAGGGCACGCCGTGGCCTCGCACTTCGTCGACGGCAACGACCCCGTGCACAAGGTCACGATCATTCCGCGCGGCCCGGCGCTCGGCGTCACCATGAGCCTCCCCACGGAGGATCGCTACACGATGACCGAGTCGCAGGCGCTGGCGCGCATCGTCATGATGCTCGGCGGCCGTGTCGCCGAGGAGCTTCGCTTCCAGAAGGTGACCACCGGCGCCTCCGACGACCTCAAGCGCGCGACGCGGCTCGCGCGGCGCATGGTCTGCGACTTCGGCATGAGCGCGAAGATCGGTCCGGTGTTCCACGGCGAGAGCGAGGATCAGCCCTTCGTGGGCCGCGACTTCGGCGGCGCCGGGCGCGAGTACTCCGAGCAGACGGCGGTGGAGATCGACCACGAGGTGCGTCGCATCCTCAATGAGCAGCAGCAGCGCGCCCGCGACGTGCTGGCGCGGCACCTCGACGCCCTCGAGCGCCTCGCGTTGGCACTGCTCGAGCGCGAGACCCTCGACGCCGACGAGATCCTCGCGTGCTTCGAAGGGCGCGCGCTGCCGGTTCGTTCGCGGCCGGTGATCCCAAGCTGGTCCGAGCGACGGGACCGCAAGGAGACCGGGCGCGCCAAGGTCACGAGCATCTTCCCGCCGCCGCGGGGCGTGCCCTCGGGCGCGTAGCACCTCGACGATGACGGGCGCCCCGGTCCAGGTCGGAGGTGCGACGTGGGACTGGGGCCGGCCGTACGTCCTCGGGATTCTCAACGTCACGCCCGACAGCTTCTCCGACGGCGGACGTTTCGCCGGCGTGGATGCGGCCGTGGAGCGCGCCCGGATGATGGTGGCCGAGGGTGCCGACGCCCTCGACGTCGGAGGCGAGAGCACGCGCCCCGGCGCTCGTGCCGTCGACGTGGCCGAGGAGCTGCGGCGCGTGGTCCCGGTGATCGCGGCCCTGCGAAGGGCCGTCTCGGTGCCGATCTCCGTCGACACGACGAAGGCAGCCGTGGCGCGCGCTGCGCTCGAGGCTGGCGCCTCCATCGTCAACGACGTGGGAATGGGAGGCGAGGGCGCGGCGTTGGCCCGGGTCGCCGCTTCGTACGGCGCCGTGTACATCGCGATGCACGCCCGCGGAACCCCTGCGACTATGAGCTCCAAGGACCAGTACGACGATGTCGTCGGCACCGTCGTCGACGACCTTCGCGCGTTCGCCGAACGCTTGCAGGCAGCGGGCGTGGCGAGGGATCGCATCGTCCTCGACCCGGGCCTCGGCTTCGCCAAGAACGCTGCGCACGCCTTCGAATTGCTCGCGAATGTCCCGGCCCTCGGCGCGCTGGGCTACCCTGTGTGTGTGGGCCCTTCCCGCAAGCGCTTCCTCGTGTCCGCCGAGAGCCATCCCGTGGGATGGCAGCGCGACGAGGCCGCCGCGGACGATCGCCTGGGAGGCACCGCCGCCGCGGTGACCCTGGCCGTGCTCGGGGGCGCGCGAATGCTGCGGGTGCACGACGTCCGCGTCATGGCGCAGGCCGCCCGCGTCGCCCACGCCGCGGCGACGCGAAGGGAGGCGGCTCGTGCGCCTTGAGGCCCTCCTTAACGCGGCCCGCCACGCGCCCCTCGAGGTGCTGCGCGACGCCTTCGACATCCTCGTCGTGGCATACGCGGTGTACCGCATCCTGCTGCTCGTTCGAGGAACGCGTGCGGCGCAGGTGGGCCAAGGGCTCCTGCTGCTCGCGGTGGTGTATGCGATCTCCCAGCGCCTCGAGCTGGTGACGACGTTCACGCTCCTGGACCGCTCGCTGTCGTCGTTCCTGGTCTTCATGGTCGTGATCTTCCAGGCCGACATCCGGCGCGCGCTGATGCGCGTCGGCGACCGCCCGTTCCTCTGGCGCTGGCGCAAGCCCGTCGACGCCGGCGCCGTCGAAGAGGTCATCTCCGCGGCGGAGGTGCTCGCCCAGCGCCGCATCGGCGCGCTCTTCGTCTTCGAGCGCGAGGCCAACATCGACGAGTTCGTTTCGCAGTCCACGGCGCTCGACGCCGAGGTCTCGACGACGCTGCTGTTCACGCTGTTCCTCCCGACGCACGACAACCCGCTGCACGACGGCGCGGTGGTGCTCCGCAACGGGCGCGTGGCCATGGCCGGAGCGGTGCTGCCGTTGACGAACAGCGGCGCCCTCGACCGGCAGCTCGGCACCCGCCACCGCGCGGCCCTCGGCATCTCCGAGGAGACCGACGCCGTGGTCGTCGTGGTGAGCGAGGAGCGCGGCGAGATCTCGCTCTGCTTCAACGGCAACATCGTGCGCGGCCTCGACGAGAAGACCACGCGGCAGGCGCTTTACGGAGTGCTGTATTCGAAGCGACAGGTCGCCGCGCTCCGCCGCGACGCGGACCAGGCCGAGCGCCCGGTGCGCACCTCGCGCGTTCCGCCGCCGCCGCCGAAGTCCGGCGTACACCTCCTCCCGACCGAGGGCGGCGACGAGGGCGGCCGCTCGGGCAGCGAGGGATCATGAGCCCTACGCCGCGCCGGGCGCCGCTCCGCTCGCTGCTCCTCGACAACCTCGGGTACAAGATCGCGTCGCTGGTCATCGCGGTGACGCTGTTCACGGTGTTCCGCGGGGCCGGGGCCGTCCAGCGCAGCATCGACGTGCCCATCACTGCGGTGCTCCCGGCGCCGTCGCCTGGAAATCCCGTGCTCGTGACGCCGCTGCCGGAGCGCGTGCGGCTCTCGGTGCGGGGCGCACCGTCGGTGGTGGCGGGGCTGCGAGGCGACGAGCTCGGTCCGGTGCAGCTCGACCTGCGCGACGGCCGGCGCCGGCGCATCGACCTCGAGCCTTCGCTGGTGCCTCTCCCCGCGGGCGCCAACTTCGTGAGCTTCACCCCGTCGAGCCTCGACCTGCGCTGGGACCTTCTCGTGAACCGCAGCCTCGCGGTGCGAGCGAGCGTCGTCGGGAGCACGGCCCCGCGTACGCGCATCGGCGCGCTGACCGTGGAGCCGGCGAGCGTGCGCGCCCGCGGCCCGTCGCTCGAGCTCGAAGAACAAGAGGTCGTGCACACCGTCGCCGTCGACGCCTCGGGGCTCTCGCCGGGACGGTACGAGCGACGCGTGGCGCTCGAGTCGCCGCACGGCGGCGTCGAGTACGGCATGATGCAGGTCCGCGTGACCTTCGAGGTCTCTCCGCTCCTGGGCGAGCGCCGCCTGGAGCATCTGCCGATCACGTTGCGTGGCGGTCCTAGCGGGGGACCTCGCGTCGAGGCGCGGCCGCCGGTGGTCTCGGTGCGCCTCACGGGTGACCCGGAGGTGCTCGCGGCGCTGCTGCCGTCGGAGGTCGTGCCGGTGGTGTCCGTGCCGGAGACGGCTCCGCTACGCGTCGCCACCGAGGCCCGCGTCGAGACGCTGCCGATCCGCGAAGGGGTCACGGCGGCCGTGGAGCCAGCCGACGTGCTCCTCGTGCCCGGACGCGAACGCTGAAGTCGCGCGGCGCCCTTGCTAGAGTGCGCGCGATGGGACGAACGAAGACCTCTCCACCGCCCGCGGCCCCTGCTCCTACGCCCGCGAGGCGCCTCTTCGGCACCGACGGCATCCGCGGCGTCGCCAACGAATTCCCGATGACGCCGGAGATCGCGCTGCGCGTCGGCGCGGCGATGACGTGGTGGTCCTCCCGCGGAGGCCGTGCGGCGCGCATCGTCATCGGCAAGGACACCCGGCTGTCGGGCTACATGCTCGAGACCGCGTTCGCCGCGGGCGTGTGCGCCCAGGGCGGGCGCGTGATGCTCACGGGACCGCTCCCGACCCCGGCCATCGCGTACATCGTGCAGTCGATGCGCGCCGACGGCGGCGTGGTGATCTCGGCGTCGCACAACCCGTACGCGGACAACGGCATCAAGCTCTTCGGCGCCGACGGCTTCAAGCTGCCCGACGCGGCCGAGGCCGAGATCGAGGCGCTCATGGACGACCCGCGGCTGCTCCACGGCCGCCGCCCCGAGCTGGGTGTCGGACGCGCCGAGAAGATCGAGGACTCCCGGGGCCGCTACGTCACCTTCGTGAAGAGCACGTTCCCCCGCTCGCTGCGCCTCGACGGGCTGCGCGTCGTAGTCGACGGCGCCCACGGCGCGGCGTACCGCGTCGCGCCGCTGGTGTTCTCCGAGCTCGGGGCAACGGTCACGGCCATCGGCGTCAAGCCCAACGGCCGCAACATCAACGATCGCCATGGCGCGCTGCACCCGGAGACGCTCGCGGCCGAGGTGCTCCGCCGCAAGGCGCACCTCGGCGTGGCGCTCGACGGCGACGCCGACCGGCTCATCGTCGTCGACGAGAACGGCGCCGTGGTCGACGGCGACGCGATCATGTCGATCTGCGCCCAGCGCATGAAGAAGCAGGGCCAGCTCGCGAAGGACACCGTCGTCGCCACGGTGATGTCGAACCTGGGCCTCGAACGCGCCCTCGCGGCGCAGGGCATCGGGCTCCTTCGTACGGCCGTCGGCGACCGCTACGTCGTCGAGGCGATGCGCGCCCGGGGCCTGAATTTCGGGGGCGAGCAGTCGGGCCACCTGATCTTCCTGGACCACGCGACGACCGGCGACGGCCTCATCGCGGCGATGCAGGTGACGGCCGCCCTGGTGACCTCCGAGCGCCCGTTGAGCGCCCTCGCAGCCGAGGCGATGACGCGGGTCCCGCAGGTGCTCGTGAACACCACGCTCAAGGCGCGTCGCCCGCTCGACGCCATGCCCCGTACGCAGGCGTTGATCCGCGCCGTCGAGGCGAAGCTCGGCGCCGAGGGTCGCGTGCTCGTCCGCTGGTCCGGCACCGAGCCGAAGCTCCGCGTGATGATCGAGGGCCCCGAGCAGTCGACGATTCAGACCATGGCGCAGGAGATCGCGGACCTCGCAGGGCAGGAGATCGGGTGAGCATGCGCGCTGCGGCGCTCGTCGGGCTGCTGGCCGGCTGCGCCGCGTCGCCGCCGTCGACTCCCGCTCCCGTGCGCGTCACCACGCGGCCGCGTCCGCCCGTCGCTGCCCAGCCAGCCATCGTGGCGGCGCCCCCCTCCGCTGCGGCGACCCCAGCCGGCCCCGTGCGGTGGACGGATTACGTCCCGGCGTATGACTTGCTGACCCGCGCGAACGTGCGCGGACTCTTCGAGCGCGGCGCCACCCAGGGGCTCCGCGCCGACGTCTTCGCGAAGCTGGGCGACAGCATCACCGAGTCCGGCAGCTTCGCGCAGGACCTCGGCCACGGCTGGTTCGAGCTTGCCGAATTCACCCGCTTCGAGCCCACGATCCGCTGGTTCTCGCGACGGCGCCTCGGCGGGCCGGACGACAACTCCTTCAGCCGGGGCAGCGGCGCAGCGACGGCAGGCTGGGACACCGGGCAGCTCCTCGAGGGCGGCGACGCGTCGCCGCTGGAGCGCGAGCTCACGGCGACCCGCGCGGCCTTCGCGGTGCTCATGATCGGTACCAACGACGCCGAGCGCGGAGGGGTCGCCGCGTTCACGCCGCGCTTCGACGACATCGTGACGCGCATCGTCCACCGCGGCGTCGTACCGATCCTGAGCACGGTGCCGCCGCACGACGGCGACGCGGCCGCGGCCGGCGAGGCCGATGCGATCTCCGCGAGGGTGCGCACCGTGGCGGCAGCGTGGCACCTCCCGCTCATCGACCTCCGCGCGGCATTCGAGCGGCTTCCGCACCGAGGGCTCTGCGACGACGGCGTGCACCCATCGGTGTTCGTCGACCACGGCGACACCCGCGCGGCCGTGTTCACCGCCGACGGGCTGCGCTACGGCTACAACGTCCGCAACCTGCTGCTGCTCTTCGCGCTGATGCAGGCGGTCGAGGCCAGCGGCGCCGCGTCACGGTGACCAGAACACGTCGGCGGCCGCCTCGCCGCGGCTGCTGCCGCTGACGGCCATGGTGACCGCCGACGTCACCACGTACTCGAGCATCATGCGGAACTCGGGACCGAGCCCGCTCGCGCTGTCGGCCCCGGAGTCGCCGAGGGCGTACGTGGCCTGCAGATACAGCCTCGGCGAGAGGTTGACGCCGGCGCCGTAGCGTCCGCCGGTGCCGGTGAGCGTGGGCTCGGCGATGATCGTCGGGAGGAAGGCGAACTGCCGCGAGAGTCCGCTCGCGACCATGCCGGACACGAGCGACACCACGGCCTGCGCGAACTGCTCGGCGAAGTCCGTCGCCGACGACGTCGCGGCCGGCGAACGGCGCCCGAGCGCGATCATCGCGAGCACCTCGGACTGCGTCGCCGTCGGAAAGTTCTCCGACGCGAAGATGATGGACGGGTGGTCGAGGCGCCCGCCGACGGTGATGGTGATGCGCCCCGACGGCGAGTCGTGGTGCGCGACGATGTCGAGCACGGGGTTCACGTCGACGTTGCCGTCGAAGGTGATCTCGATGCGGTCGAGGTCGAATTGCTTGCCGAAGAGCGAGTACCAGCACTGCGTGCTCGCTTGCGCGATGACGCCGGTGATCGCCGTTCCGCTTCGATCGCGATGGATGCGCAGGTCCGTGCGGAGCGCGACGGCGAAGTCCGAACGCCGCGCCCACACCGGGGCCTGCGAGCGAAACGTGAGGTCGACGGCGAAGTGCGACGCCGCGCCGGGCTGGGCGAGGCGCGTGCGGCCGACGACGAAGACCGCGGGCTCGGCATCGAGGGACTGCACGTCGTTGGGCGGCTGGTCCTGCACGTACGCGGCGAGCTGATCGACGGTGACGGCGCCGCGAAGGCCGTCGCCGGTCAGCGTCGCGGTCACGCCGATGGAGCCGTCGAGCCAGGCCCACGTGTAGCCGGACACCACGGCGGGAAGTGCGCGCGTAGTGCCCCGCAGCGTCATCTCGGTGGCTTCGGCGCCGAGGTCGACCTCGCCGGCAGCGCGCAACGATCCGCGTCCGAGGTCGAAGTCGAACCGGCGAAGCTGCATCGAGCCGCCGTCGGCCGTGAGGTCCAGCTCCAGGCCGTGCATCGGCTCGCCCAGCGCCGTCACCGTCGCGCGGCCGCCATGAAGCGCGACGTGGCCCCGCGGCGTCGTCGGATGCGCGCCCTCCCAATGAACCTCGGCGTCGAGGGTTCCGCCGAGGTCCGACGCGACGTCTTCGGGCACGAGCTCCGAGAGGGTGTCCAGCGCGTACGCCGAGGCCGCGAGGTCGACGCTGGCACCCGCCGGATCGAACTGGAACCGCGGGAACGTCCCGGTGATCGGCGCCGAAGCGCGCAAGAGGAAGGTCTGCGGCGGAGCGACGATGGAGTCCTCGTCGGCGGCGCAGTCGGGGATGGCGCTCGCCGTCGTGGCCACCGCGCACGTGCGGAGACGAAACGACGAGCCTGCGTGCACGATGGCGGCGCGGGCCCGCGCACGCGCCGTCGGCGCCGCGACGACGCCCCGAAGTCCCTGCGGGAGCTCTGCACGAAAATCTTCCAGCGTGAGCTCCGCGGTCACCGGGTGCGTCGGGTCCTGCGTGGCCTGGAAATGCATCGCCAGCAGGCCAGCGAGCCCGCGCTCGCGAAGGGCCTGAACGCGCTCGAGCCGGAGGTTCTCGGAGTCGATGTCGAAGCGATCCCAGGAGAGGGCGTCGGCGCCGCGGGCAGCGACGTCCTGGGGCCGCGCGGACAGCCGGAGGTCCGTCTCGACGCGGGCCTGCTGGTCGCGCGGGGCGTTGGGCGACGTGATGGCGCGGCCGCCGATGCTGAGCACCCACGGGTCGACCACGGTGCCTCCAGCGCGCGGTCCGATGCTTCCCGCGAGGTCGACCTGGAACACCTCGTTCACGCCCACGGCCGGCAGCGACGGCGCGATGCCGGTGGCCTCCACCTCGAGCCGCGGGTGAAGGACCGTCCCATGCGCGCGCACCTCGGCGCTGACCATCGTTCCCAGCGGAACGTCCGGCGGGCGGATGAAGCGCGGCGCGCCGCCGGCGCGGGGCAGGGCGATGGTGCGCAGCGGCCACTCGCTCCGGAGCATCGGGCCGAGGGTCACCGTGCCGTCCACGTGCGTGCCCTCGAAGGCCGCGAGGTTCTCGGCGTCGAGCTGCACCGTCGCGAGGTCCGCCAGCTCGTCGGCCACCATCCCGGCCGCCGTGGCCCACGGACCGCGCACCGCGACGTCGCCCGCGACCCAGCTCCGCGCCATCAAGGGCTGATCGTCGCAGCGCTCCGGTGGCCCCGACGAGACCTCGCCGAAATCACGCATCACCGCGAAGCGCACCCTCGGCACGATCTCGTCGGGATCCGACGATCGAAGGCCGGCACACGCTACCGCGCGAACCCACATGGGCTGCACCGCAGGCAGGAGTCCCGGCGGCCTCCCGAGAAGCCTCGGAGTCTCGACGCCCGCGACCACCGAGCGACCCTCGACGGCGGCGAAGACCTCGAGGGGCTCGCCCTCCCGGGTGCGATGCGCGCCGGCGAGGAGCACCACGCGCCCGCGCGCACCAAAGGGCCGCGGAACGCTGGCGCGCAGCGGGCCGAAGGTCTCGAGCTCAGGCACCTCGACGCGGAGCTCGGCGTGCCGCACGACGTCGATCCACTCGTCGGCGTCGTCGAGGCGCCGAAGCCGCGGCGTCGAGAGTGAGGCGTGGAGCGTCGCGGGCTCGCCGCCACCGCGCGGGGCGAGGGTGCCGGCGATCTCGGCATTCATCTCGCCGGCCCGATCCCGGACGTTGACGACGCCGGTGACCGTGCCGAGCGCGTCGAGCGCCAGACCCGCGACGGTGAGGTGACCGCTGCTCGCGCCCGGATGGGCGACGTCGAGCGCGAGGTCGCCGTCGATGCGTCCCGAGAGCGGAACCGGCGTCCGAACGAGCGGCGCCGCCCAGCCCAGGTCGAAATGCGCTGCCCGCACCGCGAGACGGCCGTCGTCCATGCGCACCTCCAGCGTCCCCGAGGAGCCGGCGTCGATGTGCACGTCGCCACGGAGCGACGCGATCGGCCGGTCGGGATGCAGCGCGATGCTTCCGCGGATGTGCGCGCGAGCGCCCCGCAGATCGAGGTCGAGGGTGTCGACGCGCGTCGCCACGTGCCCGTCCTCGCGCACGCCGAGGTGGGCGGCGAGGGTGACGCCGGCGCGGTCCACGGAGCCCGCGGGCGCCGCGCCGAGGGACGCGAGGAGCCCGCCGCCACGCACCGCCCCGCGCACGTCGAAGCCCCGCGTCGGATCGCCATGGACCTCGACGTCGGCATCGGACGCTCGCACCGTCGATCCCACGCCGGCCCCGCGGATCGACGCCGTCGCATGGACATCGCGCACACCGCCCTCGACGCGGGCCGAAGCGCGGACGGTGGCCTGCGCGACGCGCACGCCGTGCCACGTGACGGACGTCGCCGCGACCTCCGCCGACAGCGCGAGGTGCCCGAGGTCGCCGTGGGCCTCGACGTGGCCGCGAACCCGTCCCGTGCCGCCTCCCGCGGTCCACGGGAGCTCCTCCAAGGGCGGAGGGTCGAAGGTCGCGCGGGCATGGAGGTGGTGCGGCGCATCGCGGCCGATCTCGCCGGTCGCATGAAGCCGCAGCGCGGGCACGTCGAAGTGCTCGAGCTCCACCGCGCCGCGCGTCGGCACGCGCACCGACGCGGTGAACGACGGAATCTCCCGGTGCCGCAGGATCGCGGGAAGGCGCGCGCCGTGCGGGGTGCCTCGGAACTCCTGGGCATCGACGGTGAAGCGGTCTCCGTCGGCCAGCACCTCGTCGCGCAGCGAGATCACCCCGTCGAGCCGAGCGTCCGGGAGCGACGGCATCGCGTCGCGCAGCGAGGTGTCTTCGAAGCGAAGGCGCACGGTTCGCTCCCGGGCCCCGAGCGCGGCGTCGAAGGTCAACGCTGCCCCGCCAACGCGCAGCGCGCCATCGAAGCTCCAAGGCCCCTCGAGGCTTCCCACGGCCGAGAGGTGCGGTACGGCCACGTCGGGTACGAAGGTGCCCGGCGCCACGCCCGCGAGCTGCGCGATCGTCGATCCCGGGACGAAGCAGTCCGAGAGCGTCAGCCCCACGGTGCGGTGCGCGCGCGGTCCCGCCACGGCGTGACAGCGCACCGGCGCGCCGCGCAGCGCGAGGTCGCCCTCCACGTCGAGGAACCGAGTCGTCGCGACGTGCGCCGTGGCCGCCAGCGAGGTGCCTCGGAGCACCGTCGACGTCGCCTGAAGGAGCAGCTCGCGGACGTCGACGTCCACGCCGCCGGAGCCCGCCGTCACGGCCCCGCGCAGCACCACGCCGCCGAGATCGACGGGAAACCCGAGGGTGTTTCGCACCGTGCCGACGCGGACCCGGACGTCGTCGAGGCGGAGGGTCCACGGTGCGGCCGACGCGCTCGACGCCGCGGCGCGCGGGTCCGGCGGCGGCAGGCGCGGCGTGAAGACGACGACGTCCGGCGCATCGACGTCGATGCGCGGCCACGGCGTGCCCGCGATCGCTGCGCCGAGCACCGAGACCAGATCGTTCACGGCCACCGTGGCCCCGCGAACCACCGGACGTCCGTCGAGGTCCGACCACCCGACGCCGCGCACCGTCACGCCCGACAGGTCGAGGCGCGTGACGGCGCCGAGCGTCAGGTGCCCCGGGACGAGCTGCGCGACGAGCGTTCGCGCGATGTCCGCCGCAGCGCTGCGCCCGAGGCGCGTGGGGAGGTGCAGCACCAACGCGGTCGCAAACAGCAGCACGAACGACACGAGCCGCAGGAGCTGCGCCCCGGCGATGCGCGCGACCCGCTCCATCTCAGTAGGCCTCGCCCAGCGAGAAGTGCAGCGCCATCGGGAAGTTGGCGCCGAGGAAATCGCAGCGCGGAGCCGTCACGAGGTAGTAGCTGGCCCATCCGCTGCTCGTCGCGTGGTTCTGCGTCGTGACGTCGTTCGTGAAGCGGGTGCAGTCCAGGTCGTTGAGCCGCACGGCGACGTCGATGCGCACCGGCCCCACCGGCGTGAGGTACCGGAACCCGAGGCCGACGGACGGGTGCCACTGACGCGGGTCGAAGAGCGCCGTGAACGTGTCGACGCTGAGCTGCGATGGCACCGGGAGCGGGTGCGGCGTGGCGTTCATCGCGCAGGCCATGCCGTCGGGGACGGCGTTCGTGTCCGTCGGGTTGCAACCGGCGCCTGGAGCGCCACGCGGAGCGACGTAGGGCGTCGCGTCGATGCCCACGACGTTCGAGAGATCGAGGAACGCCACGAAGCCCATGGCCCCGGGCTGCCAGCGCGCCTCGATGGAGGCCTCGAAGATGCTGGTCCCGCCCAACGCCGTGACGCGGTCCGCCGCGGCGACGGTACCCGACGTGGCGCTCAACGGAACGGAGCCGAGGAGGCCCACCTGGCCGTACGGATACCCGCGGTTCGACTGCGCCCCGCCGGACACGAAGCGGAGGTCCGACGGGACCGCCCAGTACGCGTGGTCGGCGGTCCGCGTGGGCTCGCCGATGGTGGTGCCGACCATGGCGCGCCCCGCGAGGACGATGCGCCTCGTCGGCGAAGCGTACCCGCGCACCTCGACGGAGCCGCGGAGGAACGAGTAGTCCGACACGTAAGGGATCCGAAGGCCCTCCATGAACGTCGCCGAGAAGTACATGCCTCGCGTGGGCCGCACCCGGTCGTCGCGCGAGTCGTACGAGATCGACTGCTCGAGGTGCGCGTACCGCTGGTCGTAGAAGAGGTCGCGGTAGATCGGATCACCCTGCAGGATCTGCGTGTTCGTCAGCACCGCCGAGGCTTCGCCGACGGTCGAGGGCGAGTACTGCAGGTCCGTGAAGCGCGCGCGCAGGTCGAGGTGCCAGCGACGCGCGAAGGTGCGGTTCACGCCGAAGGAGACGCGCGCGGCCTGGCGCGACGCGATGGTCGGGATCAGCGGATCCGGGACCCTCTCGACCTGCAGCGACACACGCCCCTCGGTGTGCGTGAAGAGTTCCGGGCGCGCCAGCGACACCGTCGCGGAACCGCCGTAGACGACGTGGAAGTTCGACGCGTCGGCGTTGTTGCCGTCGAAGAGGCTGCCGAGGTTCACGAAGTAGAACGGCAGCTGTCCCTCGATGCGGAACCGCGTGAAATTCCGGAAGGCGTTGCGGTGCTCGAAGGACGCCGAGAGGTGCGCGTTCGCCCGCACGGGGTCGTACTCGAGGCCGCCGCCGAGGCGCAGCCGCCAGAGGCGTGCCGTCGACAGCGTGATGTCGAGATCGACGATGCCGCCGGGGCGCGGCGACTCTTCGATGCGTGCGATGCCGAAGACGCCGAGGTCGAAGAGCGCCTGCTGCGCCAGGGCGAGGGCGCTCCGCGAGTAGCGCTGACCCGTTCGAACGCCGAGCGCCGAGCGGATCACCGACACCGGCAGCCCGTTCGGCAGGCGGTCGCCGGTGAACGGCGTGCGGTCCGGCGACAAGAGGATGCGGATGTCGCCGAAGCGGCTCGCGGGTCCCGGCACCGCCGAGAATTCGACCCACGCCTGGTGCAGCTCCGGGTCCACCGCCGCGTGCGGAATCACCGTTGGCGAAGCGAAGCCCGCCTCCCGGAGCGCGTCGAACACCAGCGAGCGGTCGAAGCGAAGATGGTCCTCGTCGAACACCGTGCCGGGCAACGTCGTCAGCGCCGGGCGCACCGCCGCGCATACCGCCTCCGGGAGCGGCGCGGCGTCGCCACCCTCGCAGCCCCGAAGGCGCAGGTCCGTCACCCGCGTCGGCGCGCCCTCGTCGACGTCGATGTCGATGCGCACGCCGTTGCGCTCCGGGGCGACCCGCGGCAGCGAGGCGTGCGCGTCGAAGAAGCCGCGCGACGCGTAGAAGCGCTGGATTCGCGCCTGATCGCGGGTGAGCGCCGCGGCGTCGAGGTAGTCGGGCTCGACCCACCACCACCGCCACCAGCGCATCCACGTCGGGCGCTGCAGCGGCCAGCGCGGCGTCTCGCGCGTCACGAGGCGCGTCCGCAGCGCGCCCTCGTCGACCTGACGGACGCCGCGGAGCGTGAGGTCCCACACGATCGACCGCTCCCGCTGGATGCGCGCGGGGCAACCGACGGTGAGCAACGACGCGGCCGCCACGATCGCGGCTCCGGCGCGGTGCGGAATCCTCATTGCGCCGGACCATAATGCAGTCTTCGATGGCGCGGCAGTCGCCCGGCCATGCAGGGTGACAACCCAAGGAGACACATGGTGGAGCGGAGGCGAGCGTTGAAGGTGCTTGCGGGGGCGGCGACTGCCGCGGCCGCGGGCGGAGTGGTCGCCCCGGCGATCGGGCTGGGTGTGGGGGCGGCGCACGCTCCCGACCTCCCGGGTCGGCAGGGCGCGAGCGACGGTGACTGGCGGGCCGTCGCGCGTTGGGACGACCTGGTCGCCGGCACGCCCGTTCAGGCTCACGTGGTTGGGGCCGAGATCGACGCGTGGAGCGTCTCGCCGAACCGCCGGCTCGGCACGGTGTGGCTCGTCCGCGACGGCGAGGCCGAGAGCTCGCTGCGCGCCATGTCGGCCATCTGCCCGCACCTCGGGTGCTTCGTGGAGCAGCGCGAGGGGCACTTCTTCTGCCCCTGCCACGTCAGCGATTTCGACGCCCGCGGCCGCGCGCTGACGGGACCGTCGCCGCGGGGGCTCGACCCCATCGAGGCGCGCGTCCGCGACGGCGCCGTCGAGGTTCGGTGGAAGCGCTACCGCATGGGCACCGCCGCCCGCATCGAAGAGGTGGGCTGATCGTGCTCGAACACCTGAAATCCTGGATCGACGAGCGCACCGGCCTCTCGCTCAAGCTCTCGCACCTCGCGAACGTCGCAATGCCCGGAGGCGCGCGTTGGCGCCGGGTGTTCGGCCACTCGATGCTGATTCTCATCGCCCTCGAGGTGCTCACCGGCGTCGCGATGATGACGGTCTACACGCCGTCGACGACGAACGCCTGGTCGAGCACCTGGTACATCGAGACCGTGCTTCCGCTGGGGCACCTCGTGCGCGGCGCGCACCACTTCGGCGCGCACGCCATCGTCGTCCTGCTCGGGCTGCACGTGATGCAGACGGTGTTCGACCGCGCCGGCGCGCGCCCGCGGGAGCTCAACCATCTCATGGGCCTCGGCATCGCCGGCCTCGTGGTGTTCGAGCTGATGACCGGCTTCCCGCTCGCGTGGGACCAGCGTGGCTACTGGGTCTCCCGCATCGAGACCGGCATCATCGGCAGCGCCCCCGTCGTGGGACCGATGCTCCAGCGCTTCCTCGTGGGCGGCCTGCACTACGGGCAGCTCACCATCACCCGCTTCTACACGCTCCACGTCGCGCTGGTGCCCCTCGCGCTGGCCATGGGGATCCTCGCGCACCTCGCGATGGTGCGCACGCACGGGCTCGTCGGCGACGCGAGCAAGGGAGACCCCGACGCGCGCTGGTGGCCCTCGCAGGCCGCCCGCGACGCCGTCGCGGCGCTCGTGACGCTCCTGGCGGTGCTCTGGGCCGCACACAAGTGGGGAGCTCCCCTGGACGCCCCGGCCGATGGCGCGAGCCAATACCCTGCCGTGCCCGAGTGGTTCTTCATGCCGCTCTCGCAGCTCCTCAAGCACTTCTCGGGGCGCTGGCAGATCGTCGGCACCATGGTGATCCCCGGCGCGCTGTCGGCGTACGTCGCCGCGCTGCCGTGGGTCGATCGCGCACCCACGCTGAGCCGGCGCCTGCCGGTGCTCCTGCCCCTCGTCGTCGCGGGCTTCGCCGCGGTGGGGCTGGGCATGGAGCTGGCGCATCACACCCACGAGCCGGCGTTCGCGCGCTCGGTGCACGCGGCCGAGGCGACGGCGCGGCGGGCGCGCAACCTCGCGCGGGCGGGCATCCCCCCCGAAGGGCCGCTCGAGATGCTCCACAACGACCCGGCGGTGCGTCCGCGGGAGCTCTTCGTGCAGTATTGCGGCTCGTGCCACGCCGTCCGCGGCGCGAGCGAGCAGCGCAAGGGACCGACGCTCGACGGCTTCGGCTCCCGCGAGTGGGCCTCGGCCTTCGTCGCGTGGCCCGATCGTCCCATCTTCATGGGCACGACGCAGATCCACGACATGCCCGCGCAGCACCGTCGTCTGCACGACGACGGCCTCCGCGCCGTGTCCGAGTGGCTCTACTCCCGCGGTGTGGAGGAGGGCGACCCCCCGGCGGATGCGGCCCTCGTCGCCCAGGGCGAGACGATCTATCGGCGCCGCTGCACGACCTGCCACCAGGGGCAGGGCGACACCTCGGGCACCGAGTCCACCGAGCGCGACGCGCCGGACCTCGATGTCTGGGCGTCCCGCGAGTGGCTCCGTGCGCAGATGCTGAACCCCGGCGCTGGCGTGAACTACGGCGCGCGCAACCACATGCCCCGCTTCGGCGATCGCGTGACCGATCGCGAGCTGAACATGATCCTCGACTACGTGCGCTCGCTGCGCCGCACCGCCGCGCCGCCGTTCATCGACGAACCGGCCGACCCCTGACTTGACCCTCCGCCGCCCTGGGCGCTAACGGGTGCGCCGATGATCGGTGCCGCCCGCTGCGCCCTGGCGTTGGCCCTCGTCGCCCTGACCGGGGTGGCGCGCGCGCAGCCGGCCCCCGACGCCGGAGCCTCCGAGGAACCCCTGTCGGGCCTCGAAGCGACCGACACCCCGGAAGATCCACCCCGTCCGGCCGCCGGAGCGACGACGGACACCCCGCGCCCCGCGAACCCGCCGGGAACCACGCGCCCCGTCCGCGTCCGGATGTTCTCCCGCGCCGACGACCGCGCCGAGCACGAGCGCGTTCTTGCAGCGGCCCGCACGCGGCGCCGTCGAGACCCGGCGGAGCCTGAGATCCTGGAGCTTCCGGGCATCCCCGACGCGTGGTTCTTCCGCCCGCGGCTCGGCGGACGCCAGCGGGTCTTCGTGTACCTGCACGCGCGCGGTGCCGATCCCCACGACGACTGCGTGCGCTTCGCCCCGGTGGTGACCCCCCGAGGGTGGCTCGTGTGCCCCCAGGGGCCGGGCATCCGCGCCGAGGGCCGCCGCGTCTGGAACAACAACGCCGAGCTGGCGCGGCGCTACACCATGGCGGCGCTCGGGGCCCTCAACCGCCGCTTCGCGCGCCGGGTGCGACTCAACGACGACGTCATCATGGGCTTCAGCGAGGGGGCCTTCGTCGCGATGCAGACCGGCCTCGCCGAGCCGGTCACGTTTCCCCGCTGGGTGATCTTCGCGGCCCACGACGGGTACATCGGCATGAACTCCGAGCTGTACCCGGCCGCCCGGCGGGCCCTTCGCCGCGTGTACCTGATCACCGGCGTCGGCGACGGCATCGTGGACCGCACCCGGCGCGCGGCGACGCTCATGCGCCGGGAGCACCTCGGCCGCGTCGAGATGCAGATCCTCGAGGGCGCCGGGCACCAGCTTCCGCCGGACTTCGTGCCGACGGTGCGGCGTGCGCTCACGTGGGTCACGTCGAACCGCGCGACGCGTCCTTGACACCCGGGGTTCGGCCGTTAGAGTCCGCCGCCCGCTCACACCAACCGCCCACAACGACAGTAGGTCCCATGCAGGTCACCGTCTCGAGAATCTCCCCCGTGGAAGTGTCGCTCCGCATCGTCCTGGCCAAGGACAAGGTCGACTCGGAGCTCGATCGCGCCTTCGTGAAGCTGGGTCGCGATGCCCAGATCCGCGGGTTCCGCAAGGGCAAGGTTCCCCGTCCCATCCTGCGTCAGTACTTCGGTCCGCAGGTGGCTTCCGACGTGTTCCAGCGGCTCATCAACGACGCCCTCCCGAACGCCATCCGCGACCAGCAGCTCGAGGTCATCGGCCAGCCGCGCGTCGAGAGCGAGACGGACCTCCTCGCGTCGAGCGAGTGGGCGTTCACGGCGCACGTCGAGGTGCGGCCCGACATGAGCGGCATCGACCTCGGGTCGCTGCAGCTCACCCGCAAGATCTACGGTGTCGGCGACGCCGAGGTGGACGCCGAGCTCGCGAAGAAGCGCGAGGAGAACGCCACGCTCCGTACGCCCGAGCCCGCGCGCGCCGCGGCGGCCGGTGACACGGCGACCTTCGACGTGGCGATCCTCGTCGACGGCAAGGAGCTTCCGGAGTTCGGCGCGTCCGGGCGCACCGTGGAGCTCGGCAAGAACACGCTCGTGAAGGAGATCGACGAGGGCCTCCGCGGCATGAGCGCGGGCGAGGTCAAGGAGGTCCCGGTGACGTTCCCCGAGGGGCACCGGCAGAAGGAGCTCGCGGGCAAGACCGGGCACTTCAAGCTCACGCTGACGACGGTGCAGGAGAAGGTCCTCCCCGAGCTCGACGACGAGTTCGCCAAGGACACCGGCGCCGAGAGCCTCGCGGCGCTCAAGGCCTCGACGCTCGAGATCCTGCAGAAGCGCGCCAAGGAGCGCTCCGAGGACGAGATCCGCGAGGAGGCCATCGAGAAGCTCGTGAAGGCCAACTCGGTGCCCGTGCCCCCGTCGCTGCTGACGCAGGTGCTCGGACAGCTTCGTCCGACGCTGGCCCGGGAGCTCGCGATGACGGGCCTCGCCGGCGACGAGCTCGAGGCTTCGCTGCGCACCGAGGCCGAGCAGCGCGTGCGTGCGGGGCTCCTCCTCACCGAGGTGGCGCGCACCAACGGCCTCCAGGTGACCGAGGCGGACCTCACCGCGCGGCTCGAGGAGATGGCGAAGGAGACCGGCCGGGCCCTCCCGCGGCTCCGCGTCGAGTACCGTGACCAGCAGAAGCGCGACCTGCTCATCAGCGAGGTCCTCGAGAACAAGGTCCTCGACCTGCTGCTCAGCAAGGCTGCGATCACCGAGGCACCGGCGCTGGACGGCGCCACGAAGGAGTGAGCATGGACGAGCGCTTCCGCAGCTTCATCCCGTATCCCCAGGTGATCGAGACCACGCACCGCGGCGAGCGGTCGTGGGACATCTTCTCGCGCCTCCTGAAGGATCGCATCGTCTTCCTCGGCACCGAGGTGAACGACGATGTCGCGAACATCATCATCGCGCAGCTCCTGTATTTGGAGAGCGAGGATCCCGACAAGGAGATCATGCTCTACATCAACAGCCCCGGCGGCGTGATCACGTCGGGGCTCGCGATCTACGACACCATGCAGTACATCCGCTGCCCGGTGAGCACGCTGTGCCTCGGCATGGCGGCCTCCATGGCGTCGGTGCTGCTCTGCGCGGGCACCACGGGCCGGCGTCTGGCGCTCCCGAACTCGCGCATCCTGCTGCACCAGCCCCTCGGCGGTGCGCGCGGGCAGGCGACGGACATCGAGATCCACGCCAAGGAGATCTTGTACCTCCGGCAGAAGCTCACGGACATCTACGTGAAGCACACGAAGCAGGACTTCGAGAAGATCCGCCGGGACACCGAGCGCGACTTCTACCTGAGCGCCGACGACGCGAAGACCTACGGGCTCGTCGACGAGGTCGTCAACAATCGCAAGGAAGCGCCGAAGCGCTGACGGGATCCTTGCCCGCCGCTTGCCCCTCCCGGCAGGCGGCGGCTAGAGTCCCCGGCAACGCAGCGCGGAAGAGTTTTGCCACCGCTGAGCCGGTGGAGGAAGCAGGCGACGGGTGACGGGCAAGGACCGAGGGGATCACGGGAATCTGACCTGCTCGTTCTGCGGCAAGAGCCAGCGGGACGTGAAGAAGCTCATCGCCGGTCCGACGGTGTACATCTGCGATGAGTGCATCGGGCTGTGCAACGACATCCTCGTCGAGGAGGGCGAGCGGGACGGCGAGGGCCTTCGCGCGTCGTCGCCGATTCCGAAGCCTGCGGAGATCAAGGCGATCCTCGACGACTACGTCGTTGGGCAGGACCGCGCGAAGAAGATCCTCGCGGTGGCGGTGCACAACCACTACAAGCGCATCGAGGCCAAGGGCGCGGGCGAAGAGGTCGACCTCCAGAAGTCGAACATCCTGCTGCTGGGTCCGACGGGCACTGGCAAGACGCTGCTCGCCCAGACCCTCGCGAAGATCCTCAACGTCCCCTTCGCCATCGCCGACGCCACGACGCTCACCGAGGCCGGCTACGTGGGCGAGGACGTCGAGAACATCATCGTCCAGCTCCTGCAGAACGCCGATCACGACATCGAGCGGGCGCAGCGCGGCATCGTCTACATCGATGAGATCGACAAGATCGCGCGCAAGGGCGACAACCCGTCGATCACCCGCGACGTCTCGGGCGAGGGCGTGCAGCAGGCGCTGCTGAAGATCCTCGAGGGCACCGTCGCGAACGTGCCGCCGAAGGGCGGACGAAAGCACCCGCAGCAGGAGTTCCTGCAGGTCGACACGACGAACATCCTGTTCATCTGCGGCGGGGCGTTCGTGGGCCTCGACCAGGTCATCGAGCGGCGCACGAGCACCCGCAGCCTCGGCTTCGGCGCCGAGGTGACGAGCAAGAACGACAAGCGCGTCGGCGAATTGCTCGCCCAGGTGCAGCCCGAGGACCTCCTCAAGTTCGGCCTGATTCCCGAGTTCATCGGGCGTCTTCCGATGCTAGCGACGCTGCACGAGCTCAACGAGGACGCCCTCATCGACGTGCTCACGAAGCCGAAGAACTCGCTGGAGCGCCAGTACAAGAAGCTCTTCGAGATGGACGGCGTGAAGCTGAAGTTCACCCGCGGCGCGCTTTCGGCGGTGGCCCGCGAGGCGCTCACGCGGCTCAGCGGTGCCCGCGGCCTCCGGGCGATCCTCGAGAACGCCATGCTCGATGTGATGTACGACATCCCGAGCAAGAGCGGCATCAAGGAGGTCGTGATCAACGAGGAAGTGATCCTCCGTCACGAGACTCCGCTGATCGTGTATCACAAGGAACCTGCGGAGAGCGCTTAGTCCTCCGCGTCCGGGAGCATTCATGTCTTCGAAGAAGCCTGCGGGCTTGGTCGTGCTGCCGCTGCTGCCGCTGCGCGACATCATCGTCTTTCCGCGCATGGTGGTCCCGCTGTTCGTCGGGCGGGAGAAGAGCATCGCGGCCATCGACGCCTCGCTGAAGGGCGACAAGGAGCTCTTCCTCGCCGCGCAGAAGCGCCCGCGCACCAACGCACCCGCGCCGGACGACATCTTCGAGACCGGCACCATCGGGACCATCCACCAGTTCCACCGGCTGCCCGACGGCACCGTGAAGGTGCTGGTCGAGGGCCGCCGCCGCGGCACCGTGCAGCGCTGGCACGACCACGAGCCGTACTTCCTCTGCGACGTCCTGCCGCTCGACGAGGAGGTGCGCACGGGCCTCGAGGTCGACGGCCTCATGCGCACCGTGCAGTCGTCCTTCGAGACGTACGTGAAGCTGAACAAGAGGGTTCCGCCCGAGGTGCTCATCTCGGTGCAGACGCTCGATGATCCCGGTCGCATCGCCGACAGCGTCGTCGCGCACCTCGGGAGCATGAAGTTCAACGACCGCCAGGCGTTGCTCGAGATGACCGACGCCGTCGCGCGTCTCGAGAAGCTCAACGAGGCGATGCAGGCCGAGATCGAGATCCTGCAGGTCGAGAAGAAGATCCGCTCTCGCGTGAAGCGCCAGATGGAGCGCACGCAGAAGGAATACTACCTCAACGAGCAGATGCAGGCGATCCAGAAGGAGCTCGGCGAGCGCGACGAGTTCAAGTCCGAAATGCAGGACTTCGAGGATCGTCTCAAGAAGAAGCGGATGTCCAAGGACTCCGCGGAGAAGGTCCGCAAGGAGATCAAGAAGCTGCGGATGATGCAGCCCATGAGCGCCGAGGCGACGGTGGTGCGCAACTACCTCGACTGGATCCTCGCGCTGCCGTGGGGCGAGCACTCCGAAGACCGCCTCGACGTGCCCGAGGCCGAGCGCATCCTCGAAGAGGACCACTACGGCTTGAAGTCCGTGAAGGAGCGCGTGCTGGAGTTCCTGGCCGTGCGCGCCCTCTCGGACAAGCCGCGGAGCCCCGTGCTCTGCCTCGTGGGACCTCCGGGCGTCGGCAAGACGTCGCTGGCGCGGTCGCTGGCGCGGTCCATGAACCGCAAGTTCGTGCGCATCTCGCTGGGCGGCGTGCGCGACGAGGCCGAGGTCCGTGGGCACCGTCGCACGTACATCGGAGCGCTCCCGGGCAAGATCATCCAGTCGTTGAAGAAGGCCGGCACGGACAATCCCGTGATGCTCCTCGACGAGGTCGACAAGATGAGCACCGACTTCCGCGGCGACCCCGCGGCGGCGCTCCTCGAGGTGCTCGACCCGGAGCAGAACACCGCGTTCAGCGACCACTACGTCGACCTCGACTACGACCTCTCGGACGTCATCTTCATCACCACCGCGAACACCCTCGGCGGCATCCCCCTGCCGCTGCAGGACCGCATGGAGGTGATCCAGCTCTCGAGCTACACCGAGTACGAGAAGCTCAACATCGCGGTGAAGTACCTGATGCCGCGGCAGCTCAAGGAGTGCGGCCTCGAGGGCGTGAAGGTGGAGCTCACCGACGGCGCGATCCGCACGGTGATCAACCACTACACGCACGAAGCGGGCGTGCGCAGCCTCGAGCGCGAGCTCGGCAGCCTCGTGCGCAAGCTCGCTCGGCGAGTGCTGAAGGAAGGCAAGGGCGGCACCTTCGCCGTCGACGCGCGCGACGTGCCGGGCTTCCTCGGCGTGCCGAAGTACCGGGTCGGACGCAAGGAGGAGCACGACACCATCGGGCTCACCGCCGGCCTTGCCGTGACGTCCTTCGGCGGCGACCTGCTCGCCAACGAGGTCACCGTGGTGCCCGGCAAGGGCAAGCTCATCGTCACCGGCAAGCTCGGATCGGTGATGCAGGAGTCGGCGCAGGCGGCCATGAGCTACGTGCGCTCGCGCTCCGAGGTCTTCGGACTTCCTTCGGACTTCTATTCGAAGATCGACGTGCACATCCACTTTCCCGAGGGCGCCATCCCGAAGGACGGCCCCAGCGCGGGCATCACCATGGCGACGTCGCTTGTGTCGGCGCTGCTCAAGGTGCCCGTGCGCCGCGACGTGGCGATGACCGGCGAGATCACGCTGCGCGGCCGCGTGCTCGAGATCGGCGGCCTCAAGGAGAAGCTCCTCGCGGCGCACCGCGGCGGCATCACCACGGTCCTCATCCCCCGCGACAACCGCAAGGACCTGCGCGACGTGCCCCGGCGCGTGCTCAAGGCGCTGCGGGTCATCCTGGTGGAGCACGTCGACGACGTGCTGCGCGAGGTGCTGGTGTGGCCCGAGGCCGACGAGCGCCTCGGCAAGCGTCCGCGCCCCATGGAGTACCGCGACGGCGCCGTGGTCGAGGACGACGACGCCCTCGGCGACCGCGCTCCGCGGCGCACCCCCGCCGAGCCCGCGCGCCCGGTGGGTTGACCGCCCGGCCCCGAGGAGTAGAAGGGGCCTCGCGCGCGGGTAGCTCAACGGCAGAGCGCTTGCTTTACACGCAGGACGTCGCAGGTTCGACCCCTGTCCCGCGCACCGTCTCATCGGACACGGAGGTGCTTCATGCTCGCTCGTGAACATTGTCGGCAGATGGTGTTGAACTACGCGGCGGTCGCGGGGGTCGGCGGGCTCATCCCCGTTCCCGGGACGTCCATGGCGGTGACGGCGGCCGAGGTGAAGCTCGTCGTCGACATCGCCGCGGCCTACGGCGAGCGCATCGATGATGGGGACGCCATGAAGCTCATCGGCCTGTCGACGGTGAAGAACCTCGGCATGAAGGTCGTCGGCGACGTCGCGGGATGGGTTCCGCTCGTGGGCTGGGCCGCCCGCCCGGCGCTGTACGCGGCCTCGGTGAAGGCCGTCGGCGAGGCGGCCACGCGGCACTACGAGACGCGGCACCCCCAGGCCCTCTTTCACGGGTGATTCGCGGCGAGGGCCCCGAGGCGTCGGTCGCCGAGGCGTTGCCGCTTTCTTCGTGGGAGTTGGCGGGCGGGGAGAGGGGGATCGAGGGGCGGCGGGGCTCGTGAGCCCCCACCCCCGGCCCCGCCCCCACAAGTGGGGGCAGGGAGGCCGGAGAAGCGAGGGCGATGCGCAACCGCTCGCGCGCCGCTTCGAGAACCCGTGCATGGCACGACGACGCGGACTCGATGAACGACCCTTCGCATCGCCGGAGAAGATTGAACGCGCCCGCGCGCTGCGGCGCGCGATGACGACCGCCGAGCGAGCGCTTTGGCGGGTGCTGCGCGGAAAGGCTCTCGGGCCTCGCGTCCGTTCGCAACACGTGATCCGAGGATGGATCGTCGACTTCTACTGCTTTGCTGCGGGTCTCGTGATCGAGGTGGATGGCGATGTCCACGACCTGAAGCAGGCGGACGACGAGCGACGAACGGACGCCCTGCGTCTCGAGGGCCTCGAGGTGCTTCGCGTACGAAACGAGGAGGTCTTCGCCGACATCGCGGGCGTCGTCGCGCGAATCGTCGAGGCCATGCACCGCCCCCGAATCGCGCCCGACCGCAGCCGACGCGAAGTCACGGCCGACGAGTCCCCCACAAGGAGCATCACGTCTGCGCACCCCGGCGAGTCCCCCGCATGAGCTTCACCTCTGGCCACCCTGCCCCCACTCGTGGGGGCGGGGCCGGGGGTGGGGGCTCGTAGATGCCCGCCCGTCGACCGGTTCGAAGCCCCGCGCCCTCGCTCACCCCGCGCGGCGGGCGCGAATGGCGTCGGGGATCGGGATCGAGCTGACCGTCACGTAGTTCGCCCGGCTGCGGCGCACGCGCGTCGCCGGCATGGCCTTGGGGCGGTTGCGCGTGGCGGTCCAGACGGCCTCGCCGAGGGCGGCGCGGTCGGGTTGCACGCGGTCGCGCACGAGGGCCTCGTCGAGGGCCCGGCGCAGCGCGCTGGCGTTGCTCGGCCGGTGCTTCGGGTCCGTGGCGAGGCAGCCGTCGACCACGGTGGCGAGGTGCTTCGGCACGTCGGCGCAGTCGCGCAGCGCAGGACGACGCGCGAAGAGCCAGGCGTGGCTGCGGGCCGCGGGCTCGGTGACGTGGGCCCAGAGGCGCCGGCCGGCGAGGAGCTCCCAGAGCGTCACGCCGAGGCCGTAGAGGTCCGCTCGGACGCCGTGCACGCGCCCGCGGAGCACCTCCGGAGGCAGGTATGCGAGCTTGCCGGCTGCCAGGTGCGCAGGCTGCGCGCGGGGGCACGCAAGGGCCCGGGCGAGGCCGAAGTCCGCGAGGAACGCCCGTCCGTCGCGGGCGAGGAGCACGTTGCCCGGGGTGATGTCCCGATGCAGCACGCCGTTGCGGTGGCCGTGCACGGCGACGAGGGCGTCGGTGGGGTCCAGCGCCACGGCGGCGGCGGCGCCTGGGGTGAGGCGCTCGCGGCGCGTGACGAGGGCGTGCGCGTCGGTCCCCTCGACCCACTCGAGCACCAGGAACGCCCCGTCGTCGACGCCGTGATCGAGCCCCGCGACGACGTGCGGGTGCTCGAGCGTGCGGCTGATGCGGATCTCGTCGAGGAAGCGCGACGCCGCGTCCTGCGGGTCCCGCGCGTTCTCGAGGATGCGCTTCACGGCCACGCGCTCGCCGGTGGTGACGTCGGTGGCGGCCCAGACCCGGGCCATGGCGCCCACGCCCGCGGAGAAGGCGAGGCGGTAACGCTGTCCGAGGAGCGTGCCGGGGCGGTCGTTCACGCCCGTCGGGTACGCGGG
Source organism: uncultured delta proteobacterium (assembly GCA_903845045.1). Taxonomy (GTDB): domain Bacteria; phylum Myxococcota_A; class Polyangia; order Polyangiales; genus SCUS01. The sequence goes on along the minus strand of CAIMWA010000319.1, from coordinate 4,128 downwards.
CGCGCGGCGCGACGCCAAGTAATCAGCGAAGGGGCGTCACCCGCAGCCGCAGCGTGCCCGTCTGCACCGGCACGGCCCCGGCGGTGCGCAGGGGCAGCGAGAGGTCCGGCGTCGCGCGGGCGAGGTCCGCGGCGGTGAGGTCCGCGCTGCCGATGAACTCCTCGCTGGTCACGTCGTCGTCGACGGCGGTGAAGCGCAGCGGAAGGTCCGTGGCGGGGCTCAGCGGGTTCGGGAGCCAGCGCTCGAAGGTCGCATCGTTGTGGTCGGCCACCACCGGCGTGCGGTCGATCTCGCGGTGCAGCGGCACCGACACGGTGATGACCCGGGTGTCGGCCTCGCCGCCGACGAGGTCCCACGCGTGGCCCGACGGGTTCTGCGGGACCACGGAGACGCCGACGACCTCGATGCGCACGCGCTGGGCGGCGGGCGGCGCCGAAGCCACCGTCGGCGCCGGGGCCGCGGGTGCACCGGGCGGGGCCACGCGATACCGCAGCCGCGCCGGCAGCGCCGACCCCTCCCGCGTGCTCAGCGTGAGCACCATGGGACACGCGGTGCCGTTGACCTGTGCGGGCAGGTCGAGGTGCAGCGTGGGCTGCGCGGGGGACACGGTGCCAAGGAGGTGCCCCGTGGGCGCCGCCGGCGTCGCGGCGGGGTCCCGGAACCGCGCGTCGAAGTAGCGCCCCAGGGCATCGGCGCAGACCGCCCGCACCACGGCGCCGTCGCCCTCTTCGAGCGTCGCGTCGAGGGCCAACGCCCCCTGCGTCGCATCGAGCGGACCGACCACGTCGAGGCCCCCGGGCCACACCGACGAGCGCTGGTTGACGGTCCACGGGGCGCCGTCGGTGGCGGGGTACGGACGCTCCGGGACCTGTCCGCGCTCGAGGGCGCCGACCATGAAGTCCACCTGCCGGTGCGCGAGGTCGAAGGTCATGGTGAAGCCCGCGCCGAGGCGGTCCCGAAGCTGCCGCGAGCCGAGTTCGGCGGCCTGCGTGCGCGCGCGGTCGCTGATGGACGTGCCCGTCACCGCCGCGACGCCCCCGAGGAGCGTGGCGAAGAAGCCCTGCGCCTCGACGGCGACGAGGCCCCGCGGGGTGATGGCGGCCTGCACGCCGGCGCCGGGGGTCATCCAGAGCGAGGCGATGCGGCGGGTGCGGTCGTAGCCGAGGGTGACGTCGGCGCCGAGCGAGGCGCTGGCGTCGAAGAGCAGGTACTGCCGCACGCGAAAGCCGTCGGACTCGCGGTCGATCCAGGTCCAGCCGGAGCCCGCGATGGAGAGCTCGAGGCGGTCGCCGGCGGTGCGCGCCTCGCAGTGGCGGATCCACCAGCGCCCCACCGAGGCCTGCGTGCCCGCCGCGGGACCGTGCGCGTCGCCCTCGCCGGGCAGCCCCAGGAACGCCCCGAGGAGCTTCGGGCAGAGCTGCGGGGTCAGCGCCTCGGTGACGAGGGCGCGGAGGTCGGCGTCGCTGGCGGGCTCCGGGGCGGGCGGGGTCGTGGGCGTCGCGAGGGGTGCGGGGCCCGGCGTCGTGGGCTCGCGGTGAAAGAGGCCGCAGGCCCCGAGGGCGCCCGTGGCGGCGAGGAGGAGCAGCGGGCGGCGCATGGGCGGGGTTGTAGCGCAGGCGGAGGCGGGGGCGTCAGCGGTCGGGTCCGCGTCGTCAGAGCGAGCAGACCCCGGTCGGCGAGTCATAGGTGAGGATCACCAGACCGGCGTTGCCGCCCGTCTGGGCGGCACCACCCGCGCCCGCCACCGTCGGCAACACGGTCGCGGTGCTCCAGTTGTTGGCACCCAGCGCGGAGTTACCGCCTGACGGGCTGCCGCCACCGCTGCCGTAGCCGCCGCCGCCACCGCCGCCGCAACCGCCACCGACGAGGGTTCCAGGAGTCACGCTGCCGTTGCCGCCGCTGGACCCGCCGTTTCCTCCTCGCGGCTGACCGATCCCGCCGGTGACCCCGACACCGCCACGACCGCCACTGAATCCCGCTCCGCCCGCACCGGCAGCGCCCGCGGAGCCAGCACCGGCACCGCCATAACCGCCGCTGCCGCCGACGTTCCAGCCGCCGCCGCCACCGTTGGCGTTGGCAGTGCCCGTGACGAAGTTCGCCCCACCTCCGCCGGCGGCATACCCGATGGTCACGCCTGCAACGAGGAGGACGCTGCTTCCGCCTCCGCCTCCAGCACCGTAGCCACCGGTGGCGTTGCCGCCGCCGCCGCCGCCAAACCACCCAGCGCCACCCCCGCCACCGCCGCCGGCGCCGCAGGCCTCACCGTAGCCGCCGCCGCCGCCTGCCGTCGCTGACAGCATGGCGCCCACAGGTAGCGAGAACGTACCGATCGCGGTGCTGCCGTTACCGCCGGCTAAAGAGTACGAGCCGCCACCGCCGCCGCCGACCATCGCGTACGCCCCGGAAATCGCCACGCCGTAAGGATTCGTGATGGTCAGCGTCGTCGTCACCACCCGCGTGCAGTGCGTCGCACCGCACACGCCGCTTCCGCATCCCTGTCCGGTCGGGCACACGTGCCCGCACGAACCGCAGTTGTTCGCGTCCGTCTGGAGGTTGAAGCAGGCGCTGCCGCACGCCGTGGTGCCCGTCGGGCAGGTGCACGTGCCGCTGGTGCACACGCGCCCCGCACCGCACACGTTGGAGCAGCTTCCGCAGGTGCTCGGATTCGCGAGGTTCGCCTCGCAGCCGTTGGCGGTGCTCCCGTCGCAGTCGGCATAGCCCGTGGCGCAGGCGTAGCTGCACGTGCCGCTCGCGCAGGTGGTGACGGTGTTCGCACGCACTTCGCAGCCGTGGCCGCAGGTGCCGCAGCTCGTGAGGCTCGTCGCGAGGCTGGCCTCGCAGCCGTCCGCCGCGATGCCGTTGCAGTCACCGAAGCCCGCGTTGCAGGTGAAGCCGCACACGCCCGCGCCGCTGCACGCCGGGTTCGTCGCATTGGCCGGCGTCGGGCAGGCGCTCGCGGTGTAGCCGAGGCCGTCGCCGTTGCAGGTGTTGCGCATCGACGCGCTCGCGCAGGACAGCGCTCCCGGCGTGCACACCCACGACGAGCACGTTCCGCCGGCGCAGCTCGACGAGCCCGGGCACGTGAGGGTCATCGAGGAGGTTCCGTCGCTCGAGCACGCCCGCACCGTGTGCGCGTCGACGCACGACGACGACCCGGGGACGCACGCGAGCGTCTGGCACGTTCCGGCGACGCAGCGCTGCATCGTTCCGCACGCCGTCGCGGTGCTCCCGAGGCCATCGGGGTTGCACACCGAGCGGGTGTTCGCGTCGCTGCACGTCGCCGTTCCCGGAACGCATCCCTGCATCACGCACATGCCGCCGGTGCAGCTCTGGCCCGCACCGCACGCGGTGACCGTCGCCGCGAGGCCGTCGGCGTTGCACACGCTGCGCGCCGACGACGAGGCGCACGTCGCCGTGCCGGGCACGCAGCTCCGCGGCACGCACGCGCCCGCGCTGCACGATCGACCCGACGGGCAGGGCATCGGCGTGGTGCCCCCGCCGTCGGCATTGCACACCGCGCGGTCGTGCGAGGTGGCGTCGCACACCGTCGCGCCGGGCGTGCACGAGGTGACCATGCAGGTCCCCATGCGGCACGTCTGGCCGCCCGCGCAGGTCACGGTGGACTGCGTGGCCCCGTGGGCGTCGCAGGTCTGCTGGTGCCCGAGGTCGACGCAGGACGTCTGCCCCGGCGTGCAGGTCTGCGCCGCGCAGGTGTTCGACGTCGTGCACCAGCGCCCGGTGCCGCAGTCCGCATCGGCGTTGCAGGCGACGCAGTGGCCGAGGGCGGTGCTGCACACCTGGCCCATGGCGCTGCAGTCACGGTCCGAGGTGCAGGCCGCGGGACGGTTCACACAGACGCCGCCGCCGCACATCTGCGTCGCGGGGCAGTCACGGTCGTTGAGGCAGTCGACGCAGAAGCCCAGCGTGGTGGAGCACACCTGGCCGGGGCACATCACCGACGACGTGCAGTGCGTCACGTTCTGGCAGGCGTGCAGGAAGCACACGAGCGGCGCCGTGCAGTCCGTCTGCGCGTTGCATTGGACACAACGCTGCGCAGCGAGGTCGCAGACGAGGCCCTGCGCGGAGCACTCGCGGTCCGACGCACAGCTCGCCGGGGCGGCGTCGACG
>CAIMWA010000318.1 GCA_903845045.1 uncultured delta proteobacterium | reverse complement strand
CGGCCAGGAGATGCTCCGGGTGCTCGAGCAGCGTGCCTTTCCGGTGCGCTCGCTGCGGGCGGTGGCGTCGGAGCGGTCGGCGGGCGGGACGGTGCGCTTTCGCGGGGCCGACGTGCGCCTCGAGGCGGCGTCGCCGGAGGTCTTCGAAGGTGCGCGGCTGGCGCTCTTCTCTGCGGGGTCGTCGGTGGCGCGGCAGTGGGGGCCCGTCGCGGCCTCGAAGGGCTGCCTCGTCGTCGACAACAGCGCGGCGTTCCGCATGGACCCGGACGTGCGGCTGATCGTTCCCGAGGTGACCGGCGCGCGGATCCCGCGCAGCGGCGGCGCCATCGTGGCGAACCCGAATTGCTCGACGATCCAGATGCTCGTGGCGCTGAAGCCGCTGCACGACCTCGCGGTGCTCGAGCACATCGTGGTGTCGACGTACCAGGCCATTTCGGGCAAGGGCGCCCGGGCCGTGCACGAGTTCGAGCAGCAGCAGCGCGCGGTGATCGCGGGTGAGGATGCCCCGGTGTCGATCCTTCCCGGGGTGCTCGCGGGCAACCTTCTCGCGGACTGGAAGCACGAGCCCGACGGCTTCTCCGAGGAAGAGCACAAGATCGTCGCCGAGAGCCGCAAGATCCTGGAACTCCCGGAGCTTCACGTCTCGCCGACGTGCGTTCGGGTCCCCGTGCGCAACGCGCACTCGCAGAGCGTCTGGGCTCGCTTCGGGCGCCCGGTCACCCGCGACGAGGCCCTGGCGTGCCTGCGCGCAGCGCCCGGCGTCGTGGTGGACGATCGCATCGGTCCGGGACAGCACCCGCAGCCGCGGAACGTCTCGGGCTCGGACCTCGTCTCCGTGGGCCGCGTCCGTCAGGATCTCGGCGATCCCCGCGCGCTCGCGCTCTGGGTCGTCGGCGACAACCTCCGCAAGGGCGCCGCGCTCAACGCCGTGCAGGTCGCGGAGCATGCCTTCGGCGTGACGCCCGCGACCACCCGGTGACCGTCGGCGTGCCATCCTGGCAGCGCGACGCGCGCTCCGCGGTGCCGGGTATCACGGAGATTCCCGCAGGACGTTGCATCTTTGCGGAGGAACGCGCTTTGCTGTGCTCCGCCTGGATGCTCCGCTCCTCCTTCTCGTCCTCCGCCGCGCTCGCGCTCGCGGTCGTGCTCGCCGCTTCCGCCGCTCCGGCGCAGGTGTTCACGAACGTCGTGCGGTCGGGATCACCACGCACCTCGGACCCCGGAAGCGTCACCACGACGCTGACTCCCACGTCGCCCATCGGCCTGCGCGACTGCGCCGGCGAGGTGTGGTCCTTCACCGTGAATTTCTCGGCGGGCGTAAGCGGAACCCTCGCTTCGTCGCTGTCCTACTACATCGGCATCGACGCCATGTCGTGCGCGAGCTCGTCGACGCGCTACCCGGTCACCACGGGGACGGCGCAGTGCTGGCCGATCAACCAGTCGCCGTCGCTCACGTTCACGAACCCGACGACCCCGCTGAGCTACACCGTGCGCATCGAGAGCCGGTGGCTCGTCGACCCCGTTGCCGGCAACTGCGCGGCACCGGGGACGACGCAAGGGACGAGCGGAACGAACTACCTCGCGCTGCTCGCGTTCCCGCCGTCGGACAACAACGTCATCGGCACTTACACGGTCACGTATGACGGCACGCCTCCGCAGGCCCCGGCCAACGTCATCGCGGCCCCCGCCGAGAACTCGCTCGTGGTGACGTGGAACTACGCGACGTCGATCTCGTCGGACCCCGACGCCGCCACGACGTCCTCGTCGGTGCCGTCGGATCTGCAGGGATTCTGGCTGCTCTGCGACCCGCCGGGCGGTCTCGCGCCGACCGATGGTGGAACGGGCGACGGCGGGACCGTCGACGCAGCGGCTTCCGGCGACGACCCGACGGATACGGGCTGCGGGGCGTCTGCGCTCGCGTCGGCGACCTTCGATCCGAACGACAGCGCGGCCTTCGCGCGGTACCGGTGCAGCGATCTCATGGGGCCCACGGCGACGCGCGGCATCGCGCAGGGGCTGACCAACGGGCAGTCGTACCAGGTGGCCGTGGTCGCGCAGGACCTCGCGGGCAATCGGAGCACCGTCGCGCTCGCGTCGCGGTGTGTTACTCCCGTGCCCGTGACCGATTTCTGGGAGTCGTACCGGGCCTCCGGCGGCGTCGCGACGCCGGGCGCCTGCACCGTGCGCCGTGGGCGTGCGGGGTCCGGAGGCGGTGCGGCGGCGGTGGTGCTGGCCGCGGCCGCGCTTTGGATCCGACGCAGGAGGTCTCGATGAGGCGGTGGTGGGTGCTCCCGGCGTTGGTGTGTGCGGCGATGCCGGCGAGCGCCGGCGCGCAGACCTTCGAGATCTTCGGGCGGGATCGCTCGCGCAGCCGCTACGAGAGCCCGCAGAACTTCCTCGTGGAGCTGCGCCTCGGTCCGTGGACCCCGGACATCGACGCCGAATTCGGAGGCCATGCGACGCCGTACGCCGACATGTTCGGCACCGACGCGCGCTGGCTTCCTTCGGCGGAATTCGACTGGCAGGCGCTGCGGATCAACCCCGTAGGCTCCCTCGGGTTGGCGTTCGGCGCCGGGTACACGTCCGCGTCGGCGGTGTCGCCGATCACCCAGAGCCCGATGCCCGTTGCCGCGAGCTGGAACCGCCCGACGGACGGCTCGACCACGTCGCTCAGCGTGATTCCCGCCTATGCCGCGTTGGTCTTTCGCCTCGACGTGCTCGCGCGGCGCACCGTGGTCCCCATCGTGCCGTACGTGAAGTACGGCGTGGGAGGCGCGTACTGGTGGATCAACAACGGCGACGCGCTCGCTCGCCGATCGTTGGCACTGTCGCCGGGCGCCCGCGCGTCCGACACGGACCTCGGCCAGGCCGCGACGGGCTTCACCTTCGGAACCCACTTCGCCGCGGGCGTGATGCTCCGACTCGACATCTTCGAGCCGCGCATCCAGCGCTCTTGGGACCTCTCCATGGGCGTGAACCACAGCTACCTCTTCGCCGAGTACACGCACGCGATGCTCGACGGCATCGGCAGCCGGCCGCAGCTTCGCCTCGGCTACGAGACGTGGACCGTCGGCCTCGCGATGGAGTTCTGAGCGACGCCGCCGCGCCCCCCCTAGGAGGGCGTGGCCGGAGGTCTTGCTGTGGAAGGAGGGGCGGCGACGCGCGCTACTGAGCGGGCTGCGCGGCCGGAGCGTTCGACGGGGTGCCGCACTCGGCGCAGAACTTCGCGGCCGGGGCGAGCTCGACGCCGCACCCGCCGCAGTGCTTCTTCGCCGAGGCCAGGGGGCCGCCGCACTCGGCGCAGAACTTCCCCGGAGGCACCCGGGCGTTGCACTGACCGCACGCCAGCAGCGCCGCCGCCGTCCCAGCGACCGCGCCCGCTGCTGCGCCACCGGCCGCCGCGCCCGCGCCGCCACCGACGAGGCCGCCGAGGGCGCCGCCCGCGAGGCTCGATCCGACTGCCGCTCCAACCGCCACCTGCGCGCCGAGGCCCGCGAGGCCGGTGTTGCCGCCGCCCTGCGCGAGCCCGGAGCCCGCGCCGCGCATCGCCTCGAACTGCCCGAGGCGGTTGATGTCGCCGCCGGCCATCTGCACGTACGCCGCGTCCTGCTGGCGCTTCTGGTCGAGGGCGAACTGGTTCGCCTGCGCCTGGTACTGCGCGGTCTGCACGCTGACCTGCGCCGCGGCCGCAGCGGCCTGCGCCTGGAGCGCCGCGCGCTGGATGCCGATCTCGTCCATCTGCAGGCCGACCATCTGCTCGGCGACCTTCTGGCGCATCTCGTCGAAGCGCTTGACGTCCTCCTCGGGGACGTCGACCTCGAGCTGCGTGACCTTGGCGATGCGAATGCCCGCCTGCGCGAGCTCCGTCGCGTTGGCCACGCAGGCGGCGGCGAGCTCGTCCTGCATGTCCATGATGTCGAGCACGGAGCGGCGCTGCTCGTGGGCGAGCTTGCCGATGGTGCTCTTCACGGTGTTGAAGAAGCTGTTGACGAACCAGTCGAAGATGTCGGCGTGCTCCTGGAACTTCCGCATCCCGAAGTACTGGTAGATCAGCGTCTCGGGGTTCTCGACGCGCAGCAGGATCTCGCCGTGACACCGCGCCCGGAGGCGGATCTGCGTCATCGGGTCGATCATGTTGCCGAGGGACCCGCCGAACTTCTTGGGGAACGGCGTGCGCTTCACGAAGAAGAGCTCGGTCATCAGGAAGTTGCCGCCCGTGTACTGGTCGATGAAGTTCGACAGGAACGGGATGTTCTGCGCCGAGAGCGTGCAGCGCCCGGCGTCGAGGGTGCCGACGGGACGGCCCTCCTTGCTGAAGACGCCCCACTCGTCCGCGCGCACGGTGCACTGCGCGAACATCGGGATCGTCTGGTCCGGGTGCTTCCAGATCAGGTCGGCGTTGTCCTCGGGCCGCGCGATCATCATCTCGCGGACGCCGTTCTTCACCACGTCGCTCTGCAGGAAGCTCTTCGCGCTATCGATCAATCCCATGCTCGTTCTCCCGTCTGGTGTGGCGTTGCGCCCGCGTCGCTGGCGGACCGGTGTCGCAGCGCAACGATACGTTGGCGTCGTCGCGCGTCAACCGCGCTTCGTGGGTCCCCGCTTCCGCGCCGCGCGCTGGGCGTGGATCGACAGCGCTCCCTGGCCCGACGCCGGAGGCACCAACGCGCCCGCACCGGTGCCGATGAGGTCGCGCCGTCCGGCCTTCGCGAGCGCCTCGCGCACGAGGTCGTGCTGCGCGACGTCCCAGTACATCAGCAGCGCCTTCTGCAGCCGCTTCTCGTGCATGTCCTTGGCCGTGTAGACGGGCGTGCGCGTCAGCGGGTCGATGCCCGTGTGGTACATCGCGGTCGCCATGCTCATGGGCGTCGGGATGAAGTCCTGCACCTGCCGCGGGCGCATCGCGCGGGCCTTGAGCCAGAGCGCGAGGTCGACCATGTCGCGCAGCGTCGAGCCGGGGTGCCCGGAGATGAAATACGGCACCAAGAACTGCTGCTTGCCGCTCGCCTCGCTCGCGCACTGGAACTGCTCGGCGAAGCGCTCGTAGCTCTCGATGCCGGGCTTCTTCATCTTGTCGAGAACCTCCTTGCGGGAGTGCTCCGGCGCGACGGAGAGCTGGCCGCCGGTGTGGTGCTTCGCGAGCTCGGTCACGAACTCCGGCGACCGCTCGGCGAGGTCGTAGCGCACGCCCGACGCGAGGAAGACCTTCTTCACGCCCGGCTCCTCGCGCACGCGCTTCATGAGCGTGAGCAGCGGGCCGTGGTCCGTCACGAGGTTCTCGCAGATCTCGGGGTGAACGCACGAGAGCCGACGGCACGCGTGCTCGATGCGCTCTTCGCGGCAGCGCATCTCGTACATGTTCGCCGTCGGTCCGCCGAGGTCCGTGACGACGCCCGCGAAGCCGTCCATGCGCCGCAGCGCGCGCACCTCGCGGAGCACGCTCTCCGCCGACCGCGACGAGATCACGCGCCCCTCGTGCTCGGTGATCGAGCAGAACGTGCAGCCGCCGAAGCACCCGCGCATCGTCACGATGGAGTGCTTCACCGTCTCGAAGGCCGGGATCGCCTCGGTGTACGACGGGTGCGGAGCGCGCGCGAACGGCATGTCGTAGAGGCCGTCCATCTCCGAGGTCTCGAGCGCGAAGGCCGGCGGGTTGAAGTACACGGCCTCGCTGCCGTGGGGCTGGAGCAGCGGCCGCGCGTTGCCCGGGTTGGTCTCGTACTGGAACGCCCGAGACATCTCCGCGAAGGCCTTCACGTCGGTGGTGACGACCTCGTACGACGGCAATTCGAGCACGCCGCCGTCGCCGACGTGGCGGCTCCGCGGGAGTTCCTCCCACGCCCCGCGACGAAGCACGTGCGCCGTCCCTCGGATGTCTCGCAGCGCAGACACCGGCTCGCCGTCGCGAAGGCGCCGGGCGACGTCCCACACCGGGCGCTCGCCCATGCCGAAGATGAGCAGGTCGGCCTTGGCGTCGAGCAGGATCGAGCGCCGGACGCTCTCGCTCCAGTAGTCGAAGTGCGCGATGCGGCGGAGCGACGCCTCGATGCCGCCGAGCACGATGGGAACACCGGGAAACGCCTCGCGGCAGAGGTTGGCGTAGACGATGGAGGCCCGGTTTGGACGCAGCCCGGTGCGCCCGCCGGGGGAGTACTGGTCCTCGCCGCGCGTCTTCTTCTGCGCGGTGAGCTTGTTGAGCATGGAGTCGAGGTTTCCCGCGGTGATGCCGACCATCAGCCGCGGGCGCCCCATGCGGAGCAGGTCCGCGGTGCTTCGCCAATCGGGCTGCGCGATCATGCCCACGCGGAAGCCCCGCGCCTCGAGGAAGCGCCCGATGAGCGCGCCGCCGAACGCGGGATGGTCCACGTACGCGTCGCCGTTGACGATCAGCACGTCGATGGCGTCCCAGCCCCGCGCGTCGAGGTCGGCGCGGGTCGTGGGGAGAAACCGCCGCGTGTCGCGGTCCTTCGCGCTACGGCGGAGCGAAACGAGTTCCATGGGGGTTCGCGGAGTCTAGTAGACTGCGGGCGTGAGCGAAGGGCTCCCGTCGCGCTATCGCCTGCTGCGGCGCATCGGCGCGGGCGGCATGGCCGAGGTCTTTCGCGCGGAGCTGCAGAGCGCCGAGGGCGTCACCCGCGATCTCGTGATCAAGCGGGTGCACCCCCGGCTCGCGCTCGACGCCGACGCCGTGCAGCGCTTCGTCGACGAAGCCCGCGTCGCCGCACGCCTTCGCCACCCGCACATCGTGCAGGTGTACGAGTTCGGCCGGACCGGCGACGACTGCTTCCTGGCGATGGAATTCGTCGAGGGATGCGATCTCGCGCGGCTCCTGCGCACCGTCCCGGGGGGACGGCTCCCACCGGCGGCGGCCCTCGCGGTGGCCGGGCCGCTGCTCGACGCGCTCGATTACGTGCATTCGTATGCGGGCCCCGACGGTGCCCCGCGAGGGCTCGTGCACCGCGACGTCTCGCCGCACAACGTGCTGCTCGGCCGCGCCGGCGAGGTGAAGCTCGCGGATTTCGGCATCGCGCAGGCGACCACCGACGGCGCCGCGGGCCGCGACGGCGTCGAGGGCAAGCTGGCGTACATGTCGCCGGAGCAGGCGCGCGGGGAGCCCGTCGATGCCCGGGCCGATCTCTTCGCCGCGGCGGCGGTGGTGCGCGAGATGCTCGACGGCGAGCGCCCCTGGGCCGACGGTGAGGGATCGCTGCATGAGCGCGCGTCGCGAGGCGAGCTGCGCCCGGTACGTGCGGGCCCCTTCGCCGAGGTGCTCGCGAGGGCTCTGGCGCCGGGTCGGGACGATCGCTTCGCGAGCGTCGGAGCGTTTCGGGACGCGCTGCGGGCGGCCGCCGAGGCAGCGGGGATGCGTGCCGATGGGGACGCGCTGCGAGCCCTCGTGGCCACGGCGTCCGATGCAGAGGTCGCGACGGAGCCCGCAGAGCCGACACTGACCGCGGCCGGGACGGCGACGCCGGACGCCGCTCCGGTGCCAGTGAGCCCTCCCAACACCCGGCGGCGCTTCGTCGAGCGGGTGGCCATCGCGCTCTGCGTGCTCGTGGTGAGCGTCCTGGCGGAGCGCCGCACGCGCCCCGCCGCCCCGCACCGCCCTAACGTGGCGCCGGTCGCGCGCGCGGCACCGCTCCGCCTCGCGTTCGCGTCCGCAGCCGGGGTGGCGTGGTGGGTCGGCGAGCGCCGCAGCGCCATGGAGGACGCTCTGGGCGTGCCCGTGGCGGCGTCGGCCGCGACCGATCTTCCGGCGCTGGCCCGCGGTCTGCGGGGCGGGGAGGTCGACGTGGCGCTCGTTCCGTCGGAGGCGCTGCGGGCGCTCGTGACGACCGGCGCGGCGCGGCGTCTCGACACCTTGCTGGCCGAGGTCGACGGCGGAGGCTACCTCGCGGTGCGGGCAGACCTTCGCGCCGAGGCGATGCGCTGGGGTGCGAGCGTCGGAGGCGAGGGCGAAGGCACCTACAGCCTTCCCGTCGCAGCGGACCTCGTGGCCTTCGGCGTTCGCGACGACGCCGTGCGGGAGTACGAGGCGTGCGCGACGGAGCAACGCGCGGGGCTCGACGGGTGGCTCGCGGCGCACGGTGGGCGGCGGCTCCCGGCGGGCTTCATCGCCGCGCGCGACGCCGACGGCTGGACGACATGGGATGTGGCCGCCGCGGCGTGGTGCTGGTCGCGGCGCGGCTGGACCGTCGAACTCCCGGGCGCCGACGGCGTTCAAGACGTCGGAGCGACGCTCGCCGCGTGGGCGTCCCTCGGCGCGAACATCGACGGGACGCCGCCGGGCCCCGAGGCGCTCGTCCGCGCGCGCCCCGCGCGAGAGCTCTTGGCGGCGGCGCCCGTGACGGCCGGGGCGGCGAGCCCCGACGCCGACGGCACCGTGGTCGCGCGATGGGCTCCGCTCTCCTGGTGGGCAGCCCACGGCGCCACCGGCTGGCGCTTGGGACACCCGCCGCAAGGCGTGTCGCTCGCCCTCGACGACGTCGGCGACCCCGAGGCCGAGGCCGCGCGGGTCCTCTACGGCCGCACCTGGGGCTGGGCCGTGGGGCGCGGCACGGCCCGACCGGCGCGCTCGGCGCGGCTCGTCCTCGCCCTCGCGCGGACCGCTCCAGCACTGGCGCGCGCGCTCGGTGCTTGGTCGTCGGGAGCGTCGGGCGT
>CAIMWA010000317.1 GCA_903845045.1 uncultured delta proteobacterium | reverse complement strand
GCATCGGCTGCCTGTTGAATTTCGAATTGCCGTACGTGTAGCCCATCTTTGCGGCAGCTTGTTCATGCCGCCGTATAGTGCATCGGCACGAATCACGCCCGAGAGCGATACCTGCGCTGAATCGTCTTATCATCCGCAGGCTGTCCTATCGACGCGGTCATCGTTCGACGACATGAATGCTTCGTGCTGGCCCGTGGTAGAGTGAGTACGAAACTTCGCCGCGTTCTCGATCTGAATCTCCACCGGTTGGACCAAGGGGATGCGGCCCTCCGACGAACACCTTCCAGAGCGGTATGCGTCGGCTTGTTCAGCCGCACGCGCGCCGCGTGGGTTCACGGTGCGCCCTCGAGTGTCTCTCGATTTTGCGCCCGCCTCGGCAGGTGACCCACTGCGCCCCGCCCCGCTCACTCGACGTCCCTCCCCGTCACGGCCTGCTCGATTCTATCGGCCTCCCGGGCAACGGCCAAGATGGCGTGCACCGCCTCGTTGCGATCTAGCGTCGTTTTCAGGACCTTGAGGAACACCACGAGCGCTCCGTCGCGGCGCCGGAGCCCCACGGCCTCTTGCGCGTGGTTCGTACGGAGGATCAGCTCGTCGATCTCCGCGCGACCGAACGTTGTGTCGGCGTCCCGCGCGGCGATGGACTCCAGCAGCACGTGCGTCGTGTCCTCGCGGCACTCCACGCGCTGGCGGCGCGCAGAAGGGAGCGTCACATCAACGACCCGGCGCCGCACCTTCAAGGCCGCCCCGCGGTACTCCACGCCGTCGCCCAGCAACTCTTGGATCCGCTCAACGTCGGGCATCGCTCTCCAGCCTCTTGGTGAACCCTTCGAGATCGCGATCGGTCAGGAACACCTCGTGCTCGACGCGATCAGCCACCGACGCCGCGCGCCGTATCGCGTCGACGGTCTCGTCGAGATCGGCCTCGGCGGCGTCGAAGCGGATGGCGACCTCGGCCGTGTAGAAGCACGCTCCGCGCTCGTCGTGATCGCTCTCGGTCAGCTTCGCGTCGGTGTACGTGTCCTGCAGCGCGGCGACCTTGGCGCGGACGTCGCCGGGCGCACCGGTACCGATGGGGCTCACGACGTGAAGCGTCGAACCGAGCCCACGACCGTCGGCCCGAAGGTACACCGCGATGGGTTGCCGACGTTCGTTTCGATCTTCACCCGGCCCCACCAGCCGACCGTCCCGCAGGTACACGGTTCCGAATCGACGCGTCTCGTGGCTGCCGATGGACCACTCGATACGGATGTGGCGGGCGACGTGGTCGAGGTGCGTCCGAAACAGACCAAGGACGTACTTCGCGTCTGCCTCGGCGCTGCGGTCGACCTCGCGAACGCCACGCAGGTCGGCGTCGCGCACGCCGAAGGCGCTTTCGAGCGTGAGCTCCGCCGGGGCTTGCACCGCGAGCGGGCGCGCGAAGGCGTCGTCGGTGTCCACCGCGGGGAGCGTCTTCTCCTTGCCGTAGCCGCGATGCGTGAGCCGGACGAAGGCATCGAGGCGATCGAAGACGCGCTCGGCCTGCAGACGCTCGACGGTGTCGCCGAGGTAGGGATAGTAGATCTGGAGGCGCTCTTCCGGACGGGGGCGGCGCCTCAACGTGTCCAATCGGCGATGCACGAGGGATCCGATGCGATCGACGCGCCCGGTGCGCTGCTCCGTGGACGACGGCGTCCACGCGAGCCCGTAGTGAACGACCCGCGCGCAGAACGTATGAAGGTCCTCGCCTTCCTGGAGGACGTCCGTCGCGATGATGACGAAGGGGTACCCCGGCATCCGAAACTGCTGCACGCCGGTCTCCGAGCGGCTGTCGCCGGACATTCCCGCGACCGGTGTCTGGCGCCCGAGAACGCGGGCGATGCGGCTCGGCAACTTGTGCAGCAGATGGCGTGACTCGTCGGCGAAATTCGCCCGCACGACAAGGTCGAAGGCGTCTGCGAGGAGCTTCAGCTCGCGCGCGCTCGTGTGGCCGGCCTCGACGAGTTGACGCTCCAAGGTGTCCAGGAACTCCTCGGCAAACTCGCGCAGCGACTCGCCGCCACGATGCTGCCCGCGCGTTTCGAGAAGCGACGTCATGTTCCGCACACCGACCGCCCACACGTCGATCATCGGATGCCCGAGCCGGATCACCGCCGACATCAGCAGCCGTCGAAGCTCGCGGCGACGATGACGCTCACGAAACGACGCGGGTTGCCGGTCGTCGTCGGACCACCAGAGTTCCCGTCGAAGCTCCGGGCGCTTTCGAAGGAGCGTGAAGAACGTCTCGGTTCCTAGGAATTCCTCGGGGTCCTGCGTCACTCGGCCGGCGTGTCGCTCTCCCTTCGCCAGAGGAAACCACTCCGAAAGGACCACCGACGCTTCGTCGCGAAGTCGGCCTCGTTCGGCGACGAGAGAAAGACCGGCCTCTTGAAAGGCATGGAAGACGT
>CAIMWA010000316.1 GCA_903845045.1 uncultured delta proteobacterium | reverse complement strand
GCCTGCGTGGGCGGCGCCGGCGGCGGCGGCTCCGGGGGCGTGGTCTTCGTGTACGCCCCGTCCGTCGACGTCGCGAGCGGAGCGACGGTGAGCGCCGTCGGTGGCGCGGGCGGCGGCGGCGCGGCGATCTACTCGAACACCCCCGGCGGCGCGGGCGGCCTCGGGCGCGTGCGCATCACCGCGGGCGCGACGTGCCGGCTCAACGGCGCGTTCAACCCGCCGCTCGTCTCGGGCTGCACGCCCACGTCCGGCGCGGGCACCGCGGGGCGCGCCTACATCGCGACGTTTCCTCTCTGACGCGTTCGCCGACGACGGAGCATCGACAGTGGGCGCCGCGCGGTCGCCGGAAACGACGGTCAGTACCAGCCGGCAGCGGCGGGCGGAACGCTGAGCCGAAGGTCCATGCGGCGCTCGTCGGCGAGCTCCTCGAAGTAGCGGCGCCACCCCGGCACGCCGTCGACGAGGCGGCGAAACACCCCGCCCGCGAGCACGAGAACCACGCCCGCGGCGCTGGCCGTCACGGTCGCCGTCACGGGCACGCCCTCGAGCAGCGAGATCTCGCCGAACACGTCTCCCGGACCGAGCTCGGCGATGTCGACGTCGCCGTTCACCGAGCGCAGCGTCACCTTCACCGCGCCGCTCAGCACGACGTGCAGGCCGCTGCCCTCGGCGCCCTCGCGCAGCAGCACCTCGCCGGGCTGCACGTTGCGTCCCTCGAAGCGCGCGCCGAGCTGCACCCGCTGCGAGGCGTCGAAGGGCGCGAACATCGGGTGCGTGTCGAGGAGCCGTTGCACGAGCCGCTGGCGCATGAAGCGCTCGAGCGCCGCCGCCACCACCGGGAGCTCGCGCGCCGCCGCGGCCATCGCAGCGCGTCCGAAGACCAGCACGTCCGCGGGCTCCAGGGCCGTCACGGTGGCCGTGCGCGGCACCGCCGAGAGCAGCGCCATCTCGCCGAAGACCGAGCCCTCCTCGAGCGTCGCCAGGGTCTCGGCGCCGCGGGTCACGCCCACGCGACCCCGCGCCAGGAGAAAGAACGCGTCGCCCGGGTCGCCCTCGCGCACCACGGCCTCGCCCGCCGCGAGCGAGCGCCGCGCGACGGCCCCGAGCACGTTCGCGAAGGCCTCGGCGGGAAGCTCCGACAGCAACGGAATCGCCGGCACGGCCCCGGACCACACGGGCAGTCCCGCACGCGACGTCGCGACCTGCGTCGCCGCGGCGAGCACCTGCGCGTCGTCCCACCCGGGCGCCGCCCATGCCTCGGGAGGAATGGCGGCGTCGGGGTCCGGACGACCGAGGCGCACCGCGCGTCCGAGCGACGGCGAGCCCGCCGCGTAGCGCGACGCGAAGGTCGGCAGCAGCGCGCGCGCGGCCACGTCGAGCGACTCGAGGGCCTTCAGCGCCACCAGCGCGAGCAAGGGGTGCCCCGCGGCGCTCGCCTCGGACAGCACGAAGCCGTACACCTGCGCGGCGTCGGACGAGCGGCCCGCGACGACGAGGGCGTCCCCGGCGCGGAGCCTCGCGTCGAAGTCGTGCGGCGCCGAACGAACGAGGGCGACGCTGCCGCGGAGGGCATCGACGGCCGCGCCAGCGCGAACGCAGTCGTCGACCTGGAGCGAAAGATCTCGGCGCGTGGGCATGGCGGCCGAGACGCTACCCGCGCGCCCGCCGCCCGTGAAGGACCGCGTCGGCCCCGGTCGCGCCCGCGGCTGCTACAGTGTCGCCCATGGACACGTCGGCCCTCACGCTGCGCTTCCGCATCGGCTCCATCCCCGTCGCCATCGAGCCGTGGTTCTGGCTCACGGGCATCCTGCTCGGGGGCAACTACGTGGGGCCCCGCATCGTGCTGTGGCTGGGCGTGTTCTTCGTGTCGATCCTCGTGCACGAGCTCGGGCACGCCCTGGCGGCGCAGGCCTTCGGCGCCGGCGCGCGCATCCGCCTCTACTCCTTCGGCGGGCTCACGTACCCCGCGCGTCCGCTGTCGCGCTGGCGCAATGTCGCCATGACCCTCGCGGGCCCCGGCGCCGGCTTCGCCCTCGGCATCGCGGCGTTCCTCTTCCTGCGCGTGTCGCCGTTCCTCACGGACACCGCGCACTTCACGCTGCAGCAGCTCATCTGGGTGAATTTCGGCTGGGGCATGATGAACCTGCTGCCGGTGCCTCCGCTCGACGGCGGCCATGTGCTGCTGGGCACCCTCGGCCGCGCGCACGAGCGCACCGCCCGCATCATCGGCGCGGTGGTGGCGGGCCTCGTCGCCGCGTGGGGGCTCTCGACGGGCTCCATGTACCTCGGCCTGATGTTCGGTCTTCTCTGCTGGCAGAACGTGCAGACCGTGCGGGCGATGCAGGGCTGAAGCCCGCTCGCCGTCAGAGCGGAAACGCCGCGCGATGGCGCAGGAACACGGCGCGCACCGAGAGCGCGTGCGTGATGGACAGCACGGCGTAGGCGCCGCACGCCTCGAGGAAGTCGTCGTGGTGGCCGCTGCGAAGGCGCACCGCGAGGCCCACGAGGATGAGGACGTTGTAGGAGCCCACGATCCACGCAGCGAGGCGCGTCGCGCGGTCGGCCTCGGCGGCGACGCCGCGGAGCAGCGACGAGCCGGCGTCCCAGACGAGCCACGCGCACCACGTACCCGGGAAGAACGACGCAAGGAACACCAGCGGCATGGGGTCGCGCTGCTGCGCGAGCTGGCCGATCAGCGCGAGCCCAAGGAGGAACGCGAGGAAGCCCGGGATCGCCATCTGACCGAGGGCCCAGCACGAGAGCCCCGCGAGGTGGAGCAGCCACGGAGCGCGGCTGCGGCGCACCCGGGCGTTCACGGCGTGCGCGGCGGCGTCGCGAAAGGCCCCGCCAGGCTGCACCCCGGGGTTCGCCGGCGACTCTTCGACGACGGTCCATCGGTGCCGCCAGGAGCCCTCGACGACGGCCCAGGTCAGCACCGGCAGGAACAGGAAGACCACGAGGGCCGCGAGCAGAAAGAGCAGCATGACTGCCTCCGAAGGGCACTCTACCTCGGCGCCGTCGACGGGCGATGCCGTTCACCCGCGACGCGTGACCGATGGCGGTGTTAGCGTCGTCGATCAGCGCCGTCTTGCCTCCGGCGCAAGGACCCCGACGATGGCGTTACGCCCCCGACCGCACCCGATGCTCCTCGCCTGCGGCCTCACGCTGCGGGCCGCCGCCGCGCTCGCCCAGACCGATCCGGCGGTGACCGCTGCGACGCGCGCCAGCCTGCTCCAGCAAGCGCAGCAGGCGCGTGCGGCGAACGACCACGCGCGCGCGCTCGAGCTGGCCACGCGGGCCGGCGCCGTGGAGATGAGCGCCGCGGTGCGCCGCTTCGTGGCCGACGAGCAGAACGCCCTGGGCCAGCTCGGCCCGGCCCTCGGAAGCGCCGAGGCCTGCATGCGCGACGGGGAGCACGAGGGCGCTGCTGCGCGGGCGGACGTCACCGCGTGCGCGTCGCTGGCGGCGAACCTGCGTCCGCGCGTCGGGCGCGTGATCATCGAGGGAACGCCGGTGGCGGGGCTGCGGCTCCGCGTCGCCGACGTCGAGGCCGCGCCGTCGACGTGGGCTGCGGGGGTCGCGGTGACGCCAGGGCCGGTGCTCGTGACGGGATTGGCGCCGGGCTATCGGCCGTTCCACCAGGAGCTCGACGTCGGCCCCGGCCGCACGCGGCTCGTGCGCGTGGTGCTCGAGGAGGCCGCGCAGCAGGTCGAGCTCGCGGGCGCCATGGGCGGCGCCGTGAGCACCGGCGAGGCGCTGCGAGCGCCGCACGAGGCGCGCGGACCGCTGAACCCCGGTCCCATCGTGCTCTTCAGCGCCGGGGGCGCGAGCTTCCTCGCCGCCGGGGTCTTCTTCCTGGTGCGGGGCTCCGCGCTCAACGCGAGCCAGGCGCTGTGCGACGCGCTGGGCTGCCCTCCTTCTGCGCGCGCCGACTACGACCGCGCGGTGACCTTCAACACCGCCACCAACGCGGCCCTGGTCACCGGCGCAGCCCTCGCCGTCGGCGGCGTGATCTGGTACCTCATCGCGCCCCGCCGCAGCCCCGTCGCCGGCGAGCCGCGGCGCGCGCAGCTCTTCGTCGCCCCGTCGGCGGGCGGCGCCGTGCTGGGCGTCGGAGGTGCGCTGTGACCGCCCGGCGTTGGGTCCTCGCGGCGCTCGCCAGCGCGGCCGCGGGGTGCACCATCGACCCGTTCCCCACGCGCATGACCGTCACCGACGCGAGCGCGTGCTGTCCCGGCGTCGGGTGCGTCGACCTCCTCGCCAACATCGAGCACTGCGGGCGCTGCGGGCAGCGCTGCGGCGACGCGCCCAACGTGAACGCCGGGCTGACCCGCTGCGTCTCGGGCGTGTGCGCGGTGGCGCAGGCCTGCACCGCGGGCTGGGCCGACTGCGACGGCGACCCCAGCAACGGCTGCGAGGCGAACCTCCGCGACCCCGCGCACTGCGGGCGCTGCGGAACGGTCTGCCGCGATCCGAGCCCGGTGTGCCGCGCGTTCGTCGCGGTGCCCGTCACCGATGCGGGCGCCGGAGCGGTCGATGCCGGTGACGCCTCGTTGGGAACGCCCGTCGACGACGTCCCCGCCGGCGACGCGTCCATCGCGCTGGTGTTTCGGTGCGTCGACAACTGCCCCGTGGGCCAGGTGCGCTGCGGCGACCCGCCGGCGTGCGTCGACGTGCAGACCGACCCTCGCGCGTGCGGAGCGTGCGGAACGCCTTGCCTCGCCCGCGCGAACACGTCCGCGGCGTGCACCGCGGGCCGGTGCGTGCAGACGTGCCTCCCGGGCTTCAGCGACTGCGACCACGACCTCGCCGCGGCGACGAGCAACGGCTGCGAGGCGAACCTCGGGGCCAGCCCGACCAACTGCGGCGCGTGCGGAACGACCTGCACCGCGACGCTGAACCGCCAGCCGATCTGCACGAGCGGCATGTGCGCTCCCGGCGACTGCGCCGCGGGCTACGCCGACTGCGACGGCATCGCCGCGACGGGCTGCGAGACGGCGCTCACCACGAGCAACCTCCACTGCGGTCGCTGCGGGAACAACTGCGCGTTCTCCAACGCGACGTCCATGTGCGTGGCCGGCGCGTGCTCGTTCATGGCGTGCAACCAGGGCTTCGGGAACTGCGACAGCGACCCCGCGAACGGCTGCGAGGCGAGCCTTCGCGACACCGTCGCCAACTGCGGGTCGTGCGGGATGGCGTGCCCGGCGCGTCCGAACTCGACGCCGACGTGCGTGGCGGGGATGTGCGCGCTGAGCTGCGCGGCGGGCTTCGGCGACTGCGACCTGCGCGCCGTCAACGGCTGCGAGACGAACCTCAACGAGGACAATCTCAATTGCACCGCCTGCGGGCGCGTGTGCTCGGCCTGCGGCGGCGGCATGTGCACCCCCTGAGCGGCTTCGCCCGGGCGCTCTGCGCGTCGAGGCGAGACCGTCAGGGGACGCAGTTCGTTCCGTCGAAGCGAAGGCCTGCGTTGCACGTGACGCCGCACGCGCCAGCGGTGCAGGTCGCGCGGCCGTTCGTCGGCGCCGGGCACACCGTGCCGCATCTTCCGCAGTTGGCCACGGTGATGCGCAAGTCGACCTCGCAGCCGTCCGCCGCGGTGCCGTTGCAGTCGCCGAAGCCCGTCGTGCAGGCGTAGCCGCACGCGCTCGCGGTGCAGGTGCCGCTCGAGTGGGGCCGGTTCGGGCAGCTCGTGCCGCACGCCCCGCAGTTGCCCGCCGCGCGGGTGACGTCGACCTCGCAGCCCGTCGAGAGGTCGGCGTCGCAGTCGCCCCAGCCGGTGTCGCACGCGAGCCCGCAGACCCCCGTCGTGCACGTCGCCGCGGAGTGCGCGGCGGTGCGGCACGACGTCCCGCAGCCGCCGCAGTGGGACACGTCGCTCCGCAGGTCGACCTCGCAGCCCGTGGCCGGGTCGGCGTCGCAGTCCGCGTGGCCGGCGGCGCAGGTGAACGCGCAGCGGCCCGCGGCGCACACCGGCGTCGAGCTCGCGCGGCTCGCGCACACCGTGCCGCACGCACCGCAATTCGCCGCGCTCGACGCGAGCGGGGTCTCGCAGCCGTTGGCCGCGTTGGCGTCGCAGTCGCCCCAGCCCGCGGTGCACGCGAGGCCGCAGCGCCCGGCGGCGCACGAGGGAGCGGCGTTGGGCGCGGCGGCGCACGGAAGGGCGTCGCAGCTCCCGCAGTGCGTGGCGTCGGTGCTCAGGTCGACGCAGCGGTTGCCGCAGCGCGCCTGGCCGCCGCCGCAGTCGCTGGCGCACATGAAGTGCCCGTTGGCCGCGGTGACCGCGCCGTCGCCGCCGCCCGCGTCGGTGGGCGCGTCGGTGACCGTCGCGACGTCGCCCGCGGGCGCGTCGAGGGTGACCACCGCGTCGACGGCCGCGCCGCCGTCGCCGGTCCCAGCGTCCGCGGGGCCCGGAAAGAGCCCGCAGGTGGGCTGGCCGACGGAGCACACGCTGTTGCACGCGCCGCAGTGCGATGGGTCGCCGGCGGAGCTCTCACAGCCCCCGGCAGGGTCCGCGAGGCAGTGGAGCCACCCCGGAGCGCAGGCGTTGTCGAGCACGCACCGCCCCGCCACGCAGGCCGCGGCGCCGGCGACGACGTGCGGCAGCGTGGTGCAGTCGGTGGAGCACGAGCCGCAGTGCCGCGGGTCCGTCGCGAGGTCGGTGCACGATCCGCTGCACCGCGCGCCGCTGTCGCAGGTTCCCGAGACCGCGGCGTCGCCGCTGCCTTCGGTGGGCGGCCGCGTCGCGTCGCCTCCGCAAGAGGTGGCGGCGAGAGCGAGGGCCCCGAGGACGGCCCACGAGCGAAGCGACGGCGTCATGGGCCGGATCGTACGGCACCGCGCGGCGGCCGCTCAATGCGGGAATGCTGCGACCGTTGTCGGCGGGACAGCGGTGGTCTATGAAAGCGCCCCCCGGAAGGGGCGCGCGCCGTGAGGGGTTTCCCATCCGGCCGCGGACTGCCCGCGGATCACGGAAGGACCCTGTCGATGTACGCCTGGCTGCTCCAGAAGGTGTTCGGCACCAAGCACGAACGCGAATTGAAGAAGATCCGGCCGCTCGTGGCCGCGATCAACGACCTGGAGACGAAGACGCGCGAGCTCTCCGACGACGGCCTGCGAGCGAAGACCGTGTCGTTCAAGGAGCGCGTCGGCAACGGCGAGTCCCTCGACAAGGTGCTTCCCGAGGCCTTCGCCGTGTGCCGCGAGGCGGGGCGCCGCGTCCTGAACATGCGGCACTTCGACGTGCAGCTCATCGGCGGCATCGTTCTGCACCGCGGGATGATCTCGGAGATGAAGACCGGCGAGGGCAAGACCCTCGTCGCGACGCTCCCGAGCTACCTCAACGCCCTCGCGGGCAAGGGCGTGCACATCGTCACGGTGAACGACTACCTCGCCACCCGCGACTCCGAGTGGATGGGGCGCATCCACCGCTCGCTGGGCCTCGAGGTCGGCGTCGTGGTGAACGGCCAGAGCGAGCGCGACAAGAAGGCCGCCTACCGCGCCGACATCACCTACGGCCAGAACAACGAGTTCGGCTTCGACTACCTGCGCGACAACATGAAGACCTCGGTCTACGACTGCGCGCAGCGGGACCTGAACTTCGCCATCGTCGACGAGGTCGACTCGATCCTCATCGACGAGGCGCGCACGCCGCTCATCATCTCGGGCCAGGGCGAGACGAGCACGCACCTCTACGGCGACGTCACCAAGGTGATCCCGTACCTGCGCAAGGACGAGCACTACGTCGTCGACGAGAAGGCGCACTCGGTGGCGCTCACCGACGAGGGCATCGACGAGGCGCAGCGCCGGCTCAAGGTCGCCAACCTCTACGACCCCACGCACATCGAGGAGCTGCACATCCTGCAGCAGTGCCTGCGGGCGCACACGCTCTACAAGCGCGACGTGAACTACATGGTGAGCGACGCCGGCGAGGTGCTCATCATCGACGAGTTCACGGGCCGCGTGCTGGCGGGTCGTCGCTGGAGCGACGGCCTCCACCAGGCCGTCGAGGCGAAGGAGCACGTGCGGGTGCGCGAAGAGAACCGCACCATGGCGACGATCACGTTCCAGAACCTCTTCCGGCTCTACAAGAAGCTGTCGGGCATGACCGGCACGGCGGAGACCGAGGCCGAGGAGCTGCACAAGATCTACAAGCTCGACGTCCTCGCGATCCCGACGAACCGGGTGATCCAGCGCAAGGACTACGACGACCTCGTCTACAAGACCGAGCGCGAGAAGTTCAAGGCGGTGGTCGAGGAGATCGCCGACAGCGTGGAGCGCGGCCAGCCGTCGCTGGTGGGCACGGTCTCCGTGGAGAAGAGCGAGGCCATCGCGAGCCTGCTGCGCAAGCGAGGCATCAAGCACGAGGTGCTCAACGCGAAGCAGCACGAGCGCGAGGCGTTCATCGTCGCGCAGGCTGGCCGCAAGGGCTCGGTCACCGTGGCCACGAACATGGCCGGCCGCGGCACCGACATCATCCTCGGCGGCAACCCCGAGATGCTCGCGAAGGCGGAGATGATCCTCGCGCGCAAGGACCCGACGGCGGAGGAGTTCAAGCCCGAGCTCGAGGCCCTCGTCGCGACCTACAAGGAGCGCTGCGACAAGGAGCGCGAGGAGGTCGTCGGCGCCGGCGGCCTGCACATCATCGGCACCGAGCGCCACGAGTCGCGACGCATCGACAACCAGCTCCGCGGCCGCGCGGGGCGCCAGGGCGATCCCGGCAGCTCGCGGTTCTACCTCTCCCTCGAAGACGACCTCATGCGCATCTTCGCCGGCGAGCGCGTGCAGTCCATCATGGACCGCCTCGGCATGGAGGAGGACGTGCCCATCGAGCACCCGTGGGTGACGCGCTCGGTGGAGAACGCGCAGCGCAAGGTCGAGGCCCGCAACTTCGACCAGCGCAAGAACGTACTCGAGTACGACGACGTGATGAACCAGCAGCGCAAGGCGGTCTACAAGCTCCGCCGCGACGTGCTGGAGGGCACGTACACCCGCGAGGTGCGCCAGGACGACGAGCACGCGGGCGGGTCCGTCGAGGCGAAGGCCTGGGACGACGCCACGATCAAGCGCCTCGGCGACGTGATCGACGCGATGATGCGGCACTTCCCGGTCGCCAAGGCGCAGCCGAAGACCGGCGACGGGGCCGAGAACGAGGGCTACCGCGGACCGACGGCGGCGCGGGCTCCGTCGACGCTCGACGAGATGGAGGCCTTCGACCCCGAGAAGCTCGCCGTGGAGGTCTACCACTACTACGGCGCGCGGGTGGACGTGTCGAAGCTCGCGAACGACCCCAAGGCCGCGCACGCCAAGCTCGTGGCCGACGTGGGGCGCTCGATGCAGATGCAGCGCGAGCGCGTGCTCGACCTCGTCGACGAGGTCATCGCCAACGACATCGAGAAGCACGCGCCGGAGAAGGTGTCCCGCGACGAGTGGAACACCGACGCCCTCGCGTCGCTCTTCAACGAGCGCTTCGGGTCCCCGGTGAAGGACCTCGAGTCCGTCGGCGGAAGCCGCGAGGAGCTGGCGCGCACGCTCTACCGTCAGGCCGAGGCGCTCTACGACACCCGCGAGGCGCAGGCCGAGCCCGAGCTGCTGCTCCGCCTGTTCAAGTCGCTCATGCTCGACGAGGTCGACCGCGCGTGGATGGACCACCTCACGAACATGGAGCACCTCCGTGACGGCATCGGGCTGCGCAGCTTCGGCCAGCGCGACCCGAAGCTCGAGTACAAGAAGGAGGGCTTCGACATGTTCACCGCGATGATGCACTCGGTGCACGCGGGGGTGATGTCGAAGCTGTTCCACGTCGAGGTTCGCCGCGAGGAGGAGCTCGCGCAGATGGAGGCCCAGGAGGAGCGTCGCTACCAGGAGCG
>CAIMWA010000315.1 GCA_903845045.1 uncultured delta proteobacterium | reverse complement strand
CGCCTCCGCCGCCCCCTCCGGTGGTCGTGGGTGCGCCGCCCGCCGTCGCCGTCGCTCCGCCATCGGTGTCCGTGGCCGCGCCGGCCGACGCCAGCGCCATGCAGTCGTTCCTCTCGAGCCTCGGCGCGCCGATGCTCGAGGCCGCGTCGACGCTGCGCAACGCCGACAATTCGCACCCGCTCGCGTACCGCATGACGCGGATGGGGCTCTACATGCACCTCCTCGCGCCGCCGCCGGTGGACGGCGGGCGCACGAAGGTTCCGGCGCCGACGCCGGCGGTGCGCAAGCAGTTCGCGACCATTGCCAACAACCGCGCGTGGGCGGCGCTCCTCGACGAGGCCGAGTCGGGGCTCTCGTCGACGCGCTTCTGGCTCGACCAGCACCGCTACGTGGCCATGGCCCTCGCCGGCCTCGGAGCCTCGCACAAGGCAGCGCACGCCGAGGTGCTGCGCGAGACGGCCACGGTGCTTCGCCGCCTGCCCGAGCTCGTGGACCTCGCGTTCAGCGACGGCTCCGCCTTCGCCGACGACGACACCAAGGCGTGGATCTCGAGCGCGGTTCTCGTGGGTGGTGGAGGCGGTGGGAGTGGCGGCGCCTCGGCGGGCGGCGGCGCTCCGCAGGTGGTCGTCGTGCAGTCCGGGGGTGGCGGCGGCGCGGGCGAGGACGACGCGATCCTCACCGAGGCGCGCTCGCTGGCGACGAGCGGAAAGCTGCCCGACGCGCTCACGCTGCTGCACGGGCGCCTCGCGGCGTCGGCGTCGGCGTCGGCGCGCTTTCGCATGCGCGTCGGCATCGGGCAGGTGTGCCTCGCGGCGTCGCAGCCGGCGATGGCCCGGGCGGTGTTCGAGGCGACGGAGTCCGACGTGCAGCGCTACGGCCTCGAGGACTGGGACCCGGCGCTGGCCGCCGCCTCGTCCGAGGGCCTCTACTCGGCGCTGCGGGCCCTCGCGAAGGCGGGAAAGCCCATGCCTCCCGAAGCGGTGTTGCTGTATGATCGCGTCTGCCGGTTGAACCCGGCGGCGGCACTACGGCTAGGGGTCTAGTTCCACGCGTAGCCCCCCGGGTCGGCGTCGTGCGCCGGGCGGCAGTCATCACGAACGAGAGGAAGGTCACGCATGTCACGTGAAGGATCGGTTGCTCCCAAGGAGCGGGTGAACATCGTCTACAAGCCGGCCACCGGAAATGCGCAGGAGGAGGTCGAGCTCCCTCTGAAGATCCTGATGGTGGGCGACTACACCCAGCGCCAGGTCGACGAGGCGGTGGAGAACCGCAAGCCCATCAACGTCGACAAGGACAACTTCAACCAGGTGCTCGCGGAGCAGAAGCTCGAGCTCAACCTGAACGTCGCCGACAAGCTCTCCAACGAGCCGGGCGCCGAGATGGCGGTGAACCTCAAGTTCAAGAAGCTCAGCGACTTCTCGCCCGAGGGCGTGGCGAACCAGGTGCCCGAGATGCGCAAGCTCCTCGAGCTTCGGTCGGCGCTCAACGCGCTCAAGGGCCCGCTCGGCAACGTGCCGGGGTTCCGCAAGAAGATCCAAGGGCTCCTCGGTGACGAGGAAGGCCGCTCGAAGCTGATGCAGGAGCTCGGCCTGGGCGACAAGGGCGGCACCTGATCCAACGGCTCTCCACCCAACGACGCACCGAGGAACACATCGATGAGTGACTTGAAGACCGAGGCGCAGGGCGCCACGCAGACGCTGGAGCAGGGTTCGCTGCTCGACGAGATCCTGAACGAGGGCAAGATCAAGCCGAGCGAGGAGGGCTACGACGTGGTCCGCCGCGGCGTGCAGCACTTCATCGCCGAGATGCTCGCGCCGTCGCGCTCGCAAGAGCGCGTGGACAAGGCCATCGTCGACGCGATGGTCGCGGAGATCGACTCGCGCCTCTCTGCGCAGATCAACGCGATCCTCCACAACGCCGAGTTCCAGAAGCTCGAGAGCGCCTGGCGCTCGCTGAAGTTCCTGATCGAGAAGGTCGACTTCCGCGAGAACATCAAGGTGGAGATGCTCAACTGCTCCAAGGACGACCTCCTCAACGACTTCGAGGACTCGCCCGAGGTGCCGAAGAGCGGTCTCTACAAGGTCGTGTACTCGCGCGAGTACGGAACCTTCGGCGGCAAGCCCGTGGGCCTCATCGTGGGCAACTACGAGTTCGACGCCGGCCCGCAGGACATCTCGCTGATGCAGAAGATCGCGTCGGTGTCGGCGATGGCGCACGCGCCGTTCATCTCGGCGGTGTCGCCGAAGATGTTCGGCGAGGAGAACTGGGAGAACCTTCCCAACCTCAAGGACCTCAAGTCGCTCTTCGAGGGTCCGCAGTACGCGCGCTGGCAGGCGTTCCGCGAGAGCGAAGACGCCCGCTACGTGGGCCTCACCATGCCGCGCTTCCTGCTGCGCCTCCCGTACGGCGCGAACACCGTGCCGGTGAAGTCCTTCAACTTCGAAGAGGACTCCACCGGCTCGCACGACAAGTACCTGTGGGGCAACGCCGCCGTGGCGCTCGCCTCGCGCGTGGCCGACTCCTTCGCGAAGTACCGCTGGTGCCCGAACATCATCGGACCGCAGGCCGGCGGCACCGTCGAGGACCTGCCGCTGCACCAGTACCAGGCGATGGGCGAGATCCAGACGAAGATCCCCACCGAGGTGCAGCTCACCGAGCGCCGCGAGTACGAGCTGAGCGAGGAGGGCTTCATCGGCCTCACCTTCCGCAAGGACTCGAACAACGCGTGCTTCTTCTCGGCGAACTCGGCGCAGAAGGCCAAGTACTTCGGCCAGAGCCCCGAGGGCCGCGAGGCGGAGACCAACTACCGCCTCGGGACGCAGCTCCCGTACATGTTCATCATGAACCGCCTCGCGCACTACCTGAAGGTGCTGCAGCGCGAGCAGATCGGCTCCTGGAAGGAGCGCAACGACCTCGAGCGCGAGCTCAACACGTGGATCGGCCAGTACGTGGCCGACATGGACGACCCCGCCCCGGGCGTGCGCTCGCGCCGTCCGCTGCGCAAGGCCGCCATCGAGGTGAAGGACGTCGAGGGGCAGCCGGGCTGGTACCGCTGCGACCTCAAGGTGCGCCCGCACTTCAAGTACATGGGCGCGGCCTTCACGCTGTCCCTCGTCGGCAAGCTCGACAAGGAATAGCTCCGCGCTTCCCCGTCGCCCGCGCGGTCGCTACGATCGCGCGGGTGCACGCCCCCGCCCCCTCGCTCCCCTCCATCGCCCTGAATCCTTCGCTTCGCTGAGGACGTTCGTGCGCCCCGCGTCGACGCTGCTGCACGGCCTCTTCGCGTCGCTGCTCGCCGTCGCGCCGGCGGTGCGCGCGCAGTCCGTCGCATCGTCGGCGCCGCACCCCCTCGGTGCCGTGCACGCCGTCGATCCGCAGGGCGCGCCGGCCCACGCGACGCCCATCGACGTGCGCCTCGAGGTCACCGTCGACCGCGAGGGCCGCGTCACCGACGTCACCGTCGTCGACGGACCGGGCGACCCCTGGAACGCCGCCGCCGTCGCCGCGATGCGCGCCATGCCCTTCGAGGCCGGCCGCAGCGAGGGTCACGCCGTCGCCGCGCGGCTGCGCTACCGATACCGCTTTCCACCGACGCCGCCGTCGGCGCCAACTCCCGCTCCGGCACCGCCGCGTCCGGCGCCGCTCGCGACGGCGCGTGGTGCGACGCCGCACGATGCCGCGACGCCGCATGGTGCGACGCCGAACGACTCTCCGGTGACGACCTCGGACGACGGCGGCGAGGCCACGATCCGCTCGCAGCGCCCGCCCCGCGAGGTCACGCGGCACTCCGTGGAGCAGCAGGAGATCAACCGCATCCCGGGCACGAGCGGCGACGCGCTGCGCGTGGTGCAGAACCTCCCGGGCGTGGCGCGGGCGCCGTTCATGACCGGCCTGCTCGTGGTGCGCGGCGCGGCGCCGCAGGACACCGCGGTGTTCTTCGACGGCTCGCTGGTGCCGCTCGTCTACCACTTCGGCGGGCTCACGAGCGTGGTGCCCACGGACCTGCTCGATCGCATCGACTTCTACCCGGGCAACTTCGCCGCGCAGTTCGGACGCGCGCAGGGCGGCGCCATCGACGTGGGGCTCCGCGCGCCGCGCACCGACGGCTGGCACGCGATGGCGCAGGCGAGCCTCATCGACGCTGGCGTGCGCGTCGAGGGACCGATCTCTCGCACGTTGAGCGTGCTCGTGGCCGCGCGGAGGAGCTACGTCGATGCGGTGGTGGGGCCGTTCCTGCGCGACGCGGGGATCAACGCGGTGTCGCTGCCGGTCTACTACGACTACCAGGCGGTGCTCGACTGGAGGCCCACGCCGCGCGACCGCCTGCGGCTCTTCGGCATGGGCTCCGACGACCGCTTCGCCTTCGTGTTCTCGCGCCCGCAGGACGCCGACCCGTCGCTCAACGGACAGCTCGGCACGAGCACCGTGTTCCACCGCGTGCAGGCTCGATGGACGCACGAGTTCTCGCCGGCGACGTCGCTGCGCGTGGTGGCCGCCGCGGGCATCGACCAGGTCGGCGTCGAGTTCGGACGCGTGGCGTCGCTGCTCACGAGCCGCCTCCCCATCGACGTGCGCGCGGACCTCACGCACCGCGTGAACGACCGCTTCCGCTGGAGCGCCGGCGTCGACGTGTTCTCCGGCCCGGTGTCGCTGACGTTCCGCGGTCCGCGGGCGCCGAGCGCGGGCACCGGCGACGTCGCGTCGACCGGCGAGCTCGCGCAGGTGGCCACGCAGTCGACGGTCTTCGCCGTGCGCCCGGCCCTCTGGACCGACGTCGAGCTGACGCCGGTGCGCGGGCTGCGCATCGTTCCGTCGCTGCGCTTCGACTACTACGCCGAGATCGCGCAGGTGGTGCTCTCACCGCGGGTGTCGTTCCGCATCACGCTGGCGCCGCACTGGTTCCTCAAGGGCGGCATCGGGCTCTTCTCGCAGCCGCCGCAGTTCCAGGAGTCGCTCGCCGCCATCGACCACGCCTCGACGGACGGACGCCTCGTGGGCAACCCCAACCTGCTCCCGCAGCGCGCGCTGCACTACGGCTTCGGCATCGAGCACGAGTTCACCGAGCACCTGACGCTCAGCATCGAGGGCTTCTACAAGACCCTCGACCGCCTCGTGGTGCAGACCGGCGACCCGTCGTCGCGCATCGCCTACGAGAACGACGGCGTCGGGCGCGCGTACGGCCTCGAGGTGCTGCTGCGCCACCGCGCTTCGCGGCGCTTCTTCGGGTGGATCGCGTACACCCTCATGCGCAGCGAATTCCGCGCGCACCCGGGGCAGGCCTTCAACCCCACGGACTTCGACCAGACGCACATCTTCACCGCCGTCGCGAGCTGGCGCATCGGCCGCGGCTGGGAGGCCGGCGCGCGCTTCCGCTACGTCACCGGGCTGCCCGACGCGACGGTGCTCGGCACGCTCTTCGACGCCGACTCGCTCGTGTACATCCCGATCTACCCGCGGGTCGACGACGTGCGCGTGCCGGACTTCCACCAGCTCGACCTGCGCGTCGACAAGACCTGGGAGTTCCGGCGCTGGCGCCTCGGCGTGTTCCTCGACGTGATGAACGTCTACAACCACGCGAACCCCGAGTTCTATTCGTACAACTACAACTACACGCAGCGGGGCATCGTGCAGGGGCTGCCGATCCTCCCGAGCCTCGGCGTGCGGGGGGAGTTCTGATCATGGATTGCGCTGCGGGTCCTTCGTGCCGACGGGCTGAAGCCCGCGGCACCGTGGGTGAAGCCCGTGCCACGGGCTGTCCACAGGCCTCACCCGGTGGATGCGATGGCGCTGCAGCCCGCCCTGCGGGCTTCACCCTGCCTGCCACGTGCTTCAGCGCGTGGCGAAGGCGATCGCGAGCGAAGTCGAGGCGGATGCGAACGCTCCCGCGCGTGCTCGTCGCCCTCGCCGTCGCGCGCGTGCTCGCGTCGTGCGGCAGCGACGACTTCGACCCTGCGTGGCGCGTGAAGACCTTCCGCGTCCTCGGCGTCGTCGAGGATCCGCCGGACGCCCGCGCCGGCGACACCGTGCGCCTCACGGCCATCGTCGGCGACGCCCCGGCGCGCGCGGCGCGTCCCGTGAGCGT
>CAIMWA010000314.1 GCA_903845045.1 uncultured delta proteobacterium | reverse complement strand
GCGCGCTTGCCGCGCACGCCCTCGGCGAGCGTCGAGAACACGTCGGCGAGGTCGCGGCGCACCTTGCGCTTGTCGGTGACGCGGGTGAGCCCGCCGGTGCCGGGGAGCACGGCCAGCAAGGGTGCCTCGGGGAGGCTGACCGCGGTGCTGCCGTCGTCCTGCAGAAGGATCTCGTCGCAGGCGAGGGCGAGCTCGTAGCCGCCGCCGGAGGCCGTTCCGTTGAGCGCGCAGAGCACGTGAATCCCCGACGCCGCGGAGAGCTCCTCGAGGTAGAGCCGCGTCTCGTTGGTGTACTTGCAGAAGTTCACCTTGAAGGCGTGCGTCGAGCTGCCGAGCATGTAGATGTTCGCGCCGGAGCAGAAGATGCGGTCCTTGGCGCTGGTGACGACGAGGGCGCGCACCGCGGGGTGCTCGAAGCGCAGCCGCTGGATCGCGTCGGCGAGCTCGATGTCGACGCCGAGGTCGTAGCTGTTGAGCTTGAGGGGGTAGCCGGGGCGCAGGCCGCCGTCCTCCTGCACGTCCATCGCGAGGCGCGCGACGCGGCCGCCGAAGGCCTCGGGGAACTCGAGCTTCCAGTGACGATAGCGGGAGGGATGGGTGCCGAAACGGACGGGCGCGTCTTCGCGGGCGTGGTCTGCCATGACGGCGCGGACGCTATCCGAAAGCGCTCCGCGAGGCCACCGCCGCCGCGCTCAGCGATGCGCGAGGATGCAGGTCACCGGCGCCGTGGGCGACACGTAATACGAGCGCTGGTAAACCGTCATGGAGCCCGACGACGGGCAGGTGTACTGGGCCACGGGGCACGTGCCGCAGGCGTCGTCGGGGCTGTAGCCCGTGGTCGCGAGGGCCGCGAGGGCGCCGCCCGCGCTGCACGCGCCGGAGCCCGCGCACGCACGGATCATCGGGTCGCCGGCGCAGGTGCCGAGGCTCGCGACGCAGGCGCCGCCGTCCGTCGGTGCGCCGCCGGTGCAGCCCACGGTCACGGTGCTGCCGGGGGTGCACGAGAAGGTTCCGCCGGAGCGCCAGAGGCAATCAGCGCCGAGGCCGTCGCCGCTGCCCGAGGGGCACGCCCCGGTGATGTCGGTGGTTCCTGCGTCGACGGGCGGCGTGGTGCAGGTGCGCGCCCAGCCGCTCGAGCAGCTGCCGCCGCTCGACGGGCCCGAGCTCGTGCCGCTCAAGCACGCGTCGTCGCCGGCGCACCAGCCGCACCGGCTGTTCGCGACGCAAGATGCGCAGTCCGAGAGGTCGACGCAGGGATCGGCGCACGCGCCGCAGTCCGACGGGCACGACGTGCACGTCTCGCTGCCGTTGCAGTTGCCGTCGCCGCAGCGGGGCGCGCAGGCGCCGCAGTCCTGGGCGCAGTTGGTGCAATTTTCGCCGGAGCCGCAGGTGCCGTCACCGCACGACGCCGGGCACGGTCCGCAGTCGCGCGGGCATGTCGAGCACGACTCGGCGTCGCTGCAGGTGCCGTCGCCGCAGCCGGGCTTCGGGCCCGTATCGGTCACCGTCGGTCGGTCCGTCGTCGTCACCGGCACGTCGCGCCCGGGGTTGACGGTGCCCGTGTCCGTCGGCGTGACCGTCGTGCCGTCGGTTGCGCTGCCGGCGTCGGTCGTGCCGGTGCCGGTGCTGAAATTGCCGCGGGCGCTGCACGCCGC
Source organism: uncultured delta proteobacterium (assembly GCA_903845045.1). Lineage (GTDB taxonomy): Bacteria > Myxococcota_A > Polyangia > Polyangiales > SCUS01. The sequence continues at coordinate 17,937 of CAIMWA010000314.1, read as the reverse complement.
GGTGAAGACAAGGACCACCGCCGTCCGGCGGAGCAAGGATGAAACCATCGGCTCGAACCTCATGGGCGCCATGGCACACCCGCCTCGGCGCATGGGCGCTTCGTAGCCGACCCGGCGATGAAGTCAACGCCCGCGGGGGGGCGAGGTCACAGCGACGCGATGTACTGGAGGAACGAAAGGATGCCGAAGCCGGTGCCGCCCTTGGGGCCCAGCGCGCTCACGCGATCGAGGTACGCGGGTCCGGCGATGTCGAGGTGGATCCACTTCCGGTCGCCGATGAACTCGCGGAGAAACAGCGCTCCGACGATGGAGCCGCCGTAGCGGTCGCCGGTGTGCTTGAGGTCGGCCACGTCGCTCTTGAGGCCCTCGCGAAGCTCCTCGACGAGGGGCATGCGCCACATCGCCTCGCCGGCGGCGCGCGCCCCGTCCAGGTACTTCTGCGAGACCGCGTCGTCGTTGCAGAAGAAGCCCGCGGTGCCGGTGCCCAGGGCAACGAGGCACGCGCCGGTGAGCGTCGCGTGGTCGATGAGAAGGTCGGGCTCGAGCTTGCGCGCGTAGGCGAGGGCGTCGGCCAGAACGAGGCGGCCCTCGGCGTCGGTGTTGATGATCTCCACGGTCTTGCCGTCGAGGGAGCCGAAGATGTCGCCGGGGCGGTACGCGTCGCCGTCGGGCATGTTCTCGGCGGCGGCGACCAGGGCGTGCACCTCGACGTCGGGCTTCAGCGCGCCGATGGCCGCCATGACGCCCACTGCCACGGCGGCGCCCGCCATGTCGGACTTCATGTCGCCCATGCCCGGCGCGGGCTTGATGCAGAGCCCGCCGGAGTCGAAGGTGAGCCCCTTGCCGACGATGCAGACCTTCGGGCGGCCCTTGCGCGCCCCCGCGGGCTTGTACGTGAGGTGGATGAAGCGCGGCTCGTTGCGCGACCCGCGGCCCACGGCGTCGAGGAGCTTCATGCCGTTGGCGCGGATCTTCTCGCGGTCCCACACCATGGACTTGAGCCCGTGGGTGCGCGCGACGTTCAGGGCTACGTCGGCGAGCGCCGCCGGCGTGAGCTCGTTCGGGGGCTCGTTCACGAGGTCCCGCGCGAGGGTCACCGCGGCCGCCACGGACTCTCCCGCCGCGAGGGCCTGCTTCTGCGCCGCCGAGGGCTTCGGGGCCTTGGCGCCGCGCACGCCGAGCACGGCCTGCGCGAGCTCCTTCTTCGGGCGGCGGTCGCCGGTGAGGTACTTGGTGAAGCGGTACGCGCCGAGGAGCACGCCCTCGGTGGCGGCGCGCACGTCGTCGGCCGCGGCCGCGCCACGAAGCGCGACGTGCAGGCGCGTGGCCTTGTCGGCGTTGGCCGTCTTCGCAGCCTTCGCCGCGGCGGCGCGAAGCTCCGGCACGCCCGCCTTCGCCGAGGGACCGAGCCCGATGAGCAGTACCTTGCGCGCGGGCAGCTTCCCGTAGGTCTGCATCGCGAGGGTGGCGTCCTTGCGGGCGGTGAACTCCTCGTCCTTGATGGCGGCGCGCAGCGTGCCGCCGAGCGCGGCGTCGAGCTCCGTCACGAGCGCATCCCCGGCGAGCTCGTCCTCGGCCACCAGGATCGCGAAGAGGTCGGCGTCGACGGCGGCGTGGGTGTGAGCGAGGGAGATCTTCATCCGTGCGAGTTCCTTCCCGGTCGTTGAGGGCGCCGGAGCGCGAGGGTCGCGGATGGTGGCACGCTCCTTCGCGCGGCGACAAGCGCGCCCGCGAAGCCCGCGGATCAGCGATCCCAGGCGGTGCGCAGCGCGTCCGGGAGGTGGAACAGCACCCGCTCGCCGCCGCGGTCCAGCCGCGCGATGCGATGCAGCAGCCGCGCGCCGAGGAGCTCCGCGAACTGCCGCTCGGCCGAGCGCGGCTCCACGGGACGCGCCAGCGAGGCCAACGCGGTTCGCGCCCGCGCCACGGACGTCACCATCGCGCCAGCCGCCGCAGGCTCCGTTGGAACGTCGAGGAGGTCCGCCGTCGCCGCGCCGAGGAGCCGTCGCAGGAACCACGTCACCGACGGACCCGAGAGCGGAGCGGCGCCGAGCGTCGACGCCAACGCCGCGTGCAGCCCCGCGGTCAGCGCCCGGCCTTCGGGCGTCGCGCCTCGTGCCGCGGCGAAGAGCGCGTCGGCGAGCGTGCCGGCCTCGACGGGATCCAGCGGGTTGAGCGCCTCCTCGACGCCGAGCAGATGACCGACGACGCGCCACGCGTGCGTCCACGCCGCGCGATCGTCGTCCGTCGTCGCGATGCCGACGCGCTCCCACGCGCGGAGCACGCCCGTCGACGACGACCGCACCGCGAGCGCGATGTCGGCCTGGTTCAACGGAGCACCCCACGCCGGGTTCCAGGGCAGCGACGCGACCGCGGCGCCGAGGGTGCCCGGCGTCCGAAGCTCCGTGGGCAGCGCCGCGGGGTCCGTCACGAGCAGGCGGCGCAGCGTCGCGTGGCGAAGGCGCAGCTCCACCGACGCACGAACGCCGGCACCGTCCCGCGCGAGTCCGCCCCGGTGGAGCACGTCGACGACGAAGCCCACCGCCTCGGCCACGGACCGCATCGCGAGGCGCTCGGAGACACCGCCCGCAGCCAGCACCCGCGCCGCGCCGGGCGTCGCGTAGCGCATCGGCAGCGACGCGCACGCCACGGCGGCGACGGTGGTGTGGCCGCAGCGCAGCACGAGCCCCTCGGCCACGCGCAGCAGCCGCGGCTCGATCCAGCGCGGGAGCGCCGACGCGTCGTCGAGGAACCTTCGGGCTGCGACGGGCAGGCGATCCCACGGCACCGGCGACCAGCGCTCCATCGTCGCGAGCAGGTCGTGGACTGCGAGCACCCCGCCGTCGCGCTCGAGCGCGTCGAGCACCGCGTCCGCCGGGGGATCGGTGCGAGCGCGAAACGGCTCCAGCGTCGGCGCGGACCAGGTGCCCATGGCCGGACCTTCGGCCGCGGCGGCCGCGCCGGTCAAGCGCGTGATACACCGCCCGCATCGTGCGTCCGCGCCCGTCAGCGGTCTTCGGGCTCCTCGGCGTCGCGGTCTGCGCGATCAGCGCGGCGGCGCTGCTCATCCGCCTGTCGCACGCGCACCCCTTCACCATCGCGGCGTGGCGCCTCGGGTACGCGGCGCTGCTGGCGCTCCCAGCGTCGGTGCCGGCGCTGCGTGCACGGGGCGGGCTGCGCGGCGTCGCGGGCCCGGTGGTCCTCGCGGGCGCCTGCCTCGCGGTGCACTTCGCGTCGTGGATCGCGAGCATGGCGCCGGCGTCTCCGTACGCGACGTCCGTCGCGGCGAGCGCGACGCTGGTGGCCTCGCACCCGGTCATCGTGGCCCTCGCGACGCCGTGGCTCACCGGGCGCAGCGTCCCGACGCTCGCGCGCTGGGGCGTCGGCGCGGCGCTCCTCGGGGCGTGCGTCATCGCGCTGGGCGATGCGTCGGCGGGGCACCATCGGCTCGCCGGCGACGCGCTCGCGGCGCTGGGTGCGGTGGCCGGCGCGGGGTACTTCCTCGCCGGGGCCCGGGCGCGGCGGACGCTCTCGCTGCTCGCGTACGTGGGCCCCGTGTACGCCATCGCAGCGGTGCTCCTCGCGCTGCTCGCGGTGGCCGCGCACGCGCCGTTGATGGTGACGTCGCCGCGGGAGCACGCGCTCTTCGTCGGCATGGCGTTGGGACCGATGCTCCTCGGGCACACGCTGCTCAATTGGGCGCTGCGCTACGTGCCGGCCTGGGTGGTGAGCGCGGCGATCCTGGCGGAGCCCGTGGCGAGCGTGGTGCTCGTGGGAGTGGTGCTTCGCGAGGCGCCGCCGGCCGCGGCGGTGATGGGTGCGATGCTCGTGCTCGCGGGGCTCGGGTTGATCGCGGGCGCGGCCCGCGGAGAGGAGCGGTGACGCGATGACGGTACGGGTGCAGCACGACGGCGTGGTGACGGTGGTGACGCTCGATCGGCCCGCGGCGCGCAACGCTGTCGACCGCGCGACGGCCGACGCGCTCGCGCAGGTCTTCCGGGACTTCGACGCCGACGACGGAGCGCGCGTGGCGGTGCTGCGCGGCGAGGGCGGAACGTTCTGCGCCGGCGCCGACCTGAAGGCCATGGCCGCGGGCGAGCCCAACCGCCTCGCGCCCGACGGCGACGGACCGATGGGCCCGAGCCGCATGGCGCTTTCGAAGCCGGTGATCGCCGCCATCGACGGGTACGCGGTGGCGGGCGGGCTCGAGCTCGCGCTGTGGTGCGACCTGCGCGTCATGGAGGACGACGCGACGCTCGGCGTGTTCTGCCGTCGCTGGGGCGTTCCGCTCATCGATGGAGGCACGGCGCGGCTGCCGCTGGTGGTGGGGCTCGGGCGCGCCCTCGACCTCGTGCTGACGGGGCGCGCGGTGCACGCACCCGAGGCGCTGGCGATGGGACTCGTGAACCGCGTGGTCCCGCGCGGCGCTGCGACGGAGGCGGCGGTGACGCTCGCCCGCGAGATCGCGGCGCACCCCTGGGACGTCGCCATGGCCGATCGCCGCGGGGTCTACCGGGCCTTCGAGCTCGACCGCACCGCGGCCCTCGCGGCGGAGTTCGCCGACGGCACCGAGGCGCTCTTTCGGGGCGGGCTCGACGGTCCCGCGCGCTTCGCGGCGGGCGCCGGTCGTGGCCGCGGTTGAGCTTCGCCACGGCGCGTGCAGGGCGGTGAGCGATTCGGCGTAGACTGCCGCTCGGAGGACCGATGACCGACACGCCCGATCCCTTCGTCCTGGTCGCCGACGCGTTGCCGTCGGATGCCAAGGTGCTCACGGTGAGCGGCACCGAGGGCGTCTCGCGGCTCTACACCTTCGAGGTCATGCTCCTCGTCCCGAGCTCCGCGGCGGACGACTTCGACGCCCTCGGCGCGCTCTTCACGCAGGCGACGCTGCAGTTCCAGAACGCCGACGGCACGCCGCGGGCGACGCGTCACGGCGTGGTGGCCGCGGTGGAGCTCGTGCACGAGCACGCGGACAAGGCGATCTACCGCGTGGTGATCGCGCCCGAGCTCTGGAAGATGACGCTCCGCAAGCACGTGCGGGTGTTCACCAAGGGCCACGACCCGAGCACCATTCCCGACATCCTCGAGTGGATGCTCCGCGAGGCCGGCATCACCGGCGACAAGCTCGTGGCTTCGTACGAGAACCGGGGCCGCTACGCCAAGCGCGAGCACGTCTGCCAGTGGGACGAGTCGGACTTCGACTTCATCGCGCGGTGGATGGAGCGCGAGGGCATCTGCTTCTGGTTCGACCACCCCCTCGACGGCACCCACGAGGTGCTGCACCTCGCCGACACGAAGAGCGCGCATGCGCCGAGCGCCGGCGTTCCGGCGCGGTACATCCCGACGGCGGCGAGCGACGGCGGGCAGCCCGAGGCCATGGAGACGTGGCGGTCGCGGGTGCAGGGGCTCCCGGCCTCCATCAAGCTGTTCGAGTACGACCCGCTGAACCCCGATCCGACGCTGCGTGTCGAGCACGCCATCACGTCGCACGGGTTCCGCGACACGCGAAGCCTCTTCGACAACTACATCGACCCGGGCGGCGAGGGCGCCCGCCTCGGCACCGTGCGCGCGCAGGAGATCGGCGCGCGGGAGCAGGTGTTCCACGGGCGCGGCCGGCTCTTCGACCTGAAGCCGGGGTTCCTGTTCAAGCTCGACGAGCACCCGCGTGCGTCGATGAACACCGACTACCTGTGCCTGGAGATCGAGCACCAGGGCAACAACCTCGCAGCGCACCCCGAGGCCGCGCCCGCCCTCGGCGTCTCGACGGACCGCACCTACCAGGTCCACGTCACCGCGCTGCCCGGCGACACGCAGTACCGCCCGCCGCGGCGCACGCCGGTGCCGCGCATCTCCGGCGTCGAGATCGGCCAGGTCGACGGTCCGCTCGACGACGACTACGCGCAGCTCGACGAGCACGGTCGCTACCGCGTGTTCGTGCGCTACGACGCCCGCGGCCCGGACCACCCTGCCGGCGACGTCTCGATGTGGGTGCGCATGCTTCAGCCGCACGCGGGCAACCCCGAGGGCTTCCACTTTCCGCTGCGCAAGAACACCGAGGTGATGCTGGTGTTCCTCGGCGGCGACCCGGACCGCCCGGTCATCGCCGGAGCGGTGCCCAACGCCGACACGCCGTCGCCGGTCACGAGCGCGAACCACACGCAGAACGTGATCCACACCGGCGGCGACAACGAGCTGCGCATCGAGGACACCAAGGACGCGCAGTGGATCGACCTGTCGTCGCCGCCGGAGAAGTCGTTCCTGCACCTCGGCAAGCACCACGACGCGCACGCGCACAACTTCATCCTGTCCACCGACGGCAACGGGCTGATCCACACCGGGGGCCAGGAGGACGTCACCGTCGGTGGCGACCTCGTCGAGAAGGTCACCGGTGACGTCAAGGAGACCTACGGCGCCGACCGCATCACCAAGATCACCGGCAACGACACGCGCACCGTCGGCGGCGATGCCAAGAACACCATCGCAGGCGACGAGAAGCACACCATCGGCGGCGATCAGGTCTCGATGATCGGCGGCAACCAGCAGACCCTCGTCGGCGGCGATCAGACCAACATCGCCGGCGGCGACCAGATGAACATCGTCGGCGGCGACCGCATGCACATGGTCGGGGGGAGCGAGATGGCGATGGTCACGTCGAGCCAGACGACGCTGGTTGGCACGAGCCAGACCATCACCGTCGGCGCGTCGCTGACCATCACCGCGCCCGCGGTCACCATCAACGCCGCGACCTTCACCCTCAACGTGCCCACCACCGCGAAGCAGGGTGCGAGCGAGAACTGGTTCACGCCCAATGCGTTCCAGGTGACGGGCCTGAAGAACGACCACTCCATCGTCGTGAACGAGATCGACGCGATCAAGATCGAGCACTGCGGCTTTCACGTGACGCAGGTGGCCATCGAGATCTCGAACTGCGGCTACAAGCAGGAGAACGACCCGGCGAAGATGGAGCAGCTCGGCGTCGACCTGAAGAACGCCGCGACGAGCATCAAGAGCGCCGCGGCGAACCTCGTGACCGCGGCCATCACCCTGTTCTCCTGAGGCGGTCACCGCGCGTGCGAACGATCAAGCCCCAGCGCGCCGGCGTCGCCTGCCGCACCTTCGAGCACGGAGGGCGGCATCACTTCGCGGTGTCGGTGATCCTCTACGTGCCGCTGCACGCCGGTGCCGACCTGCTGAAGGAGCAGGACCTCTGGCCCGAGGTCATGCCCGCGCTCGGCAAGGACGCGGTCCTCGACCCGTTCATGCCCAAAGCTCGCGGCGAGGTGCTCGTCACGGGCAGCGCCCATCCGCCGGGCGGCGCGGCGGCGGCGACCACGGTGCGCGTGCGCATCGGCTCCGTCGACAAGCGCGTGCACGTCATCGGCGACCGGCGCTGGGAGGACGACGCGATGTCACGCCCGGAGCCCTTCGAGGCGATGCCGCTGGGCTGGGATCGTTCCTTCGGCGGCCCCGGCTTCGCGAAGAACCCCGCGGGACGCGGATGGCGGCGCGGCGGCGGCGAGACGGCCTCGAAGCTTCCGAACCTCGAGGGCACCGCGGGGCTCATCGGCGACGTCGACGACGCGCCGGAGCCGGTGGGGCTGGGCGCCCTCGACGAGACCTGGGCCGACCGTGCGTCCCGCCGCGGGACCTATGACGCGCGCTGGCTCGAGACGGCGTTCCCGGGCCTCGCCGCCGACATCGAGTGGACGTACTTCAACACCGCGCAGCCCGATCAATGGATCGACGGGTGGTTTCGCGGCGACGAGCCCTACGCGCTCGAGCACCTGCACCCGACGCGGGCGCGTATCGAGGCCGCGCTCCCGGGCTTCGTGGGGCGCGTGTTCGTGCAGCGCGACGACGCCGCGGCGGGATCCCTCGAGGAGCTCCCGACGCGCCTCGACACCGTGCATTTCTTCCCGGGCCTCGACCGCGCGGTGCTGATCTTCCGCGCCGTCACGCAGGTGCGCGACGACGACGCTGACGAGGTATCGGTGCTCCTCGTGGCGGCCGAGGAGCTCGGTGCGCCGCGCCCTGCGTCGCACTACGAGGCCGTGCTCGCGAAGCGTGCGGATCGCGTGAAAGGGGCCCTCGAGGCGCTGCGCGACGGCGACCTCGCGCCGGCCCCGCGGGTGGGTGCGCCGGCGGTGGTGTCGCCCGACGACGCGACCCGCGACGCGCTGACGAACCAGTGGTGGCAGCGCACGCGCGGCGAGGCCAGGGCCGCGGCGGGTCGTGCCGAGGCGAAGGCGCGCATGGAGGCCATGGGTGTCGACCCCGCGGCCTTCGACGTCCCGCAGGACGACGTGCCGGTGGTGCCGCCGCTGGGGCCCGACGACGACCTCGCGGCGGGCGTGGCCGCGATGACCGCGCAGGTCGACGTGATCCTCGCGCGTGAGGCCGAGAAGCGCGCGGGCGCCGACGCGGCGCGGGACGACGTGCTCCGCGGTCTCGGCGTCGATCCCGAGGCCCATCGCGCGGTCCCTGGAGGTCCGCCGACGTTCACCGCCGAGGGCACCCTCGCGCGCTTGCGGGCGCAGCGCGACCAGGTGGCGGCGGACGGCCAGTCGACGGAGCACTTCGACGCGCTGCTCGGCGACGACGCGTACCGCGCGCGGCTCGTCGAGGCCGAGCGCTCGCTGCACGACAACTACCGCCTTCACGCCCATCGCATGCCCCCCGCCGGGCGCGTCGACGACGGCACGCTTCGCGAGCAGGTCGTGGCGCGGCTTCGGCGCGGCGAGGCGCTCGACGGGCTCGACCTCACCGGCGTCGACCTTCGCGGCATGGACCTCCAGCGCGTGTCGATGCGCGGGGCGCTGCTCGAGGGCGCGTTGCTCGCAGGTGCGTGCCTCGCGGAGTGCGACCTCACGCTGGCGGTGCTGGCCCGCTGCGACGCGACGCAGGCGGACTTCCGCGGCGCGCGCCTCGAGGGGGCGAACCTCGGTGCGGCGGTGCTTCGTCGGGCAGAGTTCGACGCGCGCTCGGTGCTGCGCGGCACGGTCTTCGGCGACGCCGACCTGCGCGACGCCGTGCTCCGGGGCGCGTGCCTCGACGGGGCCGACCTTCGCGGTGCGCGGCTGGATCGCTGCGACCTCTCGGGCACCCAGGCCGAGGGCATGGTGCTGATGAACGTGCGCCTCGCCCAGGTCGACCTCTCCGGCGCGCGATGGACGAAGTGCACGCTGCTCGAAGCAGACCTCACCGGCGCGGATCTTCAGTCGGTGTGCTGGGTCGACACGGTGCTGTTGCGATGCGTGCTCGACGGCGTGCGCGCGGCGGGGGCGGTGCTCGACGGCGTGCGCATGGTCGAGGGGTGCACCGTACGCGGCGCGGACCTCGCGGGCGCGTCACTGCGCAAGGCGTTTCTTCACAAGGTTGACCTCGAGGGCGCGCGGCTGCCGGGGGCCGTGCTCGACGGCGCCAACCTCATGAAGGCGGTGCTGCGCGGCGCTCGCCTCGACGGGGTGCGCGCGCGCGAGGCGAACTTCACCCGCGCGGACCTCACCGACGCCGTGCTCACCGGCGGCGATTTTCTAGACGCGACGTTCTCGAAGGCCGTTCTCTGCGGTGCCGACTTCGGTGGCGCGAGCCTCTTCGGCGCCGACCTGCTGCGCGCCCGCGGGGATGACCGCACGCGGCTCGCAACCGCCGACGTGCGCCGGGCCCGCGTCGGGAGGGCGGGCTCGTGACCCGGGCGCGCATCGAGGCCCTCGTCGCATCCGGCGAGGTTCTCTCGCAGGAGGACCTTCGCGACGCAGACCTGCGCGGTGCGGACCTGCGTGGAGCCATCGTTCACGGCGCGAACCTCGCGCGCGCGAACCTCGCCGGCGCGCTGCTCGACGAGGCGACGCTGGTGGGCTGCGCGCTCACCGACGCGGTGCTGGCCGTGGCGTCGATGCGGGCCGCGACGTTCCAGAAGTGCGACCTGCGCGGGGCGGTGTTCGGCGACGCCGCGCCGCGGGCCGCGAACTTCGTCGGCTGCGACCTCTCCGGCGCGCGCATGGAGGGCCTCCGCGCGCTGCTCACGAACTGGGTCGACTCGACCCTCGACGGCGCGGTGCTTCGCGGCGCGCGGGTGCTCCAGGGATCCTTCGTCGGCTGCACCTTCGCCGGCGCGGACCTCTCGGAGTCGCGCTTCGAGCGCGGCGGCATCCTCGGCGCCGACCTCACGCGCGCGTCGCTGCGAGGGATGACCTTCGAGAACGCGTTCCTTCGCGGGTGCGTGCTGCGCGGTCTCGACCTCCGCGGCATGGCCCTGTCGCAGGTGTTCCTCGGGGCGTGCGACCTCTCGGGTGCGGACCTTCGCGGGGCGTCCCTCGAGGGCACGAACTTTCACGCCGCGGACCTCACCGGCGCGCGCGTCGCCGAGGCGCGCATGCACCGCGCGATGCTCGCCGAGGCCAAGGCCGAGGGCCTCGATGCGCGAGGTGCGATGCTGGAGCAGGCGATCTTCGTGGACGCTGTGCTTCCCGCGGCGCGCTTCGACGGAGGCCGCCTCGCGCAGGCGGTCTTTCACCGCGCAATGGCCCCGGGGGCGAGCTTCGCCGGCGCCGACCTGACCTACGCCGAATTCGTGCACGCCGACGTGCGCGGCGCGGACTTCTCCGGGGCGGGGTTGTTTCGTGCGCGGCTCCACGGGGCGCGCACCGACGGGGCGATGTTCACGGACCGCAGCGCAGCGCTCGACGACGACGCGCCGCGGGCCGAGGCCGAGGGATTCGTGGCCGTACGCGGCTGACCGGGACGAAGGCGAGGGACCATGGACGGAGCGATGAGGACACGCGAAGAGATCCCGGCGGCGCTGCGCGTAGGGCGCGTCGAGGGCGCGACGGTGCGCGTGGGCGAGCGGTGCCTCGCGGTGCGTCGGGCGGCGAGCTGCCTCGTCGCGCCGGCCGACGGCGACACCGTGCTCGTCGCCGAGGCGCCGGGTGATGCCTGGATCGTGGCCGTGCTCGGTCGCGCCGCGGGCACGGCGACGCGTCTCGAGGTGAGCGGGGACCTCGAGATCGCCGCCCCCGCGGGGCGCATCGACGTCGCGGCGCGGGACGGGCTGCGCGCCCTGACGCCGGCGACCGCCGAGGTCTCTGCGCGGGAGCTCTCGCTGCAGGCGCGCGCGGCGTCGGTGGTCGTCGACGCGGCGGAGATCGTCGCCGGGGCCGTGGGCGCGGCCGCCGAGCGCTGGACCCTCACCGCGGGCACCGCGACCACCGTGGCCGAGCGCCTCGTGCAGCGCGCGCGGGTGGCGGTGCGCGTCGTCGAGGAGCTCGACCAGGTGCGCGCGGGCGCGTTGCGTTACTTCGGCCGCGAGTCGGTGCAGGTGCACGGCAAGCTCGTCGCGGTGACCGCCGACGACCTCGCCAAGGTCGACGCGTCGCAGATCCACATGGGCTGAACACGAAGGGGCACGGAGATGTTCGCCAACACGCAGATGATGGGCATGGACATGGCGTTCCCGGACGTCTGCCTCACGCCCGCGCCGCCCTCGCCGGCGCCGATCCCGATCCCGTATCCGAACATCGCCATGGGGCCGATGGGCGTGCCTGCGGTCTACAACGTGCTGTTCTCCGCAGCGCCGGCGCACAACATGGGGACGCAGGTGCCGCTGTCGAACGGCGACAACGCGGGCCTCGCGACGGGCGTGGCGTCGGGCATGGTGATGGGGCCCGCGCGACACCTCATGGGGGCCATGACGGTGCTCGTCGGCGGCGCTCCGGCGACGCGGCTGACCTCGCCGACGCTGCAGAACAGCACCAACGCGCCGGGCCTCCGCGTCGTGCCCAGCCAGCCTCGCGTCATCCTCCTCGCGCCGTGACGGAAAGGACCGGATCCCCGATGAGCGACCAAGACATCCTCCGCCGTGGTGACGAGGCCCTCGAGTGGGTGTGGCGCGCTTCCGAGGCGCCGCGCGTGGGTGCGACGCTCGTGGTGCAGGGGCACGAGCAGGCGGTGTTCGTCGCGCGCGGCGTGCCCCTCGGGGCCGTCGGTCCCGGGCGCTACCTGCTCGACCCCGCGCAGTGGCCGGCGGTGGCGCCGTACGTCGACGCGAGCGGGCAGACGCTGCAGCTCGACCTCTACTTCGTGACCACCGGGGGAGCGTGGTTCCTCGACCTCGACGCGCCGGTGGGCGCGGTGAGCGGGCTCGGCGCGGGGCGCGCGGGGTACTTCAAGGTCGGCGGCCGCGTGGGTCTCCGCGTGTCCGACGCGCTCGCCGTGGTGCGCGCGGTGGTGCAAGGCGGCGGTGACTTCGCGGCCCGCTACGCGACGTGGGTGCGCGACGCGGGGAGGCTCCTCGCCGACACCGCCCACGGCATGCTCGTGCAAGGGACGCTCGACCCCGCGCGCATGGGCGGAGCCCTCTTCACCGTCGGCCGCAACGTGCTGCCGGCGCTGCGTGGACGGCTCTCCGCCGAGGGCGTCGACGTGCTCGAGCTCGAGAGCTTCACGCTCGTCGAGGCGGCCGCCGCGCCGCAGACCATGCCGTCGCTGTTGCGCATCGAAGCCTCGGTGCTCGCCGAGGCGCTCGCCGCTGCGCCGGACGCCGCGCGCCCGCTGCTCGCGTCGTCGTTGACCCCGGTGCTCGTCGTGGCGCCGGCCCGCGTCGGGGTGCTCCGCGCCGGGGTCGTCACGCCGTCCACGGATCACGTCGGCGTGCGCCACGACCAGGGTGTGCCGCTCGTGGCGATGGACGCGCGGATGTTCCCGCGGTGGCGCGGCGCCGAGCCCGTGGACCTCGGGTGCTTCGCCAGCAAGCCGTCGCCGGCCTCGGCGTGGAGCCCTGGCCCGTCGCCGCGGGCACCCTCTCGGGCGAGGACTCCGCGCGCGACGCCTACGACCGCTGCCGCCGTCACCTCGTCGGCCTCGTGCGCGGGCTCGACGTGAAGGACACACGGGCGACGAACGAGGGGCTGATGGTGCCCGACACCGCGTGGAGCGAGTGCTTCCTCCGTGACGGCAAGGAGGTCGCTTGGCTGAGCGTGGACCGCGGCACCGAGGCGCTCTCGCTGGCCGGCCGCGTCGGTCTGGCGGCTGAATTCTCGCTTCCCGACGGAGTGCGCGGCGCGGCGTGGCGGCCCGGCGACGAGGCGCTGCAGTGCGCCGTGGTCACGAGCACCATGGGCGAGCCCGACGGCGTGGCCGTGGTCACCGGACTGCCCGCGGGGCAGACGTTCGCAGCGGAGCTCCCGGGGCGCTGGGAGCATGCGACGGAGGGCGTGGCGCTCACCGTCGACGTCCCGAGCGGCTGGCTCGTGCTGTCCTGGGCGCGCGTCTCGGGTCGCGCCGTCGCCGACCGCGTGGCGGCCCACGGCGAGAGCGGATGGATGCCGTCGTGCGTGTCCGGCGACGCGGCGTTCGGTGCGGTGCCGACGGGGCTCGAGGCGCAGGCCGGCGGGCCCGTGGCGTGGGTGCTCCGGGTGCGCCCGGGGACGTGGCGGGTGACGCATCATCACGGCGCATCGGGCGACGCGCGCGCGCAGTGCCTCGTGCTCCAGCACGTGTCGGCGACACCGTGGCGCCCCGCGCAGTCGCTCCATGCGCCCGCCCCGAGGGACGAGGCGGCCACGGCCGTGGCGGTGGACCGCGAGGTGTTCCCCGGCGTGGCGGTGCCGCGCGTGTCCGACTACGTGCGGATGGTGCGCGGACTGCGCGGCGACGCGGCGCGACGTCGCGAGACCCTGGCGGCGCTCGGCATCGACCTCGGCGGCTTCGGCGAGGTGATGCAGCGCTGGACCCGCGCGATGATGGCGGACCACGACCTCGGCCGCGAGGTTGCGCGGGCGATGAACGCGGTGTGAGGGCGGGGGGCGGCGGACGCCGTCAGTGACGGGCGCCGTTGGCCGGCGGGGGGGCCGGCGTCACGGTCTGGTGCGAGGCGTAGTCGAGGAGACCCGCCGAGTCGGCCTGGCCGTTGGCGGCGCGGCGCACCAGCGTGCCCGTCACCACGACCTCGGCGCCCTCGTCGAAGTCCGACGGCACGGGCTTCACGAGGCCCTGCGCGATCATCTGCTGCTGCGCAGGCGTGGGCTGATGGCCCGTGGCCGCGTCGTGCCGCGCCGCATCGACCTCGTGCTGGAACGTCGCGTAGCCCGTGACCATCATCATCTTCGCCGGGTCGCGCTCGGTGCGGTCGTCGGCGATGTAGACGTGCGGGCGCTCCTCCATGCAGCGGTCCCGCTCGGTGCAGTTCTGCCCGCGGGGGTTGCGCGCCGTGTACACGCTCACGATGAAGCCGTGCACGCGCTGCTGCTTCGTCCACAGGTCCGCGTTGCGCGCGGCCTGGTGACGGACGCCGTAGATCGTGAACGCCCCTCCCGCCGCGTTGACCGGCGGCGGCGCGGGGAGCGTCGGCACCGTCGGAAGGTTCACGTGCGGCGCGGAGGCCCCCTCCTCCATCACCACCGTGAGTCTGCTCTCTCCCTCACAACCCACGAGCGCAGCGAGCGTCGTGCCGAGGGAGAGACCTGCAACCGCCATCCATCCGTGCTTCATGCGCTTGGGCTCCCAGGCAAAGGCCGCGGGACGCTATCACGCCGGTTCTCGCGCCCACAAGGACGGAGTCGCACGCCGCGCTTGTCGCGTCGCGGGCTTTCGGTGCAGGGTTCGCCGCGCCCCGCATCGGCAGGGCAGGAGGCGCGCGGACGATGGCGACGAAGACGGCTTGGGGCGGACGGTTCACGCAGGATCTCGACGCGCGCGCGAGCCGCTTTCTCGCGTCGGTGGACGTCGACTCCCGGCTCGCCGAGGAGGACATCGAGGGCTCCCTCGCGCACGCCGAGATGCTGTGCGCCATCGGCGTGCTGAAGGCCGAGGACCTCGTCGCCGTGCAGCGCGGCCTCGGCACGATCCGCGACGAGGTTCGCGCGGGCACGTTCCCGTGGGACGCCGCCAAGGAGGACGTGCACATGAACGTCGAGGCGGCGCTCACGGCGCGCGAAGGCGACGTCGGGGCGCGGCTCCACACGGGACGCAGCCGCAACGACCAGGTCGCGACGGACATGCGCCTCTTCGCGCGGCGGTCTTGCGGAGAGGTCGGCGACGCCCTCGACGCCCTCGCGTCGGCGCTCGTGACGCGGGCGGAGCACGAGGTCGACACGCTGCTCCCGGCGTACACGCACATGCAGCGCGCGCAGCCCAACCGCCTCGCTCATCACCTGCTCGCCTGGGTCGAGATGCTCCACCGCGACCGCGGCCGCCTCGACGACGCCGCGCGGCGCATGAACGAGTCGCCCCTCGGCAGCGGCGCCGTGTGCGGGACCACGTTCCCCCTCGACCGCGCGCGCACCGCGGCGGCGCTCGGCTTCGACGCGCCCACGCGCAACAGCCTCGACGCCACGGCGAGCCGCGACTTCCTCCTCGAGCTCCTCGCGGCGCTCTCCATCGCGGCGGTGAACCTCTCGCGCCTCGCCGAGGAGCTCGTGCTCTGGTCGACGCAGGAGTTCGGCTTCGTCGAGATGGCCGACGCGCACACCACGGGCTCGTCGATGATGCCGCAGAAGAAGAACCCCGACGTCGCCGAGGTGGTGCGCGGCAAGAGCGGACGCGTCGTGGGCGACCTCGTGGCGCTGCTCGTCGTCACCAAGGGCCTGCCCCTCGGCTACAACCGCGACCTGCAAGAGGACAAGGCTCCGGTCTTCGACGCCGTCGACACCGTGCGCGACTCGGCGCTGGTGCTCGCCGAGGCCGTGGCCGCCCTCGCGTTCCGTCGCGACCGCATGCGCGCGGCGCTGGCGCAGGGCTTCGTCGTCGCCACCGAGGTGGCCGACTACCTCGCCGCGAAGGGCGTCCCGTTCCGCCACGCGCACGAGGTGGCCGGGCGCCTCGTCGCGCGCGCCCTCGAGGACGGCAAAGAGCTCGCGCAGCTCCCGCTCGCCGTGTACCGCGAGGCGCACGCGCTCTTCGACGCGGACATCTTCCATGCCCTCGACCCCGAGGTCGCCATCGAGCGCCGGGACATTCCGGGCGCGCCCGCCCGTACGCGCGTGCTCGCGGCCATCGCCGATGCGAAGGCGCGGCTCGCGGCGCGCGGCGCGCGCTGAGCGAAGGGATCAGCCGAGCAGGGCGGTGACGCGGGCGCGAAGGGCCTCTGCGGCCGCGCGGGTGCCGAGCGTTCCGCCGACGTCGGCGGTGCACGCGTGGGCGCGGATGCACTCGCGCACGCCGTCCTCGATGAGGGCCTCGAGGTCCGGGTGGCCGAGGTGCGTGAGCATCATGCCGACGGTGAGCGCGGCGGCGAAGGGGTTCGCTCGGTCCTGGCCGGCGATGTCCGGCGCGCTGCCGTGCACGGGCTCGAACATCGCGCAGCGACGCCCGGGGTGCACGTTGGCGCTGCCGGCCATGCCGAGGCCGCCCTGCAGCGCCGCGCCGAGGTCCGTCACGATGTCGCCGAAGAGGTTGTTCGTGACGATGACGTCGAAGAGCGTCGGGTCGCGAACCATCAGGAGGCAGAGCGCGTCGACGTAGAGGTGCTTGGCCGTGATGTCCGGGTACTCCGTCGACACCAGACGGAACACCCGGAGCCACAGCTCGTGGGCGTGCTTCATGGCGTTGGACTTGTCGGCCATGTGCACGCGCTTCTTGCCGGTGGCGCGGGCGTGCTCGAAGGCCGCGCGGATGATCCGCTCGACGCCCTTGCGGGTGTTGATGTCCTCGTTGATGGCGATCTCGTCGGGCGTGTTGCGGCGCACCTGGCCGCCGACGTTCACGTAGACGCCCTCGGTGTTCTCGCGGAACACGGTGAAGTCGATGGCCTTCGCCGCGTGGTCCTTCAGGGGCGAGAGGCGGTCGTCGAGGCAGCGCACCGGGCGGATGTTCGCGTAGAGGTCGAGCCCGAAGCGGAACCCGAAGAGGATGTCGCGCGCGTGGTCGTTCGACGGCACCCGCGGGTCGCCGAGCGCCCCGAGCAGGATCGCCGCGCAGGTGTCGCGGATCTCCTCGAAGGCCTGCGTCGGCAAGGTGGTGCCGTCGCGGAGGAACCGGTCGGCGCCGTAGTCGAGGTGCCACAGGTCGAGGTCGAGGCCGCGGCGTTGCGCGACGAGTTCGAGGAGGGCGACGGCTTCGCGGGTGACCTCGACGCCGATGCCATCGCCCGGAAGTACGGCGATGCGTTGACTCATGCCCCGGCGCTACCACGCCGAACGCCGCGGGTGGAAGCGCACACTTGCAAACCCCCGCACCCCTGGAGTAGACACGGCCCCTCCAAAGCGCGGTTAGCTCAGCTGGATAGAGCGTTGGTCTCCGAAGCCGAAGGTCGCAGGTTCGAATCTTGCACCGCGCGCAGCTTGAAAAATAGGGTTTTCGGTTCGTCGGAAGCCTGGGTGGGGGAGGGTGCTCTGGGACCGTTGCTGGGACCACGGAGCGCCTTCGCGACCTGCTCGGACAGGTGACCCTCCGCGAGGTGGGCGTAGCGCATGGTCACCTCCACGGAGCTGTGGCCGAGCCATGCGCAGACCTCCTCGAGGGAGAGCCGCACGCCCCACGTGCCCATCAACAAGTGGCTCGCGCAGGTGTGCCGCAGGTCGTGGAAGCGAACGTGGCGGTCTACGCCGGCAAGCACACGGAGGCCGTTGAAGACGACGCGGGTCTCTGCGCCATCGGCGCCGACGACGACACGGCTCCTTGGGCGCCACCGAGCATCGTCGGACTTGGTGCGCCGCCGCCCCTTCATCGGGAACACGACGCCAGCCACGTCGGCGCCGCCGCCCGCGCCGAGACGCCGTGATGGCTCGATGCGTCGAAGAGCTTCGACGGCTTGCGGGAGAAGTGGAACCCTCCGGGCCTTCGTGGACTTCGGCGGGCCGTCGTGGGAGCGCCGGACGGTCAGTTCTGGGGCTGTTCCGTCGAGCCGCACATCGCCCCAGCGGAGCCCCCACAACTCTCCGAGGCGCAGGCCAGAGAAAATCGCGACGGTGTAGATCGCGCGCTCCGGGGCCGGGATGGCTT
>CAIMWA010000313.1 GCA_903845045.1 uncultured delta proteobacterium | reverse complement strand
GGACAGCCCTGGCACTTTCCGCCGAGGGCGATCTCGACGACACCCTCGCGCACGCCGAGCAGCGTCAGCGTGCCCCCGTCGCGCGCCACGAGCGGCGCGACATATGCGTCGAGGGCGCGGCGAACGGCGTCGAGGCGCGCGGAAGCGTCGGTGCTCATCGGGCCGCGACGTTAGCACGAGCATTCTCGCGTTGACCGCGCGATCGCGGCGTGAATAGGATTCCCGCCGTGGCGAGATTCCGACTGCGCTTCCTGCTGCAGGAGCATGACCTTCCCCCCGGAGAGACCGTTCTCGGGCGCAGTCCGGATTGCCACATCACCATCGAAGATCCGCTGATCTCGCGGCAGCACGCGCGCATCACCGTCGAGAACGGGGCGGTGACGTTCCACGACCTCGGCAGTCGCAACGGGTCGCGCATCAACGGGCGCCCCATCAGCGGCAGCCAGGTGCTGGCCGACCAGGACCGCATCCGTCTTGGTGCGCAGGAGCTGGTGTTCTTCCGCATGGAGACGTCGCAGTTCGCGCCGCGCTCCACGGGCGCCATGCGGCTCTGCGCGCGATGCAAGACGCCGTTCCCCGAGGGCCCGGTGGTGTGCCCGCACTGCGGCCACGCGGTGACGGCCGTCCGCGAGGAGGAGACCGTGCCGGGCATCAGCGTGCCCGTGCGGCGCGCTTGGATCGCCCAGATGTTCGGCGACTTCATGGATCGCGCGCTTCCGCAAGGGAAGCTCGCCGAGGCCGACCGAATCCTGCGGCGTGCCGCGGAAGAGGCCGAGGAGCGCATCGCCAGCGGAGAGATCGACGCCGTGTCCTTGGCGCGCATCGCGGAGTACGCGCTGAAGCTCGCCATCGCCAAGGGCGAGCCGCAGTGGGTGTGGTGGGTCCTCGACGCCTATCGGCGCGCGAAGCGGGTGCCGCCGGTGGCGACCGTGGCGGGCATCGAGAAGTACGGCGACCCGGCGGGCTACGCCGACGCGCTCGGCCGGTTCCTCGCGGTGTGGGACGACTCGCCGCAGCCGGTCGCCGAAGAGGACGCTCCGCAGCTCGCCGCGCTCGATGCGTTGTTCTCGCCGGCGCCTGCCACCGAGTCGACGCCGGCGCCCGACGGCACCGCCCGATAGCGACACGCCCCGCGCGGACGGTGTCCGGCGGGGCGCGCAGCGTTCGAAGAGCCGGGGGAGGGTGAGGCTACGGAGCGCCGGCGCGGTTGAGCGCGTCGGAGAGCTGGCGGTGATCCTGCGCCAGCGTGTCGGCGAGGGCGCGGAGGTTGCGAACGCGGTTCACGTACTCCGCCCAGGGACGCGTGAGTCCACCGACGGCCACGGCGCCGAGGCCGCCGCTCACGCTGACCGGGATCGCGACGGTGCCCACGGTGGCGGGCGCCGCGAGGTCGCCGCCCGCATACAGCGTACGCGTCGGCGCACCGGCGAGGGCCGGAGCGATGGGGAGCGCGCCGGTGGGCAGCGCCTGTCCGAGCGACACGAGGGTCCCGAGCACCCGCGGACCGTCGCCGACGCCGGGCGCGAAGACCACGGCGAGGCGCTGGAACTCCGTGCGGCTGCGCTGGAGGTCCTGCATCGACTGGCGGATCACGACGAGGTTCGGCTGCGTGGCCCCCTGGTGCCGGCGCATGTCGTTCCACGCCTGCGTCAGGTCGAACTGGACCTTCATCAGCTTCTGCACGAGGTCCGGGCGAAGACGCCCGACGCGGCCGGCGTACACCTCGGGACCCAGCGGCGGGTCCGGCGGCTGCTGTCCGAACCACGTCAACAGCTCTTCGTCGATGGTCGCCGTCGCAGGCGCGGCGGTCGGTGCCGCTTGACCCTCGGTCTCACCCGCCGCCGCGATGCCCGCGGCCGTCGCGGCGTGGTCGACCTTGTCCTTGAGCTGCGTGATGATCGCCCCGGCGGCATCGACGCTCGTGCGAATGGCGCCGATGGCCTCGACGGTGCGCGCGCCCTCGCGGCGCGTCTCCATGAAGCCGCCGACGAGGAAGCCCGCGCCGAGCGCGATGACGCCGGTGAGCACCAGACCGATCACCGCGCCGGTGTTCTTGCGTCCCACCTCTTCGTCGCTGACGGCCTTCTCGTCGATGACGAGGCGGATCTCCTGCGGGCCGGCGGCGACCGCCGACGACGCGAAGGGATCCGCCGCCATGGCCCGCGCACGCTCCTGCGCCGCACGCTCGGCGGCCGCCTGGGCGAGTCTCTCCGCGGCGAGACGCGCCTCTTCGGCGGCACGAGCCTCGGCAGCGGCCTTCTCGGCCATTTGCTGCTTGATGAACTCGGGGACCGCGATGTCCGACCCACCGGCCGGGGGCGCCGCCTCGAAGCCTCCGGAGACCGGCGCCGACGCGGTACCCGGCACGTCCGGGGCCGCCGGGGCCACGGGGGGGGCCTGGCCGACCACCGTGCGGTTGAGTCGCGCCTTCAGGTCGGGCTTCTTCTTTTCTTCGGCCATCGGGGGGTCACTGCTCCTTCGCGGCCTGCTCGCCGCCGCGTGCGCGGGCCGGACGCTATCGTCGCGATTCTCGCGATGTCAAGGCGCGTTTGCTGCGGTGCGGACGCCTGGGGCGGTGTAGCGTTCGCGCATGATCCACGCGGCGCTGCGAGCGCTGATCGACGGTCGGGACCTCAATGACGCCGAGACCACCGCGGCGATCGAGGAGGTGTTGTCCGGCGAGGCCTCCGCGGCGCAGACCGCCGCCCTCGTCACCGCGCTGCGTATGAAGGGCGAGACCTCCGGCGAGATCACCGCGGCGGCGCGGGCGCTTCGCCGTCGCTGCGAACCCATCGAGGGGTTCACCGGAACGTTGCTCGACACCTGCGGCACCGGCGGCGGTCCCATGGCGACGTTCAACGTGAGCACCATCGCCGCCATCGTCATCGCGGCGTGCGGGGTGCCGGTGGCCAAGCACGGGCTGCGGGCCGTGACCTCGCGCACCGGCAGCGCCGACGTGGTGGAGGCCCTCGGCGTGCGCATCGACGCCTCGCGCGAGGTCGTGCGGCGCTCGCTCCGCGACGTCGGCATCACGTTCCTGTATGCGCCGAGCTTTCACGTGGCCCTCGCGCACGCGGGGGTGGTCCGCCAGGAGCTCGGCTTTCGTACCATCTTCGACCTCATCGGTCCCCTCGCGAACCCTGCGGGCGCGACGCACCAGCTGCTCGGCGTTCACTCTCCGGTGTACCTCCGCAAGGTCGCCGAGGCCCTCTCGCGGCTCGGCACACAGCGCGCGTGGGTGCTTCACGGCGCCGGAGGCATGGACGAAGTCAGCCCATCGGGGCCGACGAGGGTGGTCAGCCTTCGCCAGGGCGTGCTCATCGAGAGCACCGTAACTCCCAATGATTTCGGGCTGTTGCCGGTGTCGGGCGAGGGCCTGGCCGGGGGCGATCCGGCGACGAACGCCGCCATCGTGCGGAGCATCCTCGCGGGGGACGTGGGCCCCAAGCGAACGGCGGTGGTGCTCAACGCGGCGGCCGGCCTCGTCGTCGCCGAGGTGACCACGGACCTCCGCGAGGCCGCTGCGCTGGCGATGGACGCCATCGACTCCGGGCGCGCCCGGGAGACCCTCGATCGCTGGGTCGCGGCGTCGAACGTGCCCGACGAGGACGCTGCGTAGGCATCTTCGCGGACTGCCTCGAAGTTTGCGCGGTCCGCGCCGTTCTTCGCCCCGCTTGCGCGGTGTGCTAACGGGAGTGAGGACGATGCCGAAGCCGCACTGGCAGCGCAGGGTCTTGCAGGAGGTCGTGGCCGTCGCGCGGCAGGGATGGTTGATCCCGCAGCGACCGGGGCGCCTGCGCCAGCACGCCGACGCCGAGCACCTCGTGGTTTTCATCCATGGGTTCTTCGCTTCGTCGGGGGTGTTTCGCCCGATGGCGTTCGCGCTGGCGCACGAGGGCCTCGCGCCGCGGCAGGTGCACTTCGACTACGCCCCCATCGGCAGTATCGAAGGCAACGCCCGGCGCCTCGCGAAGGTCATCGAGGAGGCGAGGGTGCCCGGGCCGGTAACGGTGATCGCGCACTCCCTCGGCGGTCTCATCGCGCGGCACGCGATCCAGCACCTGGGCGTGCGCGTCGACGCCCTCGTGACCCTCGGGACGCCGCACCACGGAACGCCCCACGCGCGCCCCTGGCCGCTGCGCCTCGCGAAGGAGCTTTCACCCGGCAGCCTTCCGCTCACCTCGCTGGCTGCCACGCGGCACCGGCTCGAGGCGACGGAGGTGACGTCCATCGTGGCGAGCAGCGACGTGCTCGTGCACGCCGACAGTTCGGCCCTGGACGGCTCGCGGGTGGTGCACATCGACGGCGTCGGCCACCACGGCGTCCTCTACGATCCACGCGCCTGGGAGGCCGTGCGCGAGGCGATCCGAAGCGCCGTGCGGCGGGGTGCCGGGGCGGCCGTCGAAGCCCCCCCGGCGCCGAACGTCACGGACCGAGCCGGTTGAGCATGCGCGGGAAGGGGATGGTCTCCCGGACGTGCGGGAGGCCGCAGGTCCACGCCACGGTGCGCTCGACGCCGAGGCCGAAGCCGGCGTGCGGGACGGAGCCGTAGCGCCGCAGGTCGAGGTACCACTCGAAGGCCTCGCGGGGGAGCTTGTGCGCCGCGATGCCAGCCTCGAGCGTCGCGAGGTCGTCCTCGCGCTGGCCGCCGCCGATGATCTCGCCGTAGCCCTCGGGGGCCAGCACGTCCATGCCCAGCGCCAGGCGCGCGTCGGCGGGATCGCGCTTGAAATAGAACGCCTTCAGCGAGGCCGGGTACCGATGCACGATGACCGGGCGATCGTAGGCCGACGAGATCACCGTCTCCTCGTCGGCGCCGAAGTCGTCGCCGAACTCCGGGCGGCGCTCGACGGTGCCGTCGGGCTGCGTGACCAGGGTCCCCGCGGCCTTGCGAGCGTCCCAGGCGCGCTGCAGCACGCCGATGGCGTCCTCGTACAGCACGCGGGGGAAGGGGCCCTGCACGCGCTCGAGGTGCGAGGTGTCGCGCTCGAGGATCTTCAGCTCCTCGCGGCGCTTGTCGAGCACGCGGCCGACCACGGAGACGAGGAAATCCTCGGCGAGGGCCATGTCGCCCTCGAGGTCCATGAACGCGACCTCGGGCTCGACCATCCAGAACTCGGCGAGGTGCCGGCGCGTCTTCGACTTCTCCGCGCGAAACGTCGGACCGAAGCAGTAGACCTTGCCGAGCGACATCGCCGCGGCCTCGGAATAGAGCTGCCCGGACTGCGTCAGGTACGCCTTGTCGCCGTGGTAGTCGGTCTCGAAGAGCGTGCTGGTGCCCTCGCACGCGTTGGGCGTGAAGATCGGCGCGTCGACCAGCGTGAAATCGTGGCCGTCGAAGTAGTCGCGGATCGCCTTGATGATCTCGTGGCGCACCTTGAGGATCGCGTTCTGCCGCTTGGACCGCAGCCACAGATGGCGGTGGTCCATGAGGAAGTCGGTGCCGTGGTCCTTCGGGGTGATGGGGTACTCGCCGGCGACGGCGCCGATGACGTCGAAGGTCTTCACCGCGATCTCGAACACGCCCGGCTGCTTCGGGTGCGCGCGCACCTCGCCGGTGACCGACAGCGACGTCTCCTGCGCGAGGTGATCGGCCTCGGCGAACTTCGCCTCGCCGATGTCCGCGAGCGACGCGATGGCTTGCACGATGCCGCTGCCGTCACGCAGCTCGAGGAACACGAGCTTCTTGCTCGCGCGCTTGTTGTAGAGCCACCCGCGCAGGGTGACGGTGGCTCCGACGTGGTCCTTCAGCGATGCGACGCGAACGGTGGAATGCATGGCGCGGGATTGGTAGCACAACCGAGCCAGCGCAGCGCGGCGACGAAGCGCCGCGGAGGGGTCACTTCTTCTTGCCGAAGAAGTTCCGGACGGGGTCCGGAAGGCGCGACACGACCTCGCTCTTCGCGAGCGTCACGTACGAGCGCGCCATCTGCTTCGCGACGGCCACCTTGGCGTCGAGGCTCTCCGTCGTCGGCGCCTCGATGCCGAGGGTGCCGTCCTCGAACTGCTGCTTGGTGCGGCGGCGCTGCAGCTTGCCCGACGACGTCTTCGGCACGGTGCCCGGCGGGATCAACACGACCTGCCAGGTGTTGAGCCCGATGGAGCCCTGCACCACCTCGGTCACCTTCTTCTTCAGCGTCTCGAGGGCCTCGTCGGAGGGGCGCTCCTTGCCGGTCCACTCGGCGACGACGACGAGCTGCTCGCTCGACGCGCTCGCCGACAGCACCGCGAAGGCCACCGCGCTGCCGCGCCGAATGCCCTCGACGTCGTTCGCGACCCACTCGATGTCCGTCGGGAAGTAGTTGCGCCCATGGACGATGATCATGTCCTTCACGCGCCCGCAGACGTAGACCGCGCCGTCGGCGAGGTAGCCCTTGTCGCCGGTGCGGAGCCACCCGTCGCGGAACGCCGCCGCGGTGGCCTCGGGGTTGTTGAAGTACCCCTGCGAGCACACGCTCGGACCCTTGAGGCAGAACTCGCCGATGACGCGCTCGGGCAGCGCGTTGCCATCGTCGTCGCGCACCGAGATCTCGTGCCCGGGAAAGATCTCGCCGCAGCACACGACCTCGACGAAGGTGCCGGGCTCCGCCGTCGCCGGGTCGACCTTGCGCGCCTCGCCGTTGCGGAACGACTCGATGTCGACGACGTCGACGCGGAGCTCGTTCGTCGTGTGCCGCGCGAAGCTGATGGCCAGGGTGTTCTCGGCCATCCCGTAGCTCGGGAGCAGCGACGTCGCGGGGAGCTTCGACTTCGCGAACTTCGCGACGAAATCGCGGAGCGTCGCGGGCTGGATGGGCTCGGCGCCGCAGCCAAGGTGCCGCATGTGCGAGAGGTCCCAGCGCTCGAGGTCGGCGTCCTTCACGCGGCGCGCGGCGAGGGCGAAGGCGAAGTTCGGCGCGAAGGTCACCGTCGCCTTCTTCTCCGACAGCATCTCGATCCAGTAGGCGGGGCGCTTCACGAACTCCATCGTCGGGAGATACGTGCATGAAAGGCCAGCGATCATCGGGGCGATGACGAAGCCGATGAGTCCCATGTCGTGATAGAGCGGAAGCCACGACACGGCGCGGTCGGTCTCGACGTCGATGCCCATGCCCGGGCCGAGGATCACCTTGCTGTTCGCGCACAGGTTCGCGTGCGTGACCGCGACGCCCTTGGGGGCCGACGTGCTACCCGACGTGTACTGGAGGAAACAGAGATCCTCCGGCGCGATGGCGGGTTCGTTCCCGTCGCGCGACGCCGCGAGGTCGAGGTTCTCGACCATGACGATCTGCGTGATCGCGCCGGTCTCGAGCACCGACCCGAGGATGGGCCGCACCTGCTTGTTGATGAGCAGGGCCTTGGCCCCCGACGAAGTGACGATGTGCTCGACGTTCTTGACGTAGCTCTCGACCTTGCCGAGCGCGACCGGCGGGTACATCGGCACCGGGACGATGCCGCCGAGCACCGCGGCCATGAAGTTCAGCACGAAGTCCTCCGCCGACGGGATGACCATGGCGAGGCGGTCGCCCTTGCGGAGCCCCAGCGCGTAGAGGGCCGCGGTGCGGGCACGAACGGCCTCGAGGGTCTCGCTCCAGGTGTAGGCGCGCTCCGTCGTGCGCGGGTCGGCGAAGGCGAAGCCGGGGCGGTGCCCGTGCTTGGCGGCGGTGGCGCGGAGGGCGTCGGCGATGGTCAGCGGAAAGTCGGTGGGTTGCATCGGGGCGCGGACCATACAAACCGCATTCGGGGCTGTCACCGTGCGAAACGGACTTCGCAGGGCGCCCCGCGGAGGTACCGTTCGGCGCGTGGCGGCGCAGGATCCCGACGAGCTCTTCGACGTTTGCGACCGAGATGGAACGCCCCTCGGATGGTGCCGTCCGCGGCGTGACGTGCACCGCGACGGCGACTGGCACCGGGCGCTACATCTCTGGGTGATCCTGCCCACGGGGCGCGTGGTGTTGCAGCGCCGGAGCGTCGCGAAGGACACGCACCCGGGCCTCGTCGACGTCTCCGTCGCAGGGCACCTGCGCGCGGGCGAAGACGTGGCCGAGGCCCTCCGCGAGTCCGAGGAGGAGATCGGCCTCGTGGTGCGCGCAGACGAGACCTTCGCGCTCGGCATGCACCGCGTCGAGCGAGGCACGGACCGCGAGGTGCACACGGTGCTGGGCGTGCACGCGACGGCGGAGTTCGCGTCGTTGCGGCCCGATGCCGACGAGGTCGCGGCGCTGTATGCCGCCGACGTCGACGCGGTCCTCGAGCTCGAGCACGGCCGGCGCGACGCCCTCTTCGTCGAGGCCCTCGACACCCTCGGCGTCGGCGTGGCGACGCTGCACCGCGACGATTTCGTTCCCGACCCTGCGGGGTACCGCGCGGCGTGCCTCGAGCGCCTCGCAGCGCATCTCCGCGGAGCCCCCTTCGAGCGCCTCGCGCTGGCCCCCTGAGCACGCCGCGGAGGCGTGCCGAACGCTTGCCCCGGGCGGGCAATGCGCGCACAACACCCGGCGCCGTCCCCGGTCCGATCACCGCCCACGACGGCACTGCGAGCATGGAATGAGCAACGACCTTCGCGAAGAATTCGAGCGCGCCATGCGGCAGCGCATCCTCGTCCTCGACGGGGCCATGGGCACGATGATCCAGCGCTACGGCCTGCAGGAGGACGACTACCGCGGGGCGGCGTTCGCGAAGCACGGCTCGTCGCTCAAGGGCTGCAACGACCTTCTGTGCCTGACGCGCCCGGCGATCATCGAGGAGATCCACGGCAAGTACCTCGACGCGGGCGCGGACATCATCGAGACCAACACGTTCAACGCGAACGCCGTGTCCATGGCCGACTACGGCCTCGAGGCGTGGGTGCACGACATCAACGTCGCCGCGGCGCAGTGCGCCCGCCGCGCCGCCGACCGCGCGATGGACAAGGACCCGTCGCAGCGCCGCTGGGTCGCGGGCTCCATCGGCCCGACCACGAAGACCCTCTCGCTCTCGCCCAAGGTCGAGGATCCGGGCTTCCGCGCGATCCAATTCGACGAGCTCGCGCAGGACTTCTACGTGCAGGTGAAGGCGCTCCTCGAGGGCGGCGTCGACCTGCTGCTGCCCGAGACGAACATCGACACGCTGAACCTCAAGGCGTGCCTCTACGCCATCGACCGCTGCTTCCGCGAGGGCGCGCGACGCGTGCCGGTGATGGCGTCGATGACGGTGACGGACAAGTCCGGCCGCACGCTGTCGGGGCAGACCGTCGAGGCCTTCGTGAACAGCGTCGCGCACTTTCCGCTGAGCACCATCGGGCTCAACTGCGCGCTCGGTCCCGAGGACATGCGCGCGTACATCCAGGAGATGGCGGGCCTCGCGGCCACCTACGTGCACTGCTACCCGAACGCCGGACTCCCCGATCCGCTCAGCGAGACGGGCTTTCCGGAGACGCCGGAGACGCTCGCGCCGAAGGTCGAGGAGTTCGTCAGCGAGGGCTGGGTGAACGTGGTCGGCGGGTGCTGCGGCACGACGCCCGCGCACATCGCCCGCATCGCCGAGCGCGCCCGGCGCCACCCGCCGCGCGTCCCCGCGCACCCCGACGCGGGCTGGACGCGGCTGTCCGGGCAGGAGTCGTACACGATCCGTCCGGAGACGAATTTCTCGCTCATCGGCGAGCGCACCAACGTCACCGGCTCGAAGCGCTTTCGCCGCCTGGTGATGGACGGCAACTACGAGGCGGCGGTGGCCGTGGCGCGGGACCAGGTCGACGGCGGCGCCAACGTCCTCGACGTGAACCTCGACGACGGCCTGCTCGACGGCGAGGGGGCGATGACGCGGTTCCTGCAGCTCATCGCGTCGGAGCCGAGCATCGCGCGCATCCCGGTGATGATCGACTCGTCGAAGTTCACGGTGCTCGAGGCGGGCCTGAAGTGCTTGCAGGGCAAGGGGATCGTGAACTCCATCTCGCTCAAGGAGGGCGAGGAGAAATTCCTGGAGCAGGCCGCCATCGTGCGCCGCTACGGCGCGGCGGTGGTGGTGATGTGCTTCGACGAGACGGGCCAGGCCGTCGACGCCGACCACAAGGTGTCCATCGCCGTGCGCGCCGCGACGCTGCTGCACGAGCGCGCGGGCTTTCCGTACAGCGACATCGTCATCGACCCGAACATCCTCACGGTGGGCACGGGCATCGAGGAGCACGCGCGCTACGCGCTGAACTTCATCGACGCCACGCGCCGCATCAAGGAGCGCCTTCCGGGCGTGCGCGTGAGCGGCGGGCTGTCGAACATCTCCTTCGCGTTCCGCGGCAACGATGCCGTGCGCGAGGCGATGCACGCGGCCTTCCTGCACCGCGCGATCAAGGCCGGCCTCGACATGGCCATCGTGAACGCCGGGCAGCTCGCGGTGTACGACGAGATCCCGGCGGTGCTCCGCGACCTCGTCGAGGACGTGCTGTGGGACCGCCGCCCGGACTCCACCGAGCGCCTCATCGCATGGTCGCAGTCGAACAAGGGCGAGGGCCGCGCCGCCGTCGTGGACCATGCGTGGCGCCAGCTTCCGCTCGCGAAGCGCATCGAGCACGCGCTGCTGCAGGGCATCGACGAGTTCATCGAGACCGACATGCGCGAGGGCCTCGACACGCTGCCGTCGCCGCTGAACATCATCGAGGGCCCGCTGATGGACGGCATGAACGTCGTCGGCGACCTCTTCGGCGAGGGGCGCATGTTCCTTCCGCAGGTCGTGAAGAGCGCCCGCGTGATGAAGAAGGCCGTGGCGTACCTCGAGCCCTACATGCCGCGCATCGAGGGCGGCGCGAAGGGCACGGTGCTCATGGCCACGGTCAAGGGCGACGTGCACGACATCGGCAAGAACATCGTGGGCGTGGTGCTGGCCTGCAACAACTACCGGGTCGTGGACCTCGGCGTGATGTGCCCGGCGGACCGCATTCTCGCCGAGGCGCGCAAGGAGAAGGCCGACATGATCGGGCTCTCGGGGCTCATCACCCCGTCGCTCGACGAGATGGTCCACGTCGCGCGGGAGATGAAGCGCGAGGGGTTCAAGATCCCGCTGCTCATCGGCGGGGCGACGACGAGCGCGAAGCACACGGCCATCAAGATCGCGCCGCACTACGACCAGATGGTCGTGCACGTGAAGGACGCGTCGCGCTGCGTCGGCGTCGTGAGCCGGCTCCTGTCGGCGGAGCAGCGCGCGGTCTTCGACGGCGAGAACCGCGTCGAGCAGGAGCGCGTGCGGCAGCGCCACGCTCGGGGCGAGACCGTGGCACTGGTGCCCTGGACCGATGCGCGTGCCCGCGGTGCGCGGCTCGTCTTCGACGCGAAGACGTCACCGGCCCCGCGACGCCTCGGCGCGCAGTACATCGTCGCGCAGGACCTCGGCGCGCTCGTGCCCTTCATCGACTGGGCGCCGTTCTTCCATGCGTGGGAGTTCCGCGGAACGTACCCCGCGATCCTCGACGACCCGCGGTACGGCGACAAGCCGCGGGAGCTCCTGCGAGACGGCCAGAGGCTCCTCGAGCGCATCGTGCGCGAGAAGCTGCTCACGGCGAGCGCCGCCTACGGACTCTTCGCGGCCGACCGCGACGGCGACGACGTCGTGCTCTTCACCGGCGAGGACCGCTCGGAGGTGCTCGCGCGCCTGCCCATGCTGCGTCAGCAGGAGGTCCGCGACGGCTCGGCGCCGCTGCGCTCCCTCGCGGACTTCGTGCCGGCACCGGGCGATGGCGCACCAGGTCACGTCGGGCTCTTCGCGGTCACCGCGGGCCTCGGCGGCGAGTCCGTCGTGCGGGCCTTCGAGGCCGACCACGACGACTACCACGCGATCCTCTTCCAGGCGCTCGCGGACCGGCTCGCGGAGGCCTTCACCGAGATGCTCCACGCGCGCATCCGCGACGAGTGGGGCTTCAGCGACGGCCTCGCGCCGGCGCAGCTCCTGGCCGAGGAGTACCGCGGCATCCGTCCGGCGCCGGGGTACCCCGCGTGCCCCGACCACACGCTGAAGCGCACGCTGTTCCGCGTGCTCGACGCCACGGCGCAGGCCGGCATCGTGCTGACGGACTCCTGCGCCATGGCCCCGGCGGCGTCGGTGAGCGGCTTCGTCTTCGCGCATCCCGAGTCGACCTATTTCGCCGTGGGCCGCATCGGCCGCGACCAGGTCGAGGACTACGCCGGGCGCGCCGGCATGACGCGCACCGAAGCCGAACGCTGGCTCGGCCCGAGCCTCGCCTACGACCCGGAGTAGCATCGCCCGACGATGGACGGCGAAGCGGTCCGATACTGCCGGGACTGTGACTGCGAGAGCTTCGCCCGCGAGTGCCGCACGGTGCCCGCGGGAGCGAGCGCGCTGCTCCTGTGCCCGCACTGCGGCATGGTGACGCGCGCCCAGTCGACGGTGGTTCGCAGGCCGTTCACGGATTGCCTCCTCGAGGCGGTGCTGTGGCCCGCGCAAGGTGACAACCGCATCACCTGGGCGTCGGTGGGCGCCTGCGTCGCCCTCGTTCGGCACGTACCGCTCGTCGGCGCTCCGATCGCGGTGTCGGTGCTCTGGACCTACCTCCTGCTCGTCATCGCGCGCGGCGCCCGCGGCGAGGAGGAGGCCCCCGCGGCGTCGGACTTCTCCTCGTTCTGGGACCTCGTGCTCCCGCTGTTCCGCGGCTCGCTCTCGATGCTGCTCGCCGCGGTACCGCTGCTCGTGGTGCTGTGGGCGTGGGGGCCCGGATCGCCGACGGCGAACCTCGTCGCAGCGTGCCTCGGCGTGGCGCTGTTTCCGGCGTGCGTCGCCTCGGCGGCCATCGATGGCAGCCTGGTCCGCGCGCTCGATCCGCGTCCCGTGCTCGCGCTCGTGCTGAGCTTTCCGCGCGCCTACGCCATGACCGTGGCGACGCTGGCCGCCGTGACCCTCGGCTGGGTCGCGTCGGTGGCGCTGGCGGCGGCGGTCGTCCACGTCGCGCTTCGGGGGGTGTGGCTGGTGCCGTCGCTCGCCGGCTTCGTGGCGGAGGTGGCGGCGGTGTACTTCCCGCTGGCGATGGCGCGCGTCGTCGCGGTGCTTCTGCGCGAGCACGCGACGGAGCTCGGCATCGCGCCGCTACCGTCGGTCGGCCTGGCGCCGTGAGCGAGGCGCCTCGGCGGGCTTGCGCGCGAGCATCAGGTAGTTGAAGCCGCGCAAGAAGAAGTTGTCGCGCTCCGCAGCCTGGTGAAAGTTGCCGCGCTCGAGGCTCTTGTTGCGGCGCACCACGGCGACGATGTCGATGGGCGCGAAGCGCATCGTGAAGAGCGAGAAGAGGCCGAAGCCCACCGGCGCCAGGCCCTTCCTGGTCTCGAAGTAGTCGCAGACGTAGACGGCCAGCACCCCGTCGGGGCGCAGCACGCGGTGCGCCTCGTCGAACACCGCGCGCATGGCCTGGAAATACCGTGGGTCGTAAGCCGACAGCTTGCCGATGCAGCGCGCGTCGTCGGAGTAGTGGATGTGGTCGCCGTAGGGCGGGTCCATGAAGAGCACCTGCGCGGAGCCGGCCTCGAGGGGCAGGGCCCGGGCGTCGGCGCGAACGATGTCGGGGCGCGTCGGTGACAGGTCGAAGCCCCGGCCTTCACGACGGAGCTCCTTCGCGACGTCGAGGGTGGTGCCGCTGCCGCAGAACGGGTCGACGACGACGTCGCCCTCGCGCGAGTAGCGCTTGAGAACGTTCCAGATGACGTGCGACGGCGTCGCGCCGACGTAGTTCTTGTCGCCCTGGGCCCCGTCGCCGTGCTGCTGCGAGGGGTAGTCCCAGAGCGTCGTCGTGTGCGGGCGCAGCGGCGGTCGATCGAAATGTTGGCGGCGGGGCGTCACGCGGCGGAGCGTGCACCAGGCCGCCGCGCGACGTCGACCGAAGGCTGTTGCAACGCCGCGCAATTCGTGTACGTTGCGCGCCCTCGGTCCCCATCGTCTAGAGGCCCAGGACGGCGGCTTTTCACGTCGCGAACGGGGGTTCGAATCCCCCTGGGGACACCATCACGGCGCGGTGTCGCGCTTGGCCCGCTGCCAGTACGCCTCGAGCTCCTCGGGGCCGTGGGCGTCGAGGGAGCGGCCGGCCTCGGCGGCGAGGGTCTCGACGCGGCGAAAGCGCGCGGCGAACTTCGCGTTGCAGCGCCGCAGCGCCTCGTCGGGGTCGAGGCCGTGCTTGCGCGCCGTGTTCACGACGCTGAAGAGCACGTCGCCGAGCTCGTCGTTCATGGCGTCGCGGTCGCCGGACGCCACGGCCTCGTCGAACTCGCGGAGCTCGTCGTCGATGCGGGCGCGGGGTCCCGCGGCGTCGGGCCAGTCGAAGCCGACGCGGGAGGCCTTGTCGCCCATCCGCAGGGCGCAGAGCAGCGCGGGCATGCCGCGGGGGATGCCCTCGAGGGCGCCGCGCCCCTTCTTCTCTGCGAGCTTGAGCTTCTCCCAGTTGGCGATGACCTCGCCGCTGGTGCCGGCCTGCACGTCGCCGAAGACGTGGGGGTGGCGCCGCTCGAGCTTCGCGCAGATGTCGTGCACGACGTTCTCGATGCCGAACCACCCGAAGGCCGCGGCCATCTCGCTTTGGAAAACCACCTGGAGCAGCAGGTCGCCGAGCTCTTCGCGCAGGTGCGCGACGGTGGCGTCGTCGGCAGGGCGCGCCACGGCGTCGCGCTGCGTGATGGCGCGATCGGCGTCGGGGCCGAGGGCGTCGATGGCGTCGCAGACCTCGAAGGCCTCCTCGACGACGTAGCGCTCGAGGGTGCGCAGCGTCTGCTCGCGGTCCCACGGGCAGCCGTCCGGGGCGAGGAGGCGCTGCATCACGGCGGTGAGTCGCGCGAAGGGCGACGACGCGAGGGGCTTTACGCTCATGGCCCGGGGCTGCTAGCACGGGTCCGCGCGGACGTCCCCACCGGTGCCGCGATGGAGTCACCCGGATGCCCGTTCTCCGCGCAGGTGTCGAGGTCGACGCGTACTGCACGCGTTGCAAGATGGACCTCACGCACAAGATCATCGCCGTCGTCGGCAACAAGCCCGTCAAGGTCGAGTGCCGCACGTGCTACGGCACGCACAACTACCGCCCGCCGAAGAGCGGTCCCGTGCCGCCGCCGCGCGCCGAGGGCTCGTCGGCCCGCGCCCCCTCGGCGCCCCGCCCCGCGCGAAAGCCCAGCGCCGAGGACCACGTCACGGTGACGCCGCCGCCCGGCGTGATCATCCACCCGTACCGGATGAGCGACAAGTACAGCCGCGATCAGTGGATCTCGCACAAGGTCTTCGGCACCGGCTGCGTGAGCCTGCTGGTCGGAACCGACAAGATCGAGGTGCGGTTCTCGGGCGGCGCGAAGGTCCTCGTGCACGACCGCCACGACGACTGATCCGACGCCGCCGCAACGGGCTTGCGGCACCTCCGTGGACGGGCTAACCCTGCGCCGCAGCCTGCGGTCCCGCAGGCCATGGAGGACCATCATGCCGAAGCTTCAGAACACGAAGACCCACGACAACCTCAAGCACGCGTTCGCGGGCGAGTCGCAGGCGAACCGGCGCTACGAGTACTTTGCGAAGGTGGCCGACGTGGAGGGCTACCCGGACGTCGCGGGCCTCTTCCGCGACACCGCCGCGGGCGAGACCGGCCACGCGCACGGGCACCTCGACTACCTCAAGTCCGTGGGCGACCCGGCGACGGGCCTGCCCATCGGGCCGACGGCGAAGAACCTCGCGGCCGCCGTGCACGGCGAGACCGAGGAGTACCAGAGCATGTATCCGGGCTTCGCCAAGACCGCCCGCGAGGAGGGCTTCGAGGACATCGCCGAGTGGTTCGAGACCCTCGCGAAGGCCGAGAAGTCGCACGCGGGCCGCTTCACCAAGGCCCTCGAGTCGCTCAAGGGCTGATCGCCGGCGCCGAGTCGTTCCGTCCCCGGGGGGAGCGCCGCATCGTGCCGCGCTCCCCGCCGCGTTTGTGGGGTCCGATCCCTGCTTCGTTCGTCGCGAGAGAGCTGCTCATGGAACTCAAGCCCACCCCCGACCGTCGCCCGGCGACGAACCCCGACGACCCGCGCTTCTGGGACCCCGCGGACCTCGAGGGCGAGCTGCGCCGGGTCTTCGAGATCTGCCACGGCTGCCGGATGTGCGTCGGGTACTGCCCGAGCTTTCCGTTCCTCTTCGACCGCATCGACGAGAACCACGAGCAGAAGGGTCAGCCCCACTCCGCGGTGAGCCTCGTCACTGCGGACTTCGAGAAGGTCACGGACCTCTGCTTCCAGTGCAAGCTCTGCTACGTGAAGTGTCCGTACACGCCGGACGACCCCGACAGCGCGTGGATGGTGGATTTCCCCCGGCTTCTCTGGCGCGAGAAGGTGGTTCGCACGCGGCGCCTCGGGGGCACGACGCTGCAGGAGAAGGTGCTCGGCGAGCCCGGCGTCCTCGGCGCGCTCACGGCTGGCCCCATGGCGCCCATCGCGAACTTCGTCGCGGCGCAGTCGCTCGTTCGCAAGGTGATGGACAAGGTCGCGGGCGTCGCCCCGGAGTTCGCGCTGCCGACCTACGCCACGCAGACGTTTCCGCGGTGGTTCGCGAAGCACCGCGCGCCCGTGCGGGATGCGGCCCCGGCGCGCACCGTGGCGCTCTTCTCGACGTGCCTCGTGGACTACAACCGCCCGCGCATCGGCGAGCTGGCCGTGGCCGTCTTCGAGCACGCCGGCGTCGGGATCACCCGGCCCGAGCAGACGTGCTGCGGCATGCCCAACATGGACACCGGCGACCTCGACCGGGTGCGCGAGAAGGCGCGCTTCAACGTCGCGAGCCTCGCCGCCGAAGTCCGCGCCGGCCGCGACATCGTGGCGCCTGGTCCGTCGTGCTCCATGACGCTGAAGAAGGAGTACCCGGAGCTGCTCGACACCGACGACGCGCGGCTCGTCGCGGCGCACACCTTCGACCTCATGGAGTACCTGGCGAAGCTGTTCCGCGAGGGCGCCATGCCCAAGGACTTCGCGAACGAGCTGGGCGCTGTCGCGTACCACGCGCCCTGCCACCTGCGGGCGCAGCGCATCGCGCACCCGGCGCGGCTGTGCCTGGAGAAGGTTCCGAACTCCGACGTGACGGTCATCGAGCAGTGCTCCGCCGTCGACGGCACCTGGGGGATGATGTCGCAGCACTACGCGCTCGGCGTGAAGTACTCGCGAAAGCTCGTGCGGGCGGTGGACGACGCCGAGGCGCGCTTCGTCGCCAGCGACTGCCCGCTGGCCTCGCAGCGCATCGTGAAGGAGAACCGCGTGGCGGTGCACCATCCCATCGAGCTGCTTGCGTACGCGTACGGTCTCACGCGCCTCGACGGCGCCGCGGAGGGTTGAGCGATGCGAAAGGTGGTCCCCGGCGAGCTTCTGGGCCTCGGCGAGTACGAGGCGATTCGTCCGCGTTTTCGGGAGCGCATCATCGCCCACAAGCGTGCGCGGCGCGTGGCGCTGGGCCCGGAGATGACCCTGCTCTTCGAGGACCATGACACCGTGCTCTCGCAGGTGCAGGAGATGCTCCGCGCCGAGCGGATCTCCATGCCGTCGGCCATCGACGACGAGATCGCCGCGTACAACGACCTGGTCCCGCCCGACGGCGGGCTCCTCGCGACGTTGATGATCGAGATCGAGGACCCCGAGGTGCGCGAGCGCCGTCGCCGCGAGTACGTCGGCCTCGACGAGAGCGTGACCTTGGAGCTCGGCTCCGACGTGGCGCGTGGCTCCTTCGACGCCGCCGGACGGTGGCCCGATCGCGTCGCCGCCGTGCGGTACGTGACCTTCGCGTTGGGCCCGGACGCCCGCGCGAAGCTCCTCGACGAGACCGTGCCGGCGAGGGTGGTCGTGAAACACCCGATCTACGAAGCGGTCGCCGAGCTCGGCCCGGCCACCCGCCGCTCCCTCGCGGTGGACCTGGACCCCCGAAACGCGGCCTCGGAAATTCGTTGACGGCAGGGCGAGGCTGGCATACAAGCCTCTTCCCTTCCGCGGGCATAACTCAGCGGTAGAGTGCGTCCTTCACACGGACGAAGTCGCAGGTTCAAATCCTGCTGCCCGCACCAGCCGCGCGCCGCTCACTGCAGCGCGCCATAGGCTGACAGCAACGCAACGGCGACGCCAAGCAGGCTCTCGCCTGCGATGATGCCGCTGGCGATGGGGATCGTGTAGCGCTCGGCGTTCTCGCTGTTCCGCTTCATCCAGAGCGCTGCCATCACGGCGCCGAGGAACATCGAGATGCTGTTGAACGCCGGGATCACCAGCGCCAGCCCGAGGCCCATGGCCGACGGGAGGTACTTGCGGTGCTTCGGGAATGCGTTCTCGAGGAGCGGCAGCACCACGCCGACGAGCGCCCCGACGAGCATGGCCCAGCGCGCCGTCGGGTGCAGCGAGTGGACGCCGCGGGCGAGCACCTCGGCGACGCCGCGCCACACCTGCGCCGCGGGGGCAGGGAAGCGGTCGCTGCCGAGCACCGACGGGTCGGGCACGAGCTTGTAGAACGCCGGCACCACCACCAGCGTGCCGACCACGGTGCCCGAGAGCTGCGCGAGGAACTGCTTGCGCGGGTTCGCGCCGAGCAGGTAGCCGGACTTGAGGTCCGTGAGCAGGTCCGCGGCGCTCCCGGCGGCGCCGGCGGTGATGCTGGCGGTCATGAGGTTCGTCGTGAGGTTCGACGGGGCGAGGGCGCCGTAGGTGAGCTGGGTGATCTTGCCAAGGGCGCCGACCGGCGTGGTGTCGGTCTCGCCGGTCGCGCGGCACGCGACGATGGCGAGCACGAAGGACAGCGCCACGGCCAGCATCGAGAGCCACGGCGAGATACCGAAGGCGAAGTAGCCCACGATCACGAGGCCCACCGTCGAGAACGCCATGCCGCCGACGAACCATGTCGGGGGCACCTCGATGCGCTCGAGGGGATCGTCGTCGGGATCGGTGACGGAGCCCTCGCGGAACGGTCCTTCGCCGACGGTGTTCGAGGCGGGCTTCGGCGGCGAGAACACCTTGCTCAGGCCGCGAAATGCGCGAAGCACGGTGCGCCATTGCATCGCGAAGGAGAGCAGCCCCGAGCTGACCATGATCGCCGCGCCGGGCCAGAGGCTCCAGGTCACGATGCCGCGGTAGCCGAGCCGCGTGATGCCGCCGAGGGCGTAGATGCGCGGGGCCAGGAAGCCGTAGTTGACGAGCGCGGCCACGAGCATCGTGGTGGTCGTGCGGAGCCCCATCATGGCGCCGGCGGCCACGAGGATGAGCGATCCCTCGAAGCCGATGGTGTACTGCATGGCCGGGCGGCCCGCGAAGGTGAGGCCGGGGATCTCGATGGTCGACGGGATCTTCGAGAGCCGCGTGAGCACTGACAGAATGCCGGTGCGCGCGGTGGTGTGCGCGTCGCGCAGCCACGTCACGAGGGCGCCGAGGCTCATCGCGGCGAAGAGCGCGCGAGCCTTGGCGCTGGCCTCGCCGCCGGTGCCGTAGAGCGAGCGAAGCGTCTCGGCGGCGGCCGTGCCCGACGGGAACTTGAGCTGCTCGATGTTGATCATCTGGCGCTTCATCGGGATCGCCATGACGGTGCCGAGCACGGCGAGGAGGAAGGTCCAGGCGGTGAGGGTCCAGAACGGGAGGTGGTGGCCCTGCACGAGCAGCAGCGCGCAGATGGCCGAGACCATCGTTCCGCCGGTGGACGAGCCCGCCGACGACGCCGTCGACGCCATGGCGTTGTTCTCGAGCACCGACATGTTCTGCCCGAAGAGCTTCGGCGCCACGCGGCTCAGCAACGAGTAGACGGTGAACGACAGGATGCACGCGGTGATGGCGACGCCGAGGCCCCAGCCCGTCTTCAGCCCGACGTAGAGGTTCGACAGCGCCATGAGCGCGCCGAGCACCGAGCCCATCACGAAGGACCGCAGCGTGAACTGCGGCACCGTGTCACCGCGGTACACCTCGCGGAACCACTTGAGCTCGACGTCCGTCGCGCCGCTCGCCGTGGCTCCGTCGACTGCTCCGTTCGCCGCCGCAGCCGAGGCCGTCTCGTCCTTCGCTCCCTGGGT
Source organism: uncultured delta proteobacterium (assembly GCA_903845045.1). Taxonomy (GTDB): domain Bacteria; phylum Myxococcota_A; class Polyangia; order Polyangiales; genus SCUS01. Next base: position 1,559 of record CAIMWA010000313.1, on the reverse strand, counting down.
CATGGGCGCGATGCTAGGACGGAACGCGCGTCAGTAGCGCTCCGAACTCTGCAGGATGCGGGTCGCCGCGAAGGCCGCGCCGAAGCCGTTGTCGATGTTGCAAACGGTCACACCGGAGGCACAGCTCGTGAGCATCGACGCGAGGGCCGCGAAGCCACCGGCGCCCATGCCGTAGCCCACGCTCGTCGGCACCGCGATGACGGGGATCGACACCAGGCCGCCGACGGCGCTCGGGAGGGCGCCCTCCATGCCCGCGACGACGATGGCGATGCAGCAGCGCTCGAACACCGACCGCTTGGCCAGCAGCCGGTGCACGCCCGCCACGCCGACGTCGAAGATGCGCTCGACCCCCACGCCGAACATGCGCAGCGTCTCGCAGGCCTCCTCCGCCACGGGAAGGTCCGACGTGCCGGCACAAAGCACCGCGACCGGGGTCTTGCCGAGCGTCGGAATGGGCGCGACCTCGTGGGTCAGCACGCGCGCGATGGCGTGGTGCGTCAGGTCGGGGTGCAGCGCGAGCACCGCGTCGGCCTTGGCGGCGTCCACCCGCGTGACGAGCACGTTGGCGCCGCGACGGGCGAGCTCCCGCGCGATGCCGGCGATCTGCTCGGGGGTCTTTCCTTCGCCGAGGACGACCTCGGGAACGCCCTGCCGCAGCGCCCGATGGTGGTCGACCATGGCGTAGCCGAGGTCCGTGAAGGGGAGTTCGCGCAGGCCGTGCATCGCACCGTCGACGCTGAGCTCGCCGCGGCCGACCTGCTCGAGGAGGAGCCTCAGCTTCGATGGATCCATCGGATGCTCCGTAGCGCTCAGCACATGGTCATGCCACCGTCGACGACGATGGCTTGGCCGGTCACGTAGCTCGCCGCGTCGCTGGCGAGGAAGAGCGCCGCGCCGGCGATCTCGTCGGGCTGCGCCACGCGCCCCAGCGGCGTCTTGCGCAGGATCTCCTCGAGGATCGTCGCGTTCGCCGTCATCGCCGACGACAGCCGCGTCTCGACGATGCCCGGGCAGATCGCGTTCACGCGGATGCCGCTCGAGGCCAGCTCGAAGGCGAGGGTGCGGGTCATGGAATTCACCGCCGCCTTGGTCATGCCGTAGACGCCCTGCATCGGCGCGGCCTCGAGGGCGTTCACGCTCGACACCGACACGATGGAGCCCGGGGCGCTGCGTTCGCGCAGGTGCCGTGCGACGGCGCGGGCCATCCAGAAGTAGCCTTGGAGGTTCACCTCGAAGGTCTTCTGCCAGGCCCCCGCGGGAGCGTCGAGGAGCGGTCCGAAGTAGGGGTTCGTCGCGGCGTTGTTGACCAGCACGTCGACGCGACCGAAGCGCTCGACGGCGGCGGCCACGAGCGCCTCGCACTGGTCCTCGTGGCCCGTGTGCGCGGCGACGCCGAGGGCGTCGGACCCGATGTCGGCGGCGACGGCCTGCACCGCGTCGGCCTTGCGCGCAGCGAGCACCACCTTGGCGCCGTGCGCCGCGAAGGTGCGGGCGATGGACTCGCCGATGCCACGGCTGGCGCCGGTGATGATGGCGACCTTTCCTTCGAGTGCGATGCG
>CAIMWA010000312.1 GCA_903845045.1 uncultured delta proteobacterium | reverse complement strand
CGACTACGCCGCGGCCATCGCCGCGCTCCGGGGGGCGCCGTGAGCGACGCACCGCTCGAGACGCTGTTCATCGCGGGGCGCGCCACGGGCCGCCGGCTGCGCACCGCGCGGCTCCTCGTCGTCGACGGAGCCGACCGCGGCAAGGGCTTCGCCATGGAGAAGACCCGCTGCGTGATGGGGCGCAGCGGCGTGTGCGAGATGGTCCTCGCCGACCGCTCGGTGTCGGCGACGCACGCCGAGATCGAGGCCGTCGAAGAGGGCTGGGTGCTGCGCGACCTCGGCTCCACCAACGGGACCTTCATCGGCGACGTGCGCGTGCGCGAGGTGGTGCTTCCGCTCGGTGCCCGGTTCCGCGTGGGCGCGACGACGCTGCAGATCGACCCCGGCGCCGGGGCCATCGACATTCCGCTGAGCGAGGGGGACCGCTGGCAGGAGCTCGTCGGGCGATCGGTGCCCATGCGCCAGGTGTTCGCGGAGCTCGAGAAGGTCGCGCCGCTCGACGTGACCGTGCTCGTCACCGGCGAGACCGGCACCGGCAAGGAGCTCGTCGCCCGCGCGCTGCACCGCGAGTCGCGCCGCGCTGCGGGACCCATGGTGGTCCAGGACTGCTCGGCGCTCCCGAAGGACCTCGTCGAGAGCATCCTCTTCGGGCACGAGCGCGGGTCCTTCACCGGGGCCAACGAGCGCCGCGCCGGATGCTTCGAGCAGGCGCACAAGGGCACCGTCTTCCTCGACGAGGTGGGCGAGCTCGACCTCGGGCTGCAACCGAAGCTGCTGCGCGTGCTCGAGAACCGCGAGGTGCGTCGCGTGGGCGGCGCGCAGTCGGTGCCCGTCGACGTGCGGGTCATCGCTGCGACGCACCGCGACCTTCGCGCCATGGCCGGCGCCGGCACCTTCCGCGAGGACCTCTACTACCGCCTCGGCGTGCTCACCATCGAGCTTCCGCCGCTGCGCGCGCGCCGCGAGGACATCCCGCTGCTCGCGCGGCACCTGCTCACGGCGTTCTGCGAGCGCAACCCCGGCGTGAGCGCCAAGGCCTTCACCGACGGCGCCCTCGAGCGCCTCACGGGGATGCCCTTCCCGGGCAACGTGCGAGAGCTTCGCAACGTCGTCGAGCGCGCGGCCTCGCTGGCCGACGGCGCGGAGATCGGCGCCGACGACCTGCTCCCGGTGCGCGCGGGGCGCATGGCGGCCGTGGCCCCCGCGACGGCGGCGTCGCAGGCCATCGTCTCCGAGGACCTCCTCGCGATGCCGTTCAAGGACGCCAAGGCCCGCGTGCTCGAGTCCTTCGAGCCGCAGTACCTCGCCGCGATGCTGAAGCGCCACGGCGACAACATCACGCGCAGCGCCACCGCCGCCGGGCTGACCCGCTATCACCTTCGGGAGCTCTGCAAGCGCTACGGCCTTCGCAGCACCGACAACGAGCCCGAGTGACGAGCTCGGCGCGCGGCTCTGCGCGTTCGTTTCGGTAGCTTTCCGTGGCGTGATACCGTCGCGCCGCCAGCAATGGACCCCGCCGCTTACGCCTGCTACGAGCGCATCAACAAGAACCCGGACGATGCCGAGGCGCTCTCTGCGCTGTGGGATTATCACGGTGGTCGCGCGGAGTTCCAACAGCTCGCGACCATCGTCGAGACCACCGCGGGGCGCCGGTCGGACCCGCGATCGTCGGCGGACCTGTATTTCCGCGCGGCGGAGCTCTGGTCGAAGAACGTGGGGCGCGCCGATCGTGCGGTGGCGAACTACACCCGCGCCTTCGAGAAGGACCCGTCGCAGCTCGCCGCCATCGAGGCCGCGCGGCAGATCTACCTGCAGCTAGGAAACTACAAGCTCGCGGCGCAGCTCCTCGAGCGTCAGCTCGCGGCGACGCAGGACGTGCTCGTGCGCCAGATGCTGCTGCGCGAGGGCGCCGAGCTGCAGGGCCGACTCGGCAACGTCGACCTGCAGATCCGCTGGCTCGAGGAGATCGCCGAGGCCGACCCCGAGGACTGGGAGCTTCGTCGCGAGCTCGCCGGCGCGCACATCACTCGCTCCCTCGGACCCGCTGCGCAGCCCGACGACGCCCGCCGCGCGGCGTCGCTGCTGGCCTCCCTCGCGCAGTCCGTGGGCGGCGAGCACGGGCTGGCCTTCGCCGAGGCGGCGCTCGACGCGTGGCCCGGCGACGAGGCGGCCTTCGCGCTGATCTACGACGCCTACGGAGCGCAGGAGCGCCTCGAGGAGCTCGCGGTGCGGCAGATCGCCTTCGTGCAGGCGAACCCGACGAGCCCGTACACGCCAGTGGTGCGCCGCGCGCTCGCCGAGGCGTACCTCGGCGTGGGTCAGATCGACGACGCCATCGCGGCCCTCGAGCCCCTCGTCGACGACGACCCCGAGGTCGCGCGGCAGGTCCTCGGGCTGTACCGCGACGCGGGGCGGGCCGACGATTTCGCGCGCCTCGCCGAGAGCTTCGCCGCGACCGCGGAGCCCTCCCAGCAGATCCGTGACCTCAAGGACCTCGCCGAGATCTCGGGCCGCACCGGCAACCGCGCCGCGATGCTGTCTGCGATGCGCAAGGTGCTCGCCCTCGACGCGGCGGACCCCGAGGCCCTCGCGCTCGTCGAGGACGACCTTCGCGCCAGCGGTGACTACGGCGCCCTGCGCGACGTGCTGGCCGAGGCCGTGCGCAGCGACCAGTGCCCCGCGGACATGCGCATCCCGAGGCTGCGCGAGATCGCGCAGGTGTCCCTCGAGCGCCTCGATGACCCGCAGGCGGCGCTCGACGCGTGGCGCGAGATCGTCGACTCCGTGGGCGAGGACCACGACGCCCTCGCCGGCATCGATCGGGTGCTCGCGCAGCTCGGTCGCTGGGAGGAGCTCGCGCCGGTGCTCGCGCAGCGCGCCGACGTGCTGCCCGAGGGCGACGAGCGCCTCGAGGTGCTGCGGCGCATGGCCGATCTCCATCGTGACCGCACCGGCGATCGGGCGGCCGAGGCGTCGGCGGTGGCGCGGCTGTGGCAGGCCGACCCCGGCGATGACGCGGTGTCCCTGCGGCTGGTGGCGCTTCGGCGCGCGACCGGCAGCGAGGCCGGCGTCGTCGAGGTGCTGCGGTCCCGCGCGGAGCGGGCTTCCGACGACGAGGCCGTGGCGCGGTGGACCGAGCTCGCGGTGGCCCTCGAGGCCATGCGCGACGCGAGCGGCGCGGTCGCGGCGTGGCGCTCGGTGCTCGAGCACGCATCGTCGCACGAGACCGCGTGGGAGGAGCTCGAGCGGCTGCTGCGCGAGCAGGGTGCCCACGACGAGCGCTACGCGGCCATCGTGGCGCGCGCCGAGGCGCTCGAGCCGGGCGAGGCGCGGGCGGCGCTGCACGCGCGTGCGTCCGACGCGGCGCGGGCCATGGGCGACCCCGCGACGGCGCTGCGCGAGGCCGAGCGGGCCGTCGCCATGGATCCGTCCAACGAGTCGCTGGTGACGGCGCTCATGGACTCTCTCGAGGTGCTCGGCGAGCGCGCGCGGCTGCTGGCGTTCGTGCGCGAGCGCGCCGCGGGGCTCCCCGACGGCATGGCCAAGGTCGACCTCACGCGGCGCGCGGCGCGAGCGGTGGGTCAGACCGACCCCGCGGGCGCGGCGAAGGTGTGGGAGGAGGTCCGCGAGGGCGCGCGCCGCGCGGGGGCCGGGGACGACGCCGAGGCCCTCGACGCGCTGCTCGGCCTCGCGGAGCTCGCGGGCGACACCGAGCGCGTCGTGGCGCTGCTCGCCGACGCCGCCGACGCCACGACCGACGTCGAGGCTCGCCGCGGTCTGCGCATGCGCCGCGCGCGCATCCTCGCCGACGAGCTCGGGCGCGTGGACGAGGGCTTGGACGTGCTCGAGGCGACGGCGCGCGAGGAGGGCGAGGCCGCGCTCGCGACGTGGGAGGCCCTCGAGGCCCTCGCGGCGACGCACGGCTCCTGGGCGCGTTCGTACGCCGCGCTCGAGGCCCAGGTCGACCTCACGCAGGACGACGACGACCGGATCCAGCGCGCGACGCGGCTCGTGGAGCTGGCCCAGGGCGAGGCGTCGCTGCAGGGGCGCGTCCTCGATGCGATGCGCGTGCAGCACCGCGTCGATCCCGGCGATCTCGGCCTCGTGCAGAGCCTCGCCGACCTGTGCGAGCGCGACGGCGCCTGGGCCGAGGCCGCAGGGCTCCTCGAGGAGCTCGCGGAGATGGAGGGCGACGAGGAGGAACTCTCGCGCCTCGTGCAGCGCGTGGCGGTCCTCGCCGACGAGCACCTCGACGAGCCCGCGCGGGCTTGGAAGGCGCTGCTCCCGCAGGCGCAGGCCGGCGACATCGCATGCCTCGACCTGCTCATTGGACTGAGCGCGCGCCGCGAGATGCACGCCGAGGTCGTCCCGGTGCTCACCGACCTCGCCATGCGGGTCAGCGACGGCGAGGCGAGGGCGTCGCTCTGGCGCGAGATCGCGTCGCGCAAGGCCGGTCCCCTCGACGACCCCGCGGGGGCCCTCGAGGCCGAGTGCGAGGCGATGCTGGCGCAGCCCGGCGAGCCCGCGGGCCTCGCGCGCATCGACGACCTCGCGGCGACGGCGCGGCTCCCCGCGCGCATCGCGGCGGCGTACCGCGCGGCCCTCGAAGCAGGGGACGACGCCACTGCTGCCCATGACCTGGCGATGCGCGGTCTCGCGTCCATCGAGGCCGCCGGCGGCACCGCCGAAGCGCTCGATTTCTCGCTCAACGCGCTCGCGCGCATGCCCGCCGACGACGAGCTCCTCGACGCCGTGCTTCGCCTCGCGCCCGGTCAGGAGCGGGATCAGGACCTCTACGTCGCCCTCGACCGTCGCCGGCGTGCCGCGCAGAGCGACGGCGAGCGCCTGGCCGTCACGCTCCGCGCCGCCGAGCTCGCGGGCGCAGCGCTCGGCGACGCCGACACGGCTTTTCAGTACCTCGAACATGCGGTGGCCCTGGCGGTGGGGCGACGCGAGCCCGACGAGGCGCGCCTCGGCGAGGTGGCGGCGATGGCCCGTCGCGTCGACGCCGAGCGCCCCGAGATCGGCATGCTCTCGGCGCTCGTGCAGCGCCTCGCCGAGCGCGGCGACGACCTCGGCGAGAGCGAGCCCCGGGGCGGCGCCGTGCTGCTTCGTCGGGCGGCGTCGCTCTGCGATGTCGACCTCGCGTTGCCGGATCAGGCCCTCGCGCTCCAGCTCCGCGCCGTGACGCTGTGGCCCGCCGACGAGCCCGCCGCGGCCGCGCTCGAAGACCTCGCCGGCCGCCAGCGTCGCGTCCCCGACGTGCTGGCGCTGTACAAGCAGCTCATCGACGCCGCCTACGACGCCGCGACGGCGCGTGCGTACACGGCTCGCCGCGCTTCGCTCTTCGCGTCGCTGGGGCGCGTCGACGACGCCATCGACGCATACCAGCGCCTCGTCGAGATCGCGCCGCGGGACCTCGGCGTGCTGCACGCGCTGCAGGAGACCCTCGAGCGGGCCGAGCGGTGGCAGCCGCTGCTCGTCGCCCTGGACCGCGAGCTCGAGGCCGGCGGCGATCGCGTGGCGATCCTTCGCCGCAGCGCCGCGATCTGGGAGCGGCACCTGCGCAACACCTTCGAGGCCCGCGCGGTGTGGCGCCAGGTGCTGCGCGCCGTCCCCGACGACCCCGACGCCCGCGCTGCGCTGGAGCGCCTCGAGCGTCGCTCGGCCGTCATCGACGACGACGACGAGCCCATGGTCGAGGAGCCCACCATGGCGTCGCCGGCGGCCGCCACCGAGGCCCTCGCGTCGCTGTTCGGCGAACCGCTCTCCGAGGCCCCGGCGGCGCCCGCTCCGCCCGCGCCCACCCCGGCTTCGTCGGCGATGACCGTGGTGACCCCGTCGGGGCAGCGCGTGAACCCCATGGACCGCCCGGCCCTCGAGACGCCCGCGCCGCGGTCCGACGCCGACGATCCGCGCGCGGCGTTCTTCGCCGCCGAGGACGACGACGCCGCAGCCCACGACGCTGCCGCGGGGGATGCCGCTGGCGAGGTGGAGTTCGCGGACTCCGACGAGGCCGCGGCGTCGCTCGACGTCGATGACGGTCCGGTCGTCGATGCCCCGCCCGGCGATCTCATGGTGGACGTCCCGGAGCGCGACGACGAGTCCGCCGGAGAGGTCCGTGCGAGCCGTCCGCCGCCGCCGCTGCCTCGCGCGTGGGCCGAGGCCCCTCCGCTGCCGCCGCCGCCGTCGGCTGCGCTCGCAGCGCTGCACGACCTCGACGCCGCCGACGAAGCCCTCGAGGTCGAGATGGTCGACGAGCCCGAGGCCGACCTCGACGGCGAGGCCGGCGGCGCGACCGAGGCGCTCTCCCTCGACGATCTCGCCGACCTCGCGGTCGGACCGGGTGCGTCTTCGACTTCGGTGCCGCCGCCGCCACCGCCACCCTTCCGGCCGCGTCGGTCGTGACCACCTTCGCGGGCCGCGCGCGCGCGCCCGGCTTCGTGTATCCATCGGCCATGCGAATCGCGGGAGTCCTCGCCGCCGCGGCGATGGTCCAGGCCGGCGCGCTGCGCGCCCAACCACTGCGCCCGGGCGTGAGCACCACGGCGATGGTGCATCCCTCGCCGGAGCCTCCGCCGGAGTGGGACCTCGGCAACTCGGCCGACACCCTCGCGCGCATCGCCCGCGCGGCCACCGGCGACCCGCGCCGTGGCGCCCTCGAGATCTCCAGCGCGTTGCTCGCCGGCGTGGAGCCGCAGGTGGCCGCCGCCGGCCTCGACGCCCTCGGCGTGCTCGCGCGGCCCGAGTCCGCCGACGCGATCCTGCGCTTCCTCGATCACCGGCGGGCGTCGCTGCGGCGTCGCGCGCTCATCGCCGCCGCGCGCCTGCGAACGCCGGCGATGCTCCGCGCCATCGAGCAACGTCTGGGGGATCCCGACGCCGACGTGCGCGCCGAGGCCGCCCGCACGCTCGCCGACGTCGCCGACGGCCCTGCGGTGCGTGCGCTGTGGGCGGCCTTCGAGCACGACGCCGGCACGGGCCTCGGGTCCGAGGGGTCGTCGCTGCTCCAGGAGTCGGCGCACGCGCTCGGCGCCCGCGGCACCGTCGAGGACATGGACCACCTGCTGACGTTCCTGCGCCGCGCTCCCTTCGGTGCGCTCGCGCGCGCCTTCGACGCCGCGCTCCGTCGGCCCGACCTCCCCGACGCGCCGAAGCTGCGCATCGTGCAGGCGCTCGCAGGGCTCGCGACGCCGCAGGCCCGCGAGCTTCTGCAGCAGATCGCCGACGAGCGCCGAGCCCGGCCCACCCCGTACGTCGAAGCCGCGCGCGCCGCGGTCGCGAGGATCCAGTGAAGCGCGCCCCGCGTCTCGCTGCCCTGTCGCTGCTGCTCGCGTCGTGCGGCGGCGTCCAGCGTCCATCGTTCTCGCTGAGCACGCCGGCGTCCGGTGGCGATGCGCTCGCCGCGGTCGCGGATCGCGTGCGCGCCGCGCATGCCGAGGACTCCGCCCCGCTCGCGGTCGCCGTCGACGAGGATCCGGCGCGCGGCTTCGCGGTGCTCGACGTTCGCACCGGCGCGGTGCTCGGGCGCGTCTCGGCGGTCCTCGCCGGGCGGCCGTACATCGCGGGAGGGCTCGTCATCGGCCGCGTCGCGGGCTCCGTCGTCGCCTGGACCCCGGAGGGTGCCGAGCGCTGGCGCTTCGCAGACCACGGGCTCGAGCTCCTCGGCGCCTCCGCCGACGGCGGACTCGTCGCCGTGGTGCTCGGCGGCGGCGGCGTGACGCGGCGTCGCGGCGAGCTGCACGTCCGCAACCTCGACGACGGCGCGTCGGTGTTCGTGCAGACCGTGTCGCACGCCCTCGGCGCGCCGGTGATCGCCGGAGGGTCCGTGTTCCTCCCGTGGGACGGTCAGAACCTCTCGGTGCTCGACGCGCGCAGCGGCGCCGAGACGGCCCGCCTTCGCAGCCGCGACGACGTCCTCGGCTTCGCCCGGCGCGAGGGCGACGCCGTGTACTACGGAGCGCGGTCGCTCTCTCGCCTCGGCGCGGCGAGCGCGGCGGGAACCCTCGACGGCACGCCGCACTACCGCCCGCCCGCGGCCGAGCTCCCGGGGTCGCCGGCCTTCGCCCTCGACGGCTACACCGCGCTCCGCGCCGGCCTCGACGCGCGCGAGCGGGTGCGTCTGGTGTGGCGTCCGGACCCGCACGCCGCCGGCGTCGCGGTGCTTCACGGACTCGTCTTCGCGGTCTTCCACCGCGACGTCTTCGCCCTCGACGCGGCCAGCGGCGCGCTGCGCTGGGCCTGGGTGAGCGCGGGCGACGTCGCGGGACTCGAGGTGGTGTCGTCGGGGCTGCTCGCCGTCGACGACCACGGCGCCGCGACGCTGCTCGCGCCGGCCGACGGTCACGCCGTCTGGCGCACGCGCATGGCCTCCCAGGGTGGTCAGGTCGTGCTTCAGGTCCCTTCGAGCTTCGCTCCCGCCCGCAACACCGACGACGGCCCGCGCACGGCGCTCGAGTCGCTCCTCGAGGCCGCCGGCGGGTCCGACGCGCGCCTCGTCCCGGCGCAGCGCTTCGCCGTCCACGAGCTCGCGGCGATGCCCGGCGCGGCGACCACCGGCGCCCTCGTCTCGATCCTCACGCGGCACACGCTCGCGCCAGAGCTCCGCGCTGCCGTGGGCGAGGCCCTCGCGACGCGCACCGAGGGCACCGACGCGATGCTCGAGGCGCTCGAGCACCACGCCGACTACGTGCGCGGCATCGAGGCTCCGCCGTCGGGTTACCTCGCCCGGGCGCTGGCCCACGCGCACGAGCGGCGCGCCGCGGCGATGCTCGTGTCGCACCTCTTCGACCCCGCCACGGCGGTGGCCGACCTCGCCCCCATCGTCGCCGCGCTCCGCGAGCTCGAGGATCCGACCTCGCTCAGCGCCCTCGCCGACTTCGTGCGCCTCTACCACGCCGACGTGGGCGGCGTGCCTCCGGCCGAGGGCGGCGACGCCGTCATCGAGCGCGAGCAGACGGACCAGGCCCTCCTCGACACGGCCGTGGCGCAGGCCGTCGAGGTCGTCGCGCGCATGGGCGGCGCTCCCGAGCAGGCGCTCCTCGACCGCGTGCTGCGCAACCCCGTCGTCGGCCCCGATGTGCGCGCCGCCGCCAACCGCGCGCGCGAGGGCGCCCCGCCGGACCCCCAGGCCGCAGCGGCCGACGCGGGCGCCGCGCCGACCGACATGAGCTTCGAGGCGACGCAGCACGGCCTCAGCGGCGAGCAGATCGAGACCGCCATGAGCGCCCGCCGCGCCGAGGTTCTCGAGTGCCTCCGCGGCGCCCCGTCGCGCCCCGCGCAGCTCCGCGTGGTGTTCCGCTATGACGGCGAAGGGGCCGTGACCCGCGTGTCCGTGCTGCCCGAGGTCTTCGAGGCCTGCGTGGCGCCCATCGTGGGCGCCGTGCAGCTCCCGGCGAGCGACGTGTCCCGTGCCCTCGGCACGTGGATCTGCGCCACCGCCCAGTAGTCACTGAACGATGTCGACGTCCTCCGCGGCGCGCACGCGGTACGTGCGGTCGATGAAGTCGTAGAGGTCCAGGAAGTACGTCTCCATCTGCGCGCCGCCCACCGGCGAGTCCGTGTAGAAGGTGCCGCGCAGGCAGCGGTCCTCGGGGCGGCAGCGGCCGTCCGGGAACACCATGATGAACTTCTGCGGACGCCGCCACGACGGCAGGCTGCCGCTCGACATGAAGTTGCCGATGATGAGCCCGCTCGCCACGAGGTCCTGCGGCTGCTGGCCGTAGCCGTGGAGGAAATACACCACCGGGTAACGCACGCCGGCGTTCTCCGGGTCGTGGTAGCCGGGCGGCAGGTACACGCTCACCGGGCCCGTGCGGTTAGCGCGGTCCGAGTGGTAGTCGAAGGTGCAGAAGTACCCGTTGGCGCAGTGCCCCGCGTTGTCGAAGGCCGTCGAGTAGCGCGCCTGGCGCCGGTCGCCGCCGGGCCACCGGGCGGCCATCCAGAAGAGCGAGCCGTAGAGGCGGTTGGTGATCTGCGGAATGGTCCCGACGTGGGCGCCGTCGCCGTTCACGAGCTCGGTCATCGTCGCGTCGGGGCTGCCATAGCGGAGCATCACGTGGCCGGGCACCCGCGCCCAGTCGATGAAGTCGTAGGGGAACGGGTTCTCGGCGACGCGGTTCGCACCGAAGGGAGCGAAGTTGTTGAAGTAGTGCACCGGCAGGCCGCGCTGCGCGAGGGCGCCCACGAAGTGGTTGGACACCGTCGCGAACTCGAAGAGGTCGTGCACGCCGCCGTCGGTCCAGGTCTCGACGCGGGCGAGGGCGTCGGCCGCCGCGCGCGCCGCGACGTTGCGCGGGCTCACGTCGTTGAAGCGCTGCATGCCGGGCGTCTGGTCCCAGCGGTGGTTGCCCTCGCCGAGGTCGTACGGACACGACGCGACCGGGCACGCCATGCCGTCGACGCCCACGTCGTCGTAGGGCTCGCCGTCCTCGTGCTGGTAGTTGCCCTCGGTGCCCGCGGGGTTGAACTGACGGTCGTAGTCGTCCTGCGCGGGGTCGGGGTTCGTCGCGGCGTCGTAGCCAGGCTCCGCCGTCGACGCGAGGCCGTCGCCGCCCACGTCGCGGTACGGCTCGGAGAAGTGCCGGAGCACGGGCTCGCCGAGGTCGCGGCGGCCGTTGCGGTTCACGTCCACCGCGAGCGACACCTCGAGCGGAAAGTTGCCCGTGGTGCCGTCCCAGCGGCCGTTGTGCCCCGGCGCGTGCGTGCCGTCGCAGAACGTGATCACCGGCAGCGATCCGTCGGGGTTGTACTCGGCGTCGTAATAATTGGTGAGCGTGACCGGCGTCTGGCAGCGCTCGGCGTCGGTGCGCGCGAGCTCGCCGTCGGGCACGCCCGCGGGGAGCACGCCGGTCGGACCGGGCGCCGTCGCGGCGTTGCCGAACATGCGAGTGAGGTCGCGGAACATCTGGATGTACGAGTAGCGGTCGAAGCTGCCGCCCTGGCCGTCGTAGCCGTCGGGGTAGAACCACTCCTCGAAATTCTGCCGGTGCTCGTAGAGGTCCGTGACCGCCGGCGTGCGGTCCGTGCGCGCGCCCGCGGCACAGCCCGTCGGATCGGCCGCGCGCTGCGCCGCCGTGCAGAACCCGCCCACGTGCCAGTTGTGGATGTACTGGCCCATGAAGCTCCAGTCGATGGGGCCTCCGAGCGGCGCGATGAAGTCGAAGCGGTTCACGTTGCGCAGGCCGATCATGCCGGCGCCGGCGCTGCCCATGGAGACGCCCAGGATCGCGTGGTAGGTGAAGTGCCGCCGCACGTGCCGCGTCGCGAGGTCGCTTCGCACCACCGCCTGCCACGTGCCGAGCCGCGGAGCCGTGAACGTGACGGCGCCGCCGTCGTCGGTGAGGTGCACGTCCGCGACGGGGACGATGCGCGCCGCGCGAAAGCCCGGCGCCGTGTACGCGACCTGCACCTGAAGCTCGAAGCCCGGGGGCACGAGCGACGGGTTCACTGGCAGCGTGAACGGGATCTCGCGGCCGAAGCGCGTCGTTCCCGGCGTGAAGCGCACCGCCGGGCCGATGGCCGTGAAGCCGTCGGGAACCTGGTCCGCCGCGCACGCCACGGTGACGTCGAGGGGAGTGACGTCGGTGCCCACGGCGGGCACCCCGACGCTCGCGCGCGCCAAGGGCGTCCCCGCCGTTCCCGACACCGTCTGCCCCGCGCGGAGCGTGCCGGTGGAGGACGCCGTGGTCGCCGGGCACGTGGGCACCGCCGGGGCCATCACCGTCACGGTCACCGTCGCGGCGCCGGCGTGGATCACCGACGTGCCCGCGGCCACCGCGGTGAGCGCGATGTCCGCGGTGGAGTCGCCGTGGCCCACGGACGCCGACGGAGCGCCCACGCTGACCACCTCGGGGTGCTCGGAGCGCACCGGGAACTGCATCAGCGCACAACGGTCGTGGCCGAGGCGCAGCGTGATCGTCGCGTGTGCGCCGGGTGCGAGGTACACCCCCGTCGGGATCAACGTCTCCGCCGTCGCAGGCTCGTCGCCGCACGGGTCCGGACCCGCATCCGCGATCGGCGCATCGACCGTCGGCGCGCGGTCCGCGGGGACGTCGGCGACGGCGCCGAGGTCCGTCGCGGCGTCGGTGCCCGCGCTCTCCGAGGAGCACGCGGCGAAGGCGGACGAGAGCAGGAGCAGCGAGAGGGGGGAGCGGCGCATCGGCGGAATGTCCGCATGTCGCGCGCCCGCTGACAAGCGCAATGACGGACCTTTCGGCCGCGCGTCAGCGGTACGTGAAGACGATCTCGTGATCGCAGATGCGGAACAGGTCACCCTCGGCGATGGGACGGCGGTCCACCCGGCCGCCCTGGAACTCGATGCCGTTGGTGCTGCCCATGTCGACCATCCAATACTGGCCCTGGTAACGCACCACGCGGGCGTGCTGCCGCGACACGTTCGGGTCCTTCACGATGAGGTCGCAGCTCTTGTTCGAGCGGCCGATGAAGAACTCGTCCTTCGTGATGGGGTAGCGGAGACCCTCGAAGACCGCCGTCAGCACCGCGCCCTGGGGCTGCGCCACGGGCATCGGCGCGGGGGCCGGCACCGGCGCGGGCATCGGAGCCGGCGGACGCTGCGGAGCGGCCGAAGGCATGCGCTGTCCCGGCGCCGGCTGCTGCGGGTACCCCGTGGGCCCGCGCTGCGCCATCCCTGGAGGCGGACCCGCCCGCATCGCCGGCGGCGGCTGCATCGGCGCACCCGGTCCGACCCGCGGTGGCGGGGCGCTCGGCCCGCCCATGGTACGGCCTGCAGGCTGCGGAGGACCGGCCGGCGCCGGAGCCGCCTTGCCCTGCGTGCGCGCGTAGTGCCGCATCGCCTCGTTGATCAGGTAGTCGACGGAACACTCGAGGTCCCGCGACATCTGCTCATAGGTGTCCCAGAGATAATCGCGGCACTGGAACTGCCGGTACGACTTTCGGTTCGGATCTTCGCTCATGGGCCATCCATCGCGGACTCAGGAGACGCGACGAAGGCGCAGGCTACACCGGGCCCCGCGCCCCGGACAATGACCGACGCCGCCGACGGACGAAGCGCTCAGCGGTAGACGAATTGGATCTCGTGATCGCAGATCCGATACGAGTCGCCATCCTCGACGACCTTGCGGTCGACCTTGCCGCCGTTGAAGTCGATGCCGTTGGTGCTCTGCTGGTCCACGATCCAGTACTGGCCGTTGTAGAGCACCACCGCCGCGTGGCGGCGCGACACGTTGGAGTCGCGGATGGTGAGGTCCGTCGTCTTCTGGCCGCGGCCGATGACGAACTCCTCCTTCGTGACCGGGTACTGCTGACCCTCGTAGATCGCGATGAGCGTGCGGCCCTGCGTCGGCGCACGGCCCTGCGGCGCCGGCGGCATCCGCGGCTGCTGCGGTTGCTGCTGCGGCGGCGGCGGACCCATGTTCGGCATCGGCGGCCGCTGCGTCATCGGGCCCTGGCCCATGCCGGGCATCCCCGCAAGCCCCTGCCGAGGCTGCTGCGGCTGCGGCGGCATCATGGGTTGCTGCATCATTGGAGGCTGCTGCTGCATCGGCGGCGGACCGCCCATGCCCGGACGCTGCATCCCGCCCATCGGCGGCGCTCCGGTGGCCATCGACGGAAGCCGCGGCTGCTGCTGGAGCGGCTGCGGACCCGTGGGTCCCGACATCGGCGGCATGCGGCCCATGCCACCTTGCGGTGCCATCGGCTGCTGTGCCTGCGGTCCGCCCATGCTCGGCAGGCCCGGGCGCTGCGGCCCGCCCATGCCCGGCATCGGCGGACGGAACCCACCCATCGCTCCGCGGAGCTGCTCGGGCTGCTCGGGCACCTCGGAGTACGGGCCGCCGCGGTCACGCCCGCGCGCGAACTGCCGCATCGACTCGTTGATGAGGTAGTCGACGGTGACGTCGAGCTCCTGGGACATCTGGTCGAAGGTGTCCCAGAGGTACTCCCGGCAGTTGAACTGCCGCGCGTTCTTGCTTTGCGGATCGCCGGGCATCGTTGGCCTCTACGGTTGCGGCGCTGCGCCGTTGGCAGCCTGCGCAGCCGAACGCAACGCCTGCTGGAGATTGTCCCGGGACCGCGTCGCCACGGCGCCCACCGTCGTCATCTGCTGGTCGCCCCAGCCCTCGCCGACGACCGCCGTCGTCTCTGCCGCGTACGACTGCAGCAGCGCGACGTCGCCGGCCTCGCCCTTGATGCCGAGGAACATCATCGCGAGCAGGCGCACCGGCTGCGGGTTGTTCGGCGTGGCACGCACACGGAGCGCGGCGCGCGGCGGCGGGGCGATGTCGCCGAGGGCCTGCGACTCGCCGTTGAGCTCTGCGAAGGTGAAGCCCGCGAACGGAGCTCCACGCGGACGGCCCAGGTGCTCGGCGAACTCGCCGATCACGGCGTTGCCGCCCAGACGGATGATCGCCTCGCCGAGCTTCCAGCGCACGGTGAAGCTCTGGTCCGCGGCGACGCCGTTGGCCTGGTCGAAGAGCCCGAAGAGGCGCGGGATCACGTCGCGGCTGCGGGTCTCGCCGAGGCGGTCCACGGCGAGGCCGCGGAGGTCGACGTCGCACTGCGGACCGGTCGTCGGCGGCGCGTTCGCCGGGCATCCGTCGACGATCTCGAAGAGCGCGGGAATGTTCGCCGCGCTCACGTTGCCCGCCATGGCGGCGAGCGAGGCGCGGCGGCGCTCGATGGGGGCCGTGGGCGTGCGCGCCACGGTCAGCAGGTACTCCGCGCCGTTGGGCTGCTGCAGCGAGCGGATCGCCTCGAAGAGCAGCGTGAGGTACTGCGTGCGGAGCTGCTCCGCGGCGGCGCTGAGGCGCGCCTCGTCGACGGCGCGGGGGCCGCTGCTCAACAGCGTGCGCGCGCGTCCGCGAAGGCGCTCGGTGGCGCCGGCGCCGGAGATCTCCTGCGCGTCGCGAACGAGCTGCGCCACGGCGCCCTGCTTGCCCTGCGGCGTGCCCACCAGGTTGATGAGCCGCGAGATCTCCACCGCCACGGGGATCGCTGCGTCGTCGGCGGTGAGCGCGCGGGTGAGGCGCTCGGCCGCCGTCGGACCGACGGCGTTGACGATCTGCTCCGCCGTGAACGAGCCCGCGAGGGCGCGGTGGTTGAAGTCGGCGAGGACCCAATCGAGGATCAGCGTCGCCAGCGCGGCGCGGTCCTCGGTGCTCGCGAAGGAGCTGTGGCCGTCGCCGCGGAGCAGCACGTAGCCAGCGTCCTTGGCCTTGATCTGCGGCTCCGACGGACCCTCCGTGGCCGCCGCGCCAGGCGCCGGGGCCGCGGCCGGAGCAGACATCATCTGCTGCAGCTCGGGCAGCAACGCGTGCACCACGGGCTCGCGCTCCGTCGCCGCCATCGCCTGCATCGCCGTCGCGAGCAGCTCGAGGCCGTTGGCGTTCGGGTGCCGCATCTCGATGAGCGCCCGCGCGGCATGCACGCGCAGGGGCTGCGGATAGCGGGCCTCGACGAGCACCGTGGTGATCTTTCGCGGGCCTCGCTGCGTGTGCTTCCAGTGCTCGATGTCGTCATCGCCGACCGAACACCCCGCAGCGACCCACACCAAAGCCGCCAGCGCTGCGGCACGTCGTCGATTCAGCATCGTCTCCTCACGCCGCGGACGTCGAAGGCGTGGCCTCCCCCCGCGGCTGCGAACTGGGGCTCCGATCCTAACCGACCGGGCGGGAGAATCAACAGCGCAGACGGACGGCGACGCGGTCCTGCCGGAATCTCCCGGTGCCGTCGTGATCCGTGCTTGAAGGGCGGCATGGCGTCTCCGCCGATGAATCTCCGCCGCGAGGTGCGCGACGTGCGTGCCGCGGAGCAGCCGAAGCGCCACGAGGTCATCGGCCTCCTGCTCTCGGCGCTCGCGGTGCTCACCGCCATGGCCGTGCTCAGCTACGACGTGCGCGGAGGCCCCGATTGGGCCGGTCCCGTGGGGCGCCGCGTGGCCGAGGTGCTGCTGCTCACGCTCGGCGCTGCGGCCCTCCTCGTGCCGTTCTCGCTCGCCGTCGCAGCCATGCGGATGTTCCGCCGCACCTCGCGTCCGGTGGCCGTCGGGCGGGTGCTCGGGACGCTGGCGATCCTCGCGACGACGTCGACGGCGCTGCACCTATGGCTGGGCGAGGGGCCCGCGCTCGGGGGGCTCATGGCCGGCGGGGTGCTCGGGGCGACGCTCGGCGACACGCTGCGTGCGTTCGTCGGCACCGCGGGGGCGCACACCCTCGTGCTCACGGCGCTGCTGGTGGCCCTCGTGGCGCGCACGCGGCTGAGCGTCGTGGCCCTCGCGACGGACGCCCAGGCCGCGGGTCTCCACGGCGGCGCCTGGCTGCGCGCGGGCTTCGGCACCGTCGCGCGGGCGTGGCGCGAGTCGAAGCGGAGCGTTCCCCCGCCCGCACCGACGGCGCCCCGGGTGAAGCCCGAGACCCTCGCCGAAGAGGCCGTGCGACCGGTCATCGAAGACCCCGGCGAGCCCGACGACGACGTCGAGGACCGCTCCCTCGTCGAGATCATGCTCGAGCAGGACGAGCGCGCGCGCGTCGAGGAGGCCAAGGCCGCGAAGAAGACGCGCCCGTCGAAGAAGAAGGCCGCCCTCGAGCTCGTCGACGTGAGCGCCGCAGCGGCGGTCGTCGGTCCCGTCACGGCTGCGCTCCCGGTGTCCGCCGCCGCCGTCGACGACCTCGACGACGAGTCCGTCGACGACGACACCTCGGACCCGTTCATCGCCGCGGTGTCGGCCCCGGCCCCGGCCCCGGCGCCCGTCGCTGCGCCGAAGGCGAGGCGTGCGTCCGTTCCTCCACCGGTGTCCGTGGTGGCGCCGGTCGTCGCCGCCGAGGCTCCCATGGCCGACGAAGTCGACGACGCGGACGTCGCCTCCGCCGCGCCCGATGCGCCGACGGCGCCGCTGAAGATCGTCTCGCACGACCACGAGATCGCCCGCGCGATGAAGACCGCGGCGGTGGAAACCGAGAAGTCTCCGGCGAAGGTTCCTGCCGGCGAAGGGCGCACCATGGCGATGCCGCCGGTGTCGCTGCTCACCGCGCCGCCGACGACGCGCGTGACCGTCGACGAGGCGCAGCTCCACGCCACCGCCGAGCGCCTCGTGAAGGCGCTGTCGGACTACCAGATCATCGGCACCGTGAAGGAGGTCCACCCGGGCCCCGTGGTGACGACGTACGAGGTCGTGCCCGCCGCGGGGACCAAGGTGTCGCGCATCGCCGCGCTCAGCGACGACGTCGCCATGAGCCTCGAGGCGAGCAAGGTGCGCATCGTCGCGCCGATCCCCGGCAAGGGGCGCGTGGGCTTCGAGATCCCCAACGCCGAGCGCCAGGGCGTGGTGCTCCGCGAGCTCCTCGACACCGAGGCCTTTCGCAACCTCGGCGGCGCGCTGCCCGTCGCCATCGGCAAGGACGTCGTCGGCGCCCCGTACTACGCCGACCTCGCGACGATGCCGCACCTCATCGTGGCCGGCGCGACGGGGCAGGGCAAGAGCGTGGGCCTCAACGTGATGCTCACGTCGCTGCTCTACAAGCGCGGCCCCGACGACGTGAAGATGCTGATGATCGACCCGAAGATGGTCGAGCTCGCCGTCTACGATCACATCCCGCACATGCTGCTGCCCGTCGTCACCGACATGAACAAGGCGGCGCTCGCGCTGCGCTGGGTCGTCGACGAGATGGAGCGGCGCTACTCGCTCTTCGCGCAGACCGGCTCGCGGAACATCAGCACGTACAACGAGCGCGTCGCGAAGGCCGTCGCCGAGGGCAAGCCGCTGCGCGGTCTCGACGGTCCCGTGCGCTCGAAGGCCTCGGGCACCACGACGTCCCTCGAGGAGGGCGCCGAGGCGATGGCCGATGCGCCGGTGCCGCGCAAGCTCCCGTACATCCTCTGCGTCGTCGACGAGTTCGCGGACCTCATCATGGTCGCGGGCAAGGACATCGAGGCCGCCGTCGCGCGCCTCGCGCAGAAGGCTCGCGCCGCAGGCATCCACGTGATCCTCGCGACGCAGCGCCCGAGCGTCGACGTCATCACCGGCGTCATCAAGGGGAACTTCCCCGCGCGCATCGCGTTCAAGGTCAGCCAGAAGAACGACTCGCGGGTGATCCTCGACCACCAGGGCGCGGAGAACCTCCTCGGCAAGGGCGACATGCTCATCCTTCCGCCGGGGTCGAGCGACCTGCGCCGCATCCACTGCGCGTACGTGAGCGAGGACGACGTGCAGCGCGTCACGGACCACTGGCGCGAGCAGGGCAAGCCCACCTACGACGAGGACATCCTCAAGCCCCGCGACGAGGACCGCGGTGCCGACGAGGTCGACGACCTCGACAAGGGCATCCCCGCGGAGAAGTACGAGAAGGCCGTGCAGCTCGTGCTCTCGGAGCGCAAGTGCAGCGGCTCGCGCATCCAGCGCTACCTCAACATCGGCTACAACACCGCCGCGCGCATCGTCGAGAAGATGGAGCGCGAGGGCATCGTCAGCGCGCCCCGCGGACCCGGCAAGGACCGGGAGGTCCTGGGGTGAGCGCGGTGGTAGAACGATGGCGATGAGCAGGTTGCGCGGCAGCGTGTGGGCCCTCGTCGCGGGGCTCGGCGCCGCGATCCTTCCCGGTGTGGCTTCGGCGCAGTCCGTCGCGGCGCAGCAGCCCGCGGCGCAGCGGAGCGCCGTGGTGCTCCCCTTCGAGGGCGAGGCGACGGAGGACCTTCTCGGCAGCGCCGAGGCCACGCTGCGCGGGGCGCTGCTGGCGCGCGGCATCACGACGCCCGATCGCGCGGCGGTGAACATCGGCATGGGCCTCACGCCGCCGACGGACCCCCTCGGCATCGGGCGGGCGGCGCACATCATGGGCGCGACCTACGCGCTGCGCGGCCAGGTGCGGCCGCTCACGGGCCAGTACAACCTGTCGCTCACGCTCGTCGACGCGGCCACCGGGCGCTCGGCGACGCGCGAGGAGAACGTGCCCGACGAGGGCGCCGGCGAGGTCTACGGGCGCATGCTCGACGCGCTCCTCGACCCGTCGACCTGGGGACCGCCGCCGGTGGATCCCGCGGTGGAGCGCGAGGCCGCGGCGCGCCGCCAGGCCGAGGCCGACGCCGCCCGGCAGCGCGATGCCGACGCCGCCGCCGCGACGCAACGCGCCGCCGATGAAGCCGCGCGCCGCAGCGCCGCCGACGCCGCCGCGCACCCGGTGCGACGCTTCGACGCGGGCGGTCCGTTCTCCCTCGCGGGCGGGCTCATGGCGGGCGGACGTCTCTCCGGCGTGCACCAACCCACGGGCCCCGTGCGCAACGGAACGGCCCCGGCCGAGGCCACGGCGGCGGCGGTCGCGCTGCGCGTCGACGGCTCCTACGGCATCGCTGCGCTGAACGGCCTCGAGCTCGCCGCGTCGGTGATGCTGCTCACCGTGCCGACGTCGGCCCTCGGCCTCGGCGTGGGCGCCCAGTACACGTTTCCGACGTCGGGTCGGCTGCCGCTGCGGGGCACCGCCGGCGTGCTCGTCGGGCTGTGGCAGGGCCTCTCCGGCGCCCGCGCCACCACGGCCTGGATCAACCCCTTCGTGCGCGCCGAGTGGGGCTTCACGCCCGCCGTCGCGGCGTACCTCGGGCTGTCCCTCGACATCGCGCCGGCCGACAACGGGGGCGTCACCTCGCTCGGCGTGATGGCGGGCGTGCGGGTGCGGTTCGGCTCATGAGCGAAGCGGATTCTTCGGGCGGCGAGCGCGAGGCGCGCGTCGAGGCCACGGCGCGCGAGACCACCCGCGGCGTCGCCGTCATCGCGGCGGCGAAGGGATGGTTCCTGCTCACGGGCTTCGCGCAGCCCCTGGTGCTGACGCGGGTGCTCCACGAGGACGGCTACGGCCTCTACGGGGTCGTGCTCAACGTCGTCTCGATCCTGAACAACGTCGTCGTCGCGGGGAGCATCCAGTCGATGTCGCGCGCGGTGACCGAGGAGGGGGCCGTGGCGTTGCGCCGCGGGCTCGCGCTCCACGCGGCGCTCGGCGCGATGCTCTCCGGAGCCCTCGTCGTCGGCGCCGACGCGCTCGGAGCGGGCGTCCTCCACGACGCGCGGCTGCCACCGCTGCTGCGCATCGGGGCCATCGTCGTGGCGGACTACAGCGTCTACGCGGCGCTCGTCGGGGCGCTCAACGGACGGCGACGCTTCCGCGCGCAGGCGACCCTCGACATCACCTTCGCGACGCTCCGCACGGCGCTGGTCATCGGCCTCGGCGCGACGTCGCTGCACGTTACCGGCGCCATCGCGGGCTTCGCCGCGGCGAGCGCCATCATCGTGTGCGTCGCCCTCGCGATGCTCCGCGACGACCTCGTCGGACCGGCCCCGGCGACGCCCGCGCTCGGCGCCTTTGCGCGGCGCTACGTGCGCTTCTTCGCGCCCGTGCTCGCGTACCAGCTCGCGCTCAACCTCGTGCTTCAGGCCGACCTGCTCGTGCTCAA
This sequence comes from uncultured delta proteobacterium, assembly GCA_903845045.1. Lineage (GTDB taxonomy): Bacteria > Myxococcota_A > Polyangia > Polyangiales > SCUS01. Next base: position 1,314 of record CAIMWA010000312.1, on the reverse strand, counting down.
GGGCGTGCTCGCGCGGCGCCCCGACGCCACGTCCGAGACCATCAACGTGCTGACCGGCGTGTACAAGGCCGTGCAGAACTTCGCGTTCCTGCCGTACCAGCTGCTGCTGGCGGTGACCTTCGTGGTGTTCCCGGTGGTGTCGGCGTCGACGCTCGAGGGCGACCGCGAGGCCACCGGCGAGTTCGTGCGCGCCGCCATGCGGTTCAGCGCGCTGGCCCTCGGTGCGATGCTCGCCGTGCTCGCCGGCATGCCCCGGGGCGTGCTGCGCCTCGCGTACCGCGCCCCCTTCGAGGCCGGCGCCGCCGCGCTGCGCACGCTATCGCTGGCGCAGGGAGCGTTCGCGCTCTCGGTCATCGGCACGACCATGGTGCTCGCCGCCGGACGCACCGGCGCCGCGACGGCCCTCATGACCGTCACCCTCGGCGCGGTGCTGGCGGGCGACCTCGTCGGCCTCGCGGGAGCGGGCACCGACGCGTCGGCGCTCGCGGGCACGGCGCTCGGCACCTTCGGCGGCTGCCTCGTCGGCCTCGCCATCGTCGGCGCGTACGTGCGACGGCAGTTCGGGGGCTTTCTCGCGGTGCCCACGGCGCTCCGCACGCTCGTCTCGGCGGCGCTCGCCGCGGCGGTGGCGGCGACGGTGCCGTGGCCGGGCAAGGTCGGCACGCTGCTCGGCGCCGGGGTGGTGGTGGTGGTCTACGTCGCGCTGCTCGTCGTGACGCGGGAGCTCCGACCCTCGGAGCTCGCCCGCATCCGGCGCGTCGTCACGAGGCGGTGATCGACGGGGAGTCCGTCGCGGGGGCTTCCTGCGTGGCCGCGTGCACGAGCCCCGCGGCGATCTCCATGGCCTGCCGCGCGCGGTCGAGGAGCTGGCCGGCCTCGACCTGACGGCGCTCGAGCGCCGCGATGCGCCCCTGCGCCGCCGCCAGCTCGGACTGGAGCACCTCGACTCGCTGGAGCTTGTCCGCGAGGTTCGCGGTGAGCTCCTCGCCGTGCGAGCGCTCGTCGGCGAACGCGGCCTCGAGACGGCCGATGCGGTCCGCTGCCTCGGCCGCTGCGAGCGCCGCCGCCGCGCCGGCCGCTGCGAGGATGCCCGCGTGCTCCGTGCGCGTCGCCTCGAGGGTCTGCGCGTGCTCGCCGCGCACCCCTTCGACGGTCTGCGCGTGCTCGTCACGGAGCGCCGCGACGGCGCGCGCGTGGTCGTCCCCGAGGGCCGCGACGGCGGCGGCGTGCTCGGCGCGCAGCGCGGCGTCGGCCTGCTGCGCGGCGGCGATGGCGCGCGCGTGGTCGTCGCCGAGGGCTGCGAGGGCAGATCGG
>CAIMWA010000311.1 GCA_903845045.1 uncultured delta proteobacterium | reverse complement strand
GCCTGGGCGTCGAACGCCATGGTGAAGTGCAGCATCCGGGTGAGCATCGCGTCGTCCATCGGCGTGACCGAGTACGTGCCGCTGTCGGGGTTTGCGGTGCAGACGATCTGCCACCCCTCGGGCAGCGCCCATGAATACAGGCGGTGGGTTTGCAGGAGCTGCATGAGGGCTCGCAGCACGCGGTCGTCCCCGCGATTCAAATCGTCCAGCAGGAGGATGCCGGGGCCCTTCTGGGTCGGCACCCAAGTAGGCGGCAGGAAGCCTGTGCGACCGTCCGTGGCGACGCCGGTCCCGCCGTCGAGGCGCGTCGGGAGTCCGTGGAGGTCCCCGAGCTCTTCGAACTGGGCGGGGGCGATCTCCACGAAGCCCCAGCCACGGGCACGGGCGAACTCCCTCACGAGCGCGGTCTTCCCGATGCCGTGCGGACCCCAGATGCACACCGGCGTCGGGAGTTCGCCGTGGGTCGTTGCGAGGGCGTTGGCCTCGAAAACGTGGCCCAGCACGGCGGCGAGGTTGGTGGCATCGATGGTCTGGCCGAGCGTGGCGCCCGACGCGATGGAGATGGTCATGGGTCGTGTTTCCTTCCGTGCGAGTGATGGGCATGGGGGAGGTGTGCGCCGGTGCCCCACCGGCGTCGGTGGGGTGGCCGTCGACGTGCGCGGCGGTGGCGTCGGATGGCCCCTCGCGGAGGTCCGTCGTCGGTGGCTACGCCTGCCCGGCGTGGGCTTCGAGCCGCTCCCCTCTCAACCCCGAACAACTCTCGGACAGGGGTGTTTAGCGAAATCGACCGTGACGAACGCCGTGCGGGCGTAACGCCCATGTGAGCCCTGAATCCAAGCCCGACGATCCCCTCGATGCGATCCTTCGATTGGTGTGCGACCGGGTAGCCGACCGATTGCGAGACGTGGCCTCCGGTTCCCTGGTTCCACCGCCGAACTTCGTCACGGTGGCGAGCGAGGCCGTCCGCCGAGGCTGCACAGCCCGCGAGCTACGGGCTACCTGCCGTGCTTTGGGTGTCCCTGTGCGCCAAGAGGGCGTGAAGGCGTGGGTTTGCCCGTCGGCGCTCGACAAGGCGCTTGAGGGGCTCCCCACGATGCGCTCGACACCCACCGGGATGCCCTCGTCGGCTCCCATGAAGCCCGGCTCCGTCCGGGCGGACAACCTGGACCAGCAGGTCGTCCTGGCATGCGGTGGTCGGAATCGTCGAAGGAGTTGACAGTCGCCGTGTCGATGGTTTCCCAGCGGGGAATGGGCAGACCTCGCACTGGGCAGGCTTCGTTCTCGCCGCGGGAAGGCTACTGGGTCGCGAGGGTGCTCCTTCACCGGGAACCCAAGAACCCAAACGGTCGCCCGAGGTACGCCTCCCTGACCGTGCTTTTCGAGGACAAGCCCCTCGACCGCGATACGGCCGTCGCCCGCCGGTACGCCCAGACGTTCGCGCTCCGTGCCCAGCAGCGCTACGACGCCGGCGAGTGGGTGCCCCCCGGCGCGACTGCCGCACCTCCGACGAGTTCGCAGACGGTGCTCACGTGGGTGACTTCGTGGCTGGAGACCCAGGTCAACACGAATGCGTACGCGGGAGCCGAGAAGGACCTCGCCCGCAGCAAACTATGGCTCCCGAGAAGCCCGACGTTCGCGCAGACGACCTTGCGAGACCTGTCGCCGCAGATCGTGGCGGCATGGTTCGAGCACCTCCAGGCGAGCAGATCGGCCACGGGGGAGCTCCTCGCTTCGCGCACCCAGCGCAATGTGGCCGATCCGGTCCGCAGGGCGATTCGTAGCGCGGTGTTCAAGGGGCTCGTCCCGATGGGTGATCCCTTCGCAGCGTTGCCGCGGGAGGTGAGGCCCAAGGCGCGTGACGTGGACCCTGAGGCGCGACCGGGGTACCGGCTCTCGCACGACGAGCTCATGACCCTGCTGCGGGAGCGTTCCGTGGAACCTCGGTGGCGGACCCTCTGGCACCTGCTGGCACTGACGGGTGCCAGAGTTGGCGAAGCGATCGGACTTCGATGGTCGGACATCTCCGACGACAAGCCCCTTCGTCGAATCACCATCGCCAGCCAGATTTTGAGCGGCACTCGCGCCCGCGCCCCGACGAAGACCCGTGTCGCCCGCGAGGTCCCCGAACATCCTGAGCTTCGGAAGATTCTGGATGCTTGGCAGCGCGTGGGGTGGCCCGCCGAATACGGGCGCGAACCGGCCGCGGGAGACCTGATCGTGCCGTGCCGGGGCGAACCCGGACGCCCGTGGGGCACCGCCAACGGCTCCGGGGGACCCTTGTGGCAGAACGACGTTTGGCGCGCCTTGCAACGCGACCTGCTGGGGTGCGGGCTGCCCCACCATCGGACCCACGACCTCCGGCACACCTTCGCCAGCCTGTGCAGCGACGCCGGGATGGCGGAGTCCGTTGCCTCCCGCTGGACCCACCAGCCGTCGACCGCAGCCGGGGCGAGGTCCCTCTACGTGAGGACAGCGTGGGCACGCCAGTGCGAGGAGATGTTGAAGCTCGACCTGCGCGTCAAGAAGGCCTGACGCAGGGGTTTGCACCGGGATTTGCACCGGCGGAAATGGTGAAGGGCCCGAAACCTTCGCGATTTCGAGCCCTTCTGGAGTGCGAGGAGGGGGACTTGAACCCCCACGGTGTTACCCGCTAGCACCTCAAGCTAGTGCGTCTGCCAATTCCGCCATCCTCGCGATGGGGAGGCGGCTTATCTCTCCGATCCCCCGCCGGTGTCAAGCCCGAAGCACTTGTTTCTCCCCCGCCCCCTCGGGTACCGTTCCGGCCCCTCGCACCCGCACCCTCGGTTTGGAGCGCTGACGACCCATGAGCGGACATTCTCGCTGGTCCACCATCAAGCACAAGAAGGGCGCCGCCGACGCGCGCCGCGGTAAGATCTGGACCAAGCTGATCAAGGAGATCACCGTCGCCGCGCGCATGGGCGGCGGGGACATCAACGGCAACCCGCGCCTCCGCAAGGCCGCCGACGCGGCCCGCGCCGAGAACATGCCGCAGGACAACATCCAGAAGGCCATCAAGCGCGGCACCGGCGAGCTCGAGGGCGTCAACTACGAGGAGATCACCTACGAGGGCACCGGCCCCGGCGGAACGCTCTTCCTCGTCGACATCCTCACCGACAACCGCAACCGCTCCGTCGCCGAGATCCGCAAGATCTTCGAGAAGGGCGGGGCCTCCATGGGCGCCGGCGGCACCGCCTCCTGGGCCTTCGACCGCAAGGGCCAGATCAAGCTATCGAAGAAGGCCGCCTCCGAGGAGCAGCTCTTCGACGTCGCCCTCGGCGCCGGCGGCGAGGACATCGCCGACGAGGGCGAGGAGTGGCTCGTCACCACCGCCGGCAGCGACGTCGACATCGTCCGCAAGGCCCTCGAGGACGCCAAGATCGAGGTCAAGAACGCCCAGCTCGCGATGATCCCGAAGAACACCGTCAACGTCACCGGCCGCGACGCCGACGTCGTCGTGCGCCTCGTCGAGAACCTCGACGACCAGGACGACGTGCAGAACGTGTGGTCCAACTTCGACCTCTCCGACGAAGAGCTCGCCCGCCTCTCGGGCTGAGCCCCCCGCACCACCCCCGCACACCCCGCACCCCCTGCCTTTTCCGCGCCCCGCGGCGCGCGCGATGCTGGTACAACGGCTCGGCGCATGACCGACGGGGCCCCTCGCAACACACGCCGCGACTTCCTCGCAGGCAGCGCCGCCGCCCTCGCCGCGACGGCGCTCCCGGGGTGCCGCAAGCACCGCGACGCCATCACCCTGGGGCTCTACGCCGCCCTCACCGGGAACATGGCCGACTTCGGCATCGCGTCGCGCAACGGCGTGCGCCTCGCCGCCGAGGAGATCAACGCCGCCGGCGGCGTGCTCGGCAAGCCCCTCCACATCGCCATCGAAGACACCCGCGGCGACAGCTCCGAGGCCGCCAGCGCGGTCATCCGCCTCATCCACCTCGAGGGCGCCGTCGGCATCCTCGGCGAGGTCGCCAGCTCGCTCTCCCTCGCCGGCGGACGCATCTGCCAGCGCTACCGCATCCCCATGGTCTCGCCGTCGAGCACCAACCCCGCGGTGACCGCCCTCGGCGACTGCGTGTTCCGCGTGTGCTTCATCGACCCGTTCCAGGGCGACGTCATGGCCCGCTTCGCGCGCAACAGCCTGCATTTCAGCCGCGTCGCGATCTTCAAGGAGCAGGGCTCGGCGTACTCCGTGGGCCTCGCCGCCGCCTTCAAAGAGGCCTTCACCCGCGTGGGCGGAACCATCGTCACCGAGCAGGCCTACCGCTCCGGCGACACGCACTTCTCCGCGCAGCTCGGCACCATCCTCGCGCAGAACCCCGAGGGGATCTTCTGCCCCGGCTACTACACCGAGGCCGCCCTCATCGCGCGCGAGGCCCGCGGCCAGGGCTTCCGCGGGCGCTTCATGGGCGGCGACGGGTGGAGCTCGCCCTCCCTCGTGCAGAACGACGACGACAAGCTCGTCGGCGACTTCTACTCCGTGGGCTTCGCGCCCGACGGCGCCACCAGCGGCGTGGCGCGGCACTTCGCCGACGCGTTCCAGGCCAAGTACGGCTACGCGCCCAACGACCTCGCGGCCCTCGCCTACGACGCCACCCTCGCCATGGTCGCGGCCATCCGCCGCGCCGGGTCCGCGGTGCCCGAGCGCATCCGCGCCGAGCTCGCGCAGACCCGCAACCTCGACGGCGCCACCGGACTCATCTCCCTCAACGAGCACCGCGACGCCGTGAAGAGCGCCGTGATCCTCGAGGTGCACGAGAACAGCGCGAACTACCACTCGACGGTGAACCCGTGAGCACCCTGTCGAAGCGCGCCCTGCCCGCGGCCGTGGCCGCCGGCGCCGCGTACCCGCTCTTCCTCGTGCTGCAGGGCGCGGCGGCGCGGCCCACGGCGTTCCTGCGCAACGTCGTCGAGGGCGTCTCCCTCGGCGGCGTCTACGCCCTCATCGCCCTGGGTTACACCATGGTGTACGGCGTGCTGGGGCTCATCAACTTCGCCCACAGCGACGTCTTCATGATCGGCGCGTACGTGGGCATCTTCACGGCGGCGTCCTTCGGGCTCGTGGCGACGTCGACGCACGGGGCGTCGCCCGCCGTGGCCGTCGTCGTGCTCGTGGCCGCCATGGCGGCGTGCGCGGCGCTCGGCATGCTCATCGAGCGCCTCGCGTACCGCCCGGTGCGCAACGCGCCGAAGCTCACGCCCCTCGTCACCGCCATCGGCGTGTCGATGCTGCTGCAGAACATCGCGATCCTGGTGTTCACGGCGACGCCGCGGGGGTTTCCGCCGGTGGTGCGCGCGACGCCGGTGGCGCTCGGTCCCATCACCGTCACCAACGTGAAGCTCCTCGACCTCGGCGCGGCGCTGCTGCTCATGGTCGCGCTCACCGTGCTCGTGCAGAAGACCCGCGTGGGCCGGGCCATGCGCGCGCTCAGCGCGAACATGGAGGCCGCGCGGCTCATGGGCGTGCCCACGAACCGCATCATCGCCGTGACCTTCGGCCTCGGATCGGCGCTGGCGGGCGCGGGCGGCGTGCTCTTCGGCATCGACCAGCCGGCCATCACCCCGCTCACCGGCGTGCAGCCGGGCCTCAAGGCCTTCGTCGCCGCGGTGCTCGGCGGCATCGGGAACATCCCCGGCGCCATGCTCGGCGGCCTGCTCATCGGACTCGTGGAGCAGCTCTCGTCGGCCTATCTGTCGAGCTCCTTCGCGCCGGCCATCGTGTTCACGATCCTCGTCGTGGTGCTCCTGGTGCGTCCGCAAGGACTGCTCGGGCGCGTCACCCGCGAGAAGGTCTGACCGGCGCCCCGCAGACCTCACCCCGGCGCTGCGCGCCACCCCTCTCCCTTCGACCGCTCGCTTCGCTCCGGTCGGCGGGCGAGGGGACTGAGAGAG
>CAIMWA010000310.1 GCA_903845045.1 uncultured delta proteobacterium | reverse complement strand
TCTACGTCGCGTACAACCGCGACGCCGCGCAGGTGGCGGTGGTGCTCCCGACGCCGCGCGCGGGGGCCGCGTGGTACCAGGCGGCCGACACCGGCGCATGGCTCGAAGGCTCGGCGAATTCCGCCGATCCTGGCGCCGAGGCGAGGGTGAACGACAACCGCTACACGCTCGGCGCGCGAACCGTCGCGGTGCTCGTCGAGCGGTGAGCGCGGTGCCCCCAGCGTCCTTCCCGCGATGCACATGGACCGTCGCGTCGGACCGGTCGACGCGGCAGCGCTACGCGGCGCGGGCCGCGTTCTCGCGAATGATCCGGGGATGCCGTGCGGCGATGCGGAGCAGCGCGATGGCGGGACCTTCGGGACGCCGACGTCCCTGCTCCCAATTCCGGAGCGTGCCGACGCTGATCCCGACCGCCGCCGCGAACTGCGGCTGCGACAGGCCCACGAAGCGGCGGACGGCGGCGATGTCTTCGCCCGTGCGAAAGTCTCCTTCAACGAGCCTGCGGCGCAGCGAGGCGCGGATGGACCGGTCGAAGTGGGCGGCGGTGAGCTCTGGGATCTCGGTCATGGCTCGACGTGCTCCATGTGCGTCAGAAAGAGCTTCCGCTCGGCCGCGGTCGCGTGACGCACGCTGATGATCCGGATCGTCTCTTCGATCCGCTCGGTGTAGGCGACCAAGATGACGCCCCGCCGAACGGGACCGATCGCGATGAAGCGATCCTCCTCGACGGAATGGGCCTCATCGAACAGCTCGAGGTACTCGACACCGGACGTGAACAGCTCCTGCGCTTCCTCGAAGGAAACGCCGTGCTTCTTGCGATTCGCGGCGTTCTTGGCGGCGTCCCACTCGAAGCGCACGGCCGAAGCATACGCCAACGGCGTAGTACGTCAACGGCGTAGCCAGCCCTGCGGCCGTCGAAGACCGAGCGCGGGCCCGACGGTTCTCGGGGAGGTGGCCGGTGTCAGTTTCCAACTCAACCCGTTGCGCGTTTGACACCGACGCCGGTGGGGACGGAATGGTGGAAGTTGAAGGTTGACACCGTCCTCAGCGTCCCTCTGACCTGATGGGGTGGAAGATGTTGAGCGTTGAAACGTCGCCGGGAACCATGAGCCATCGTGGCGATGACGGGGGCCTCGGCGCGGGGGCTGACGGACATCAGCGGGCCGCGGGGCTTCGTACAAGGCATGTTCGGTCGCCTCGCCGACTCGCCTTACGTATTGCACTTCCTATGCGCAAGAGCGAGTCGCAACCTTCCGAAGTCTGAGTCACCGAAGGTGGCCGTGATGTCTGAGCCGCTACCGTCGGCCGGCAGTTGCCCGTATTGCTGCGGAATGAGCGACGTGGTGTTGGTGGCACGGCGCGACGATGCCGCGCTGCTCTTTCACTGCCCGCACTGCGGCGAGACGTGGCAGTGCGAGGGCCGGTTCGATACCGAGGCGGCGGCCTTCGCGCTTGTCGAGCTTGCACCGAACGGGGTGCGGCGGCCGACAGCGGAAGAAGCCGCGAGGTACGAGGGCCTCGTTCCGCACCCCGATCACGGGGTCTGGGAACACCAACTCGACGACTTGCTGGTGCGACGGCCTCGCGCGCCGACGTCCTCGCCTTCCGCCGTCGTCTCACCGAGGCCGCAGCGAAGCGCCAGCCGATGCAGGCTCCCGGTGTCCGTTTCGACTCCGTCCGCGCCGACGCCACCACCGTGCCGTCGCGGCTCAGATGGATCGAAAATCTCGGCAAATTTCGCGATCGTCGATCGCGGTGCGTGCACGGAGCGGCAGGCGTCGAAACGGTCCCCGGCAAACCGCGCGATCGGTTGCCTCGATGGATGCCCGGTCACGCCACCGGTAGCCGGCGCACCCGCGCGCCTCGATCATCGATGGTCACGATGGCGCCGGCGACGAGATCGTCCTCCACCGCGAGGAGGACCGACGTGACGGCACCCGCGAGGCGCTCGGCACCGACGTACGACACGCGGAGGTTCACCAACGACGGCTTCGTCGATCTGGTGACCGCGAGGATCGCGGTGAAGTCCTGGTCGTGGCTCAGCACCACGGCGCCTTCGTCTCTCGCGCCGCAACGATCTCGACGTCGCTCGCGCGGGCGCTCATCACCGAGGGAACGCGCTGGACCTCGTGTCCCGCCGAGCGCAGGAGATCGACGACCGCGGCAGAGACGTTGACGTCAGCGAGGACCCTCACGCGGCTGGAGGCAGCGCGACGGAGCGTCCCGATGCGAGCCAGGACGCGTAGCGAAGGCACTCGGCGATGTCGGCGGGCTCGAGCTCCGGAAATTCGTGGATGACTTCCTCCACGGACTTCCCGGCAGCCAGATACTTCAGCACCAGCGCGACCGGGATGCGGAGCCCACGGACGCACGCCTGACCTGCGCAGACGCCGGGGTCCGCAGTGATGCGCGTGAGCGATTCCATGACAAAGACGCTATCGCCGGGAGACCGACGGAGCAAGCCTGCGCGGCCTGGGAGGGTGGACGGGACGCTGCACCTTGCGATTGCAGCGGCGCGACCAGGGTGCGTGCGCGGAGCGGCAGGCGTCGACGCGGTCCCCGGCACCCGCAAGGCTATGTGCGCGAGGCGCGGAGGGCCGCGATCCATGCCCGCAGGTCGCCGGCGGCGCGCGCACCGTCGACGACCGCGAGCGCGACCGCCCACGCGGCGAGCGCGACGAGGGCCCGGGCCCACCCCGCGTGCACGCCGAGGTACGGAACGAGCGCGCCCGCCATGGCACCCGCCAGGCCCGCGGCGAAGGGCCCCGTCCATGCGCGGTGCAACGGCGTGCCGAGGTGCCGCGACGCCCACACGGCGAGGCCCAGCACCACCGGCGCGGTCACGGCGCTGTACGCCCACGCGACGGCGCCGAGGCCCCGGGACCACACGGCGAAGACGAGGAGCCAGGTCGCGGCGGTCCAACCCACGAAGACCTTGAGGGCGAGGCCCGCGCGCCCCTGGCCCTGCATGAGCGTGAAGAGCGGACCCGCCACGAGGCCGAAGGCC
>CAIMWA010000309.1 GCA_903845045.1 uncultured delta proteobacterium | reverse complement strand
TCTTCGCAAGATCGCTCACTGAAGCTAGGGCCTGAACAGATTTAAAAGATGCCAATTCCTTCTCAAGAACCTTCATCTTTAGGGGCGGCCCCTCCGCGAGGGAGGAGCCGACCCCTGCCACACCACCGGACAAGCGGGTCCGCATCCGGCGGTTCGGATGTTGAGGTCACGTTCGCAGCCTGAAGAGGCCGAGGCCGTCGAACCATTCGGGTGGGAGCGCCCATCCCGCGCGCAACGCTCGCCGCCACCAACCACCGGGCAGCGCGACGGAGATCCGATCGCGCTCGGTTCCGTGCCCGATGGCGCGGAGCGAGCGGTAGATCGTCTTGCCGCGTTTCCACTGTTTGATTTGCAGCATGCGGAGGCGACGCCGGACCCATTCGTCGAGGCCCTCGAAGAGCTTGCTCTGCTGCGCGCGGCCGAAGTAGTTCTTCCAGCCGCGAAGCAGCGGATTCAGCTCCGCGATGACCTGACGCATGCTTTGTCCGGACGTCCGCCGCGTGGTCTCTCGCACGCGGTCCTTGAACGCCCTGAACGCCTTGTCCGCCACCCCTCGCCGCACCTCTCCTCGGTAGAAGTAGAAGCGGTAGCCGAGGAACTTTCGTCCTCGGACCGGCGCCACCGCGCTCTTGGATTCGTTGACGCGGAGATGGAGCTTCGCGAAGCGCTCCCGCAGGAACGCCATCACCCGCTCGCCCGCCCGCATCGACCCAACGTACACGTTGAGGTCGTCCGCGTAGCGCACGAACGCGTGGCCGCGTTGCTCCAGCTCCTTGTCGATTTCGTCCAGAAGCACGTTCGCCAGCAGGGGCGACAGCGGGCCGCCCTGGGGCGTTCCCTCGTCGCGTTCCGTCACCACGCCGTCGGCCATCGTTCCGGCCTCCAGGTAGCGACGGATGAGCCCCAGCAGGCGCTTGTCCTCGATGCGCTTGGCCAGCCTGCCCATGAGCACGTCGTGGTTCACGCGATCGAAGAATTTCTCCAGATCGACGTCCACCACTACTGCGCGTCCGTCCTGGACGTACCGCTGCGCCGCGTCGATCGCGTCGTGCGCGCTCCGTCCGGGACGAAACCCGTAGCTGTGCTCCGAGAAGGTCGGGTCGAATCGAGGCTGAAGCACCTGGAGAATCGCCTGCTGGATGAACCGGTCCAGGGCCGTTGGGATGCCGAGCGTTCTCGTGCCTCCCGAAGCCTTCGGGATCTCGCATCGTCGCACCGGCTGCGGCTGGTAGCGGCCCGCGAGGAGGTCCTCGCGAAGTCGCGGCCAGTGCACGCGCAGGTGCTCGGACAGTTGATCCACCGTCATCCCGTCGACGCCGGGGCTGCCATGGTTGCTCTTCACCTTCCTGAGCGCGCCTCGGAGGTTCTCGTGGTGGACGATCTCCTCCATCAGCGTGCATGTGCCCGAGTGCTCGTCTTCACGTTTCGCCGGTCGGTCTTCCTCGCGGAGAAGCGGCTCGGGGGCATCACCCCAGAATCGCGGCCCTCGCCCCGGTTGTCCGGGCATCTGAGGCGGTTTCCGTCCGAGAGTCATGATCGATTCACTCTCCTCTCCGTTCGGTCCTTCGCGCGCGACTCCGCCCTTTGTCGTGGCTGTCCCCGACGTTGCTCCGGCGTCTCACCGACCGCCGGCGTGGGAGCCCAGGTTTCCGCGTGCGCTACTACGACCTCTGCTGACTTCCCGCTCCGCGCTCGCGCGCGCCGCCCTTTCGGGCGCGAGGCGGGATCTCCCCGGGTAAGAACGCTGGCCTTCACAGCGCAACCGCCCGATCTACTGCCCGGTCCTTTGGTTCCAGGAGCTTCGCGGCCATGAGCCCGCTCGCCCCGGCCGGACAGCCTCGCATCGGGTTTCTGTGCGTCGGCTCGCTGTTTCGCTCCGGGCTTCCTCCAGACGGTTCGTTGCCTCGCCGCCCTTGCCCTTCGCTTGGATCGTCGGAACCTACTCTCCCGGGGACCTGCACCCCGCAGCCAGCGCCCATGACGGGCGCACTCATGAAGTCGCACCGGGCCGCCGCCCGGCGCTCCCCGAACGGAAAGTTCCGCTCCTTCAGCCCCGCGCGATGCCGAGGGGAGGACATCTTGTCGTAGCCGGGGGTGGGAACGCCAGGGCG
>CAIMWA010000308.1 GCA_903845045.1 uncultured delta proteobacterium | reverse complement strand
GTCCAGCAGACGATGCTGGCGTTCGTCGAGGGGAACGCGCGGGCGCAGGGCGACGAACGCGCCTTCCTGTGGGGCATCGCGCGCAAGCAGGTGCTCAAGTTCTACGAGCGGCAGCGTCCGTCGCTGCCCTTCGACAGCGGCGCGCACACGGCGATGGACCTCGGTCCCACGCTCTCGAGCCGGCTGGATCGGCGCACGCGGCTCCTGCGAGCCCTGCACGCGCTGCCGCTGGACCACCAGGTGGCGTTCGAGCTGCGGCACGGTGAGGAGCTGTCCCTCGAGGAGGTGGCCTCGGCGCTCGAGGTGAGCCTCGCGACGGCCAAGCGGTACCTCGCGGCGGCCGAGACGAAGCTGCGGGAGCTTCTCACCGCGGACCTCGACGCGGCTCCGGGCGAGTACCGGGCGCTGTAGCGCAGCGAGACGGACGGGATTCGGGGAAGGGACCCGCCGGCATGCGCCGCGCGGGAGCGGACACGTGCGCGCTGGAGCAGGGGTCCAGCGCAGAGGGGTGCTTCGATGGCAGTTCCGTATGAAGAGTTTCGGGCGTTGGTAGACGCGGGGGCGACGGTGCTCCACGTCGCGTCGTTCGAGTGGGAGCGGGTCCAGGGCTGGTGCGTCGCGCTCGCGAAGCACCTCGACGTTCCCCTGGAGGTCTGGAGCTCGTCCGCCGGCGTGCGGCGTCTCCGCGGCGACGGCTGGGAGACGGAACTCGAGACCGCCGAGCCCATCGAGCTCATGAAGCGCCTGCGCGACGCCAAGGCGGGCGGGGTGCTGCTGCTCGAGGACGTGCACCCATACCTCGCGCCGCAGCATCACGAGGTCGTGCGGTTCGTGCGCGAGATGGCGCGCTGGGCCGGCGCGGGCCCCCGAGGCGTTCTCGTGCTCTCGACGCCGGTCGCGGACCTGCCGGCAGAGCTTCGCAAGGAGGTCCCCACCATCGAGCTCCCGCTGCCGGGCGTCGAGGACCTTTGCACCGTCGCTGCGCGCACCGCGAGCAGCCACGCGGTTCCCTTCGAGCCCGCCGACGCGCTCTTCGAGGCGGCTCGCGGACTGACCGTGATGGAGTCCCGCATCGCCTTCGGCCTCGCCGCGGTGAAGAACCGACGCGTCAGCGCATCGGCGGTCTCCCTCGTCGCGCGGGAGAAGGAGCGCGTGATCCGCCAGGGACGCGTGCTCGAGTACTTCGAGCCCGAGGCCGGCATTGCGGACGTCGGCGGCCTCGACCGCCTGAAGCAGTGGCTCGATCGCCGCGGACGCGCGTACGGCAGCGGCGCACGCGATTTCGGCCTCGACGCGCCGAAGGGCGTGCTGCTCCTGGGCGTGCAGGGGTGTGGCAAGAGCCTCATGGCGAAGGCCGTCGCGTCCGCGTGGCAGTTTCCGCTGCTGCGTCTGGACCTCGGAAGGGTGTTCGGTGGCCTCGTCGGCGAGTCCGAGGGGAACATCCGCGCCGCCCTGCAGATGTCCCAGGCCCTCGCTCCGTGCGTCCTGTGGATCGACGAGATCGAGAAGGGACTCGCCGGCCTCGGGAGTTCCGACCAGTCCGATGGAGGCACGTCTGCGCGCGTGGTGGGGACGTTGCTCACGTGGATGCAGGAGAAGCGCGAGCCGGTCTTCGTCGTCGCGACCGCCAACCGCGTCGAGGCGCTGCCGCCGGAACTGCTGCGCAAGGGACGCTTCGACGAGCTCTTCTTCGTCGATCTGCCAACGCACGCGGTGCGGAAGGAGATCCTCGCAGTGCATCTTCGCAAGAAGCGCCGCGACCCGGCGTCGTTCGACCTCGATCAGCTCGCGACGATGTCCGTCGGATACTCCGGCGCCGAGCTCGAGGAGGCCGTCCGCGAGGCCCTGTACGAGGCGTTCTCGGATGGGCGCGAGCCCACGACGGAGCACGTCGCGTCCGCGCTGAGCGAGACGTATCCGCTCTCGCGCACGATGTCCGAGCAGCTCGTCGGGCTCCGCCAATGGGCGCGTGCTCGGGCCCGCGCCGCCAGCTCCGAGGAGCCCGAGACCCTTCCGCCGTCGCCGCAGTCGATCCCGAGGCTGCGCCAGGAGACGCACAACCCTTTCGTTCCGGTGGGGGCGCGATGAAGACGCTGTATTTCCGATCGGTCTTTCCAGCGGCACCGCAGCTCGGCCCGCAGCTCATGCGTTGGGCGAACACTGCGCTGCAGCCGTTCGAGTCGTTCCTCGGCCGCGCGAGCGATGCCGCGAAGGAGCGTCAGGTCCGGTGCCGGGTGAGCTGGGAGCCCGTTCGAAACCTCTCGACGCTGACGCTCGAGGCCCAGGACACGCGGATCCGCATCCTTCGCCCTCCGCCTCGTTGGCTCGTGACGAACTGGGACGATGGCGTCGCGTTCGATGTTGAGAAGCCGTTGATGGTGGTCAATCGCGACGCCACCGTCCTCGTGGCGCGGGCCGAGCGCTCGCCTCGCGGGGTGTGGATCGAGCCGGCGCAGCCGCTCGACGCCGCCGACGAGATCTTCTGGTGCGGACGCCGCTGCGTCGTCGCGGCTGCTTCCGACGATGAGCCGCCGCGATCGTTCAACACGCTCGCCGGGAGGGACATCCCGGTGCGAGCGGCCTTCGTGTCCGAGGGCGACGACGCGTGGATGGGCGTGCTGGAGGGCACCGTGGCGGACTCCGAGCTCCTCGCCGACGGCGTGCGCGTCGGCGTCACCGCCGTCCCTGGGCTCGAGGGCGTTCGACGCCTGTTCGACGCCGAAGGTCGGGTCTTCGAACTCACCGGCGGCGTGCTGAAGGTCGAGGACCACCCCGCAGAGGGCCTGCTTCGCTCCGACACCGGCGTCCGGTTCGCGTGGCGCGCGGCGGGAACTCGCGATCGTGGCGGTCGGTGGGTGCAGCTCGTGGCGCCGAAGCTTCGGGGCGACGACTTCGAAGACCCGTGCGCCGCGTTCTGCGACGAGGACGTGAAGGAGGTCTGGACGGAGCCGAAGCATCGCCTCGATGCGGTGATCAAGGTCCGTCGCGTCGATCGCGAGCGCTACCAGATCCTGCTCGAGCGGCTCCCGCCGGCAGGTGCGACACTTCACCTCCCGCTGAACGAGCGTGATCTTCGACTCCAAAAGCGCGCGGCGCGGCAGCTCACGCACGCCCCGCTCCCGCACCACCGCTCGCTGCTGCGGCTCTGCGAGGATCCTGCGCAGGCCCGCTGGCCCGCGGTCACCCCCCAGCCGGTGGCGCGCTGGGCGTGCCTCACCGACGAGACCCTGAGCGGCACCGAAGAGCAGCGGGCGTTCGTCGCCATGGCACTCGGTTCACCAGACTTCGCTCTCCTCGAAGGTCCGCCCGGGTCTGGCAAGTCCACCGCGATCTGCGAGCTCGTGCACCAGCTGGTCGCCTCGGGCCAGCGAGTGCTCCTCTGCGCCT
>CAIMWA010000307.1 GCA_903845045.1 uncultured delta proteobacterium | reverse complement strand
GCGCGGCGCGCCGCCCATGGCCTCGAAGGCGCGCACGTGCCCTTCGAGGAACGACTCCATCCGCTGGTCGAGGAAGAAGCGCGCGTAGACGGCGCGGGAGTGCGAGAGCGTCATCACGAAGCACGAGAGCGGTCGCCGGGCGTGGCCGATCTGCATCGACCCGAAGCAGCTCCAATCGACCTGCGCCTGCTCGCCGGGGAGCGTGTTCAGTCGGAAGAAAGCCTCGTGCCGGGAGACCTTGCGGATGGAGCGGACGTAGCGCCGGAGGATCCCGCAGCTCCCGACATAGCCGCGGGTGCGGAGCATCTCGAGGATGCGCGTCGCGCGCAGGCGCGGGTGGCTCTCGAGCGTCGCCGCGACGAAGGGCTTGAAGGGATCGAGCTGCGAGCGGCAGAGCTTCGTGTTGGCGTTGATCATCCGCTCGGTGTCGATGGCGCTCGCGACGGTGTCGCGGTGCAGGCCGAGCTCGGCGGCGATGGTGCCGATCTTCCAGTGCTCGCCGAAGAACAGGGCACGGATGCGCACGCGCGTCTCCGCGGTGATCATCGTCCCCTCGCGTCGAGGACCACGCTGCGCAGGTCGCGGAAGTCGGCGCCGTGCAGGGCGTCGTGGACGAAGGGACGCCTACGGCGGCCGCGGGCGAGCGGCACGCAGTCCAGGGTATAGAGCGGCGGGGTCCCGCCGTCCGCGAACACGTCGCGGTAGAGCGTGGTCGCGCAGGAAGCGTCCCACTCGTCCACAGCGAGCACACCCTGGACCGTCGGACCCTCCCAAAGCGCCAGTGCTTCCAGCAGGAACGGCAGCGCTCGCGGGTGCGTCGTCGAGGGGGCGAGGTGCGCCGTCAGCAACGTGCGGCTCGGCCCCTCGGTCACGATCATCCGGGCGCTCTGCGGGCCCGGCGCGATCACGGCTCGAATCGATCTCGGCATGGTTGGACTCCCTGCCGCCCGACGTGCGCGCGACCACGATGGTCACGGGTGCGGGCGACGGGCCCACGGTCGCGGCGAGGGCCACCGCGGGTTGAGGGCGATCCGTGACTATTTGCGCCGGAGCACGGCGGCGGGCACGGATCTCGCGCTGACGCCGGGCGGCCAGGCGCCGCGCCGCGAAGGTCCGCGCGCAGACGCGGTTGGTCTCCCGGTGACGCCGCGTGCGCTCGCGAGCGCTGCACGCCGTCGAGCCGTAACGCTGTCCGCGATC
The DNA here is from genome assembly GCA_903845045.1 of uncultured delta proteobacterium. Taxonomy (GTDB): domain Bacteria; phylum Myxococcota_A; class Polyangia; order Polyangiales; genus SCUS01. The sequence goes on along the minus strand of CAIMWA010000307.1, from coordinate 873 downwards.
GCACCCGAGGCAGAGCGCCGTCAGCCGGCCGCAGTCACGGGCCTCGCAACGAAAGACGCGGAAGGAGAGCGCGAGATCGATCGGCACCGGCGCAGCGCCGGGCGTCCGAGAAGTGGCGGGCGATGGAACCCATGCGACCAACGGCATGTCGCCGCACGGCACCACCGGCGCGACCGAAGGCTCGAGAGGTACAAGCTCTCGGGCCTTCATGCTTTCCGGGGTCAGGCCCGCCAACTCCACGGCAGGAATCCCCGCGAGTCAGGTTTCCGTCGGGACCCTCACGAAAACCGCGGTCCTGGGTGGTCAGCAACACCTCGGCCGGACAGACGATGCCGGTGGTGGTCGTGCGTGAGGGCGACCGCTTCGTCCTCATCGACGGCTACAAGCGCGTGCGGGCGCTCGGTACCCTCGGCCGCGACACGGCGGTCGCCATCGAGTGGTCCCTCGACGAGTCCGAGGCCCTGCTCTTCGAGCGCCTCTTGCGCGCCGGCGACGCCGACAGCGCCATCGAGCAGGGGTGGTTCCTGCGCGAGATGCACGAGCGCTTCGGACTCTCGCAGCAGGACCTCGCCCGCCGCTTCGGCCGTACCCAGAGCTGGGTCTCGCGACGCATCGCCCTCGCGATGGTGCTCCCGGCCGCGGCGCAGGCCCACGTGCGCGCCGGCGCCATCGGTGCCCACGCCGCGATGAAGTTCCTCGTGCCCATGGCGCGCGCCAACGCCGCCGCGTGCGCCCGCTTCGCCGACGCCGCGGCGCCCGAGCACTTCACCGACCGCGAGGTCGGCGAGCTCTTCGCCGCCTGGAAGTCCGGCTCGCGCAAGACCGCCGAGCTCGTGCTCTCGGCTCCGCGCGTCGTGCTCCGTGCGGCCGACG
>CAIMWA010000306.1 GCA_903845045.1 uncultured delta proteobacterium | reverse complement strand
GGCGGACTCCGTGCGCTGCGCGGGATCGGCCGCGAGCGCAGTGAGGACCACCCCGTCGAAGGCCTGCGGAACCGACGGATCCACGCGCGACGGCGCGTCGAAGCGTCCCGCGAGAAGCGCCTGGCGCGCGGCGTTGGGGTCGGCGCGAGGCACCAGCGGGCGCACCAGCAGCAGCTCCCACAGCACGACGCCGAGGGCGAAGACGTCGGCTCGCCAGTCGGCCGCCTCGCCGCGTAGCAGCTCCGGAGCCGCGTAGGCGAGCTTGGTCACTGCGCCCGGCGTGCCTCCGACGACGGCATGCGCGACGGCGCAGTCGGACACGCGCACCGAGCCGTCGAGACCGACCAGCAGGTTCTGCGGCGAGACGTCGCGGTGCACGAGCCCGAGCGGGCGACGCTGCTCGTCCTCGCGGCGATGCGCGTAGTCGAGGCCGGTCGCGGCCTCCGCGACGAGGTGCGCCACGGCCGCCGGGGGAAGACGCTGTCCACGCTCGGCGCAGGCCTTGAGGAGCCGCGCAGCGGTGGTGCCCTCGCGAAGCTCCATGACGAGGTACGGCTCGGGCTGATCGGACCACTCGAGCACCCGCACGACGTTCGGGTGGTCGAGGAACCCGTTGGCGCGAGCCTCGACCGCGAAGCGACCGCGAAGCCCGGGGTCGCCCTGGAGCCGGGGCAGCACGCGCTTCAGGGCCACCGACACGCGCCCCGCGGGCCCGTCGCGCTCCGCCCGGTAGACCTCGCCCATGCCGCCGCGGCCGATCAGCTCGACGAGGCGATACGCTCCGAGCGTGCCGGGCGGGGCCGGATCTCCCCCGGCCGCCGTTGGATTGGGTAGCGTCACGCCGATGGACCATCGCCCCTCCCCCTTCGGCACGCAAGGGTCTACCGCGTGGCGCGTCGTCTCGGCCGTCGTCGTCGCGCTGACGTTCGCGTCGCTGGACGCCTGCGGCGCCGGGTCGCCCGGCATCGGCAACCGCGGCGGTGCGTGGCCCGGCGGCATCGGGGCGACGTTGAGGCACCGCGAGACCGAGGGCGTGCTGGTGCTCGAGGCGGTGCCCGAGCGCGGCCCGGCATACCGGGCGGGCCTTCGATCCGGCGACCGCATCGTCGCCGTCGACGGCACCACGGTGCGCGGTCATTCGACGCAGGACATCGCCCCGATGCTGCGCGGCAACGTGGGCACGACGGTGGTGCTCCGCGTGGTCCGCGACGGCGGCGAGGTCGACGTGCCCGTCGAGCGCGCGCCCTACGTCCGCGACGCCGGGCGTTGACCGCGCCGCAGGGGCCACGGTAGGGACGTTGCCCGCCGCCGCTCGTCGCGGCGCAGGAGAGAGCACCGTGAGCGTTCTGATCGTAGGTTCCATGGCCATCGACACCGTGGATTTCACCAGCACCGGCGAGCGCCACGACCTCGTCGGCGGCTCGGCCACGTACGCGGCGCTGGCCGCCGGCCTCTACACCGACGTGCGCATGGTCGGCGTGGTCGGGAAGGACTTTCCGCAGACGATGCTCGAGTCGCTCGCGAGCCGCCGGGTGGACCTCGCCGGCGTGCAGGTCGTCGAGGGCGAGACGTTCCGGTGGCACGGCCAGTACAGCGCCGATCTCTCCTCGCGCTCGTCGCTTGCCACGCACCTCAACGTCTTCGAGCACTTCAAGCCGACGCTTCCGTCGTCGTACCGCTCGTCGCGCATCGTGCTCCTCGGCAACATCCATCCTGCGTTGCAGTCCGACGTGCTCGACCAGACCGAGAAGCCCGAGCTCGTCGCCGCCGACACGATGAACTTCTGGATCCAGGGGACGCCCGACGCCCTGAAGGCGGTGCTTCGCCGCGTCGACCTCCTCATCATCAACGAGGAGGAGGCGCGGGAGCTCAGCGGGCACAAGGCCATCGCCAAGGTCGGCCGCGCGCTGCGTGCGCTCGGACCGGCTCGCGTCGTCGTGAAGCAGGGGCGAGTACGGCGCGTTCCTCTTCGACGACGAGGGCGCCTTCCACGCCCCCGCGTTCCCCATCGAGGACGTCGTCGACCCGACCGGCGCCGGCGACACCTTCGCGGGCGCGATGCTCGGGTTCCTCGACGCGCACGGCCCCGTGACCCCGTCGACGATGCGCCGCGCCGTGGTCCACGGGTCCGCCGTGGCGTCGCTCTGCGTCGAGCACTACGGCCCCCGCGGCACCCTCGCGGCGACGCCGGAGCAGGTCCAGGAGCGCGTGCGCGCCTTCGCGCGGCTCGTGCACTACGAGACCCACTGACGCAGCCCCGCCGACTCTTGCGGCGGCGTGACGCTTCGCTTACGGTCCGCGCCGCGCGGGCCGCGGGGATCCCTTCGAGCCGCGCGACCTTTTGTCGGACAGCGATCGCGGAGGATTCATGAACCGGATTTCCACTCTTCTCCTCACTGGTACCCTGGCGGCGTCGATGGCGGCGTGTGGCTCGAGCGGGACCACCACCGACGCCGGCACTACGCCGACGGACACCGGTTCGACGCCGTCGGACTCTTCGACGCCGACCGACGCCGCGTGCAGCCCTCCGGCGGCCGGTGATGGCGGAGTGGTGCCGTACTACCAGTGCGCGAGCGACAACCTCTGTCCGACAACGCACTTTGCGAACGACGCGATGCACCCGGGCTTCCGCCTCACGTACATCCAGATCACGGCGCCCGCGGCGCTCGCGAGCGCGGCGATCCTGTCGGTGATCAACCCGACGCTACAGGGCGGCACGTTCCTCTGGGGCCTCCAGATGGACCTCACCGCGGGCACCTTCCGCACGGGTGGCCTGAACCCCACGGCGACGACCCGCGGTCACGTCGGCCTGGGCCTCCTCGACGGCCAGTTCGCGTTCTACCACGGCAACTTCGCGGGCGGCGACGCCGGCGCGCCGACGGCCTTCGATCCGGTGAACGGCATGATCACCGTGGCGGGAGCGGCGCCGGCTCGGACGGCGAGCACCTCGACGGCGACGACCACCGTCAACATCCCGATCTTCACCGACACCTCGGCGACGACGCTGCTCACGCAGCTTCCCCTCGACAACGCGCACATCACGACGGTGCAGCTCAACGGCGACCTCTCGTGCGTCGGCCTCGGCCAGCCGTCGGGCGGCCGCTTCACCGAGTCCACGAGCCGCTGGCTGACGTCGGACACCATGGACCACCCGTACGGCACCGTGGAGGCCGACATCACCGTCGACCACGCCAAGACCGTGAGCGTCGTCATCGGCGGCAACCCGGTTCCGCTGTGCAACCTCATCGCCGGCGCCAACTGCGCTTCCGATCCGCAGTCGGGCTGGGCTCACCAGCCGGACTCCATGGTGGGCACGGCGCCCGCCTACCACCTGCGCGCGAACTTCGCGGCGGTGTCGGCCCAAATCGCGCAGTGACCCTCCGCGGTTCGCGGCCCATGCCGTGAGCCGGTCCGACCGTGCGCCGCGTCACATCGACGCTTTACCCCGCACACCCCTGCACCGTACTCTCCCCACCGACGCTTCCCCCTGGTCCTGCGTTCGCGCACGGATCGACTCGCACCGCCGCGCCTCGCGGCAAGAGGTTCTGTCTGATGTGGTCGACCATTCGCAGGGTCTACTGGATGATCGCCGTGGTCCTGATCTCGGGATGCGGAGGCGGTGGCTGTTCGGGGTGCGCGGGTGGAGCGTTGCAGCCCATCGCAGGAGGCTATCCCCTGACGCCGGAGACACGGATTCCGCGCGCCGCGCAGATCCGTCTCACCCAGACGGGGTTGAGTCGCGTCGAGGCCGTCGCGCCGGGGCTCCTCGGGGGCCTCGTGGGCGCGGGCATCCCGGTGCCCACCATCGCGCAGAACCTCACCGTGGGTCAGGCCATCGTGTGCCCCAGCGGGCACTGCAGCATCGGCATCACGCTCCCCGCCACCAGCGCCCTGGCGCTGGGCTTCAGTGACCCGAACGCGATCAACGTCCATGCGCGCGTCGTGATCCGCGGCGACCTGCCGATCCAGGCGTGCGTCGGAAGCTGCTCGTCGACGTGCGGCGGCATCTTCTGCGGCACCATCGCGAGCCCGACGATCAACATCGACACGACCCGCGGATCGTATCCGTACATCGGCTTCGAGACCCGCGCGGCGATCACGCGCGACACGCACGCGCCGCGGCAGAATTACCACCGCGCCGACATCGTCTCCCCGACGGGCTCGGGAGACTCCGTGCAGCTCGCGCCGGGCGAGGACATCGAGACCAACGACATCCAGTGCAACGGCAGCTGGGTCTGCGGGATCATCAACCTGCTCCGCGGCACCCTCATCTCGACGGTGCGCGGCCAGATCTCGAGCGCCCTCGGACCGATCTCCGCCGCCCTCGCGCAGAAGTCCACGCCGAACCCGCCGGGGTGCCCGACGGGAACGACGGACCACTCGGGCACGTGCCAGTACTCGGACGGAACCAACGTCCCAGTGGCCCTCGGCACCGACGGACGCGGGAACTTCGGCGCGCTGCTCTCGTCGCTCTCGCCGGGGCTCCAGGCTCCGGTCAGCTACCTCCTCGCCGCGGGCGATCCGCAGCACGACGCGCAGGTGGTCAACGGCGGCATGTCCATCGACATGTTCGGCGCGTTCCAGTCCGGCGGTCACAACGCATGCGTGCCTCACGTCGCGGCGCCGGCGATCCCGACGATCCCCGAGTACATGGCGCTGCGCGGCAACGTCGTGCCTGGGAGCTCCACCCCCATCGACCTCGGCGTCGGCCTCTCCGAGGAGTTCCTGAACTACGCCGGCTACCACATCTGGGATGCGGGCACGCTCTGCCTCGGCGTCGGCACGAACCTCAGCCAGCAGCTCTCGGCGGGCACCTTCAGCATCCTCCCGGCGCTCAGCTCGATGCGTCAGCTCCTGTTCCCGTCGACGACGGGTCCCATCGCGGTGGTGCTGCGCCCGCAGCAGCCGCCGGCGATCCACATCGGCCACGGCTCGAACGTCGAGACCGACCCGCTGCTCAACATCGGCCTGCCGCACCTCGCCCTCGACTTCTACGCGTGGAGCGAGGACCGCTACGTGCGCTTCATGACCCTCACGACGGACCTCACCGTCGGCGTGAACCTCGAGCCCGACACCGGCGGCCTGCGCCCGCGGCTCGGCATGCTGCACACCGCGAACATCGTGGTGACCAACAACAGCCTGCTCTCGAACAACCCGGCGCTCATCGGCGCGTCGCTCCAGGCGATCCTCGCGCCGGTGCTCGGCATGGTCGGCGGCGGCCTCTCGCCGATCGCGATCCCCGGCTTCGACATCCCGGGGTCCGGCGGCATGTCGCTGGGACGCATCCAGATCGCCATCCCGACGGGCGGCGTGCAGGGCGTGACCGAGGGCATGAACCGCTTCCTCGGCATCTTCGCCGGCATCCAGTTCACGGCGGCGGGAGCGCACCCCGACACGCTGGCGCTCGACACGACGGCCGCCGTCGATGCGGTGCGCGTGGACCCGGCGTTCTTCCGCAGCGCGGACTCGTTCCGGGCCGAGAACCTCCCGCACGTGCTCTTCCACGCGGCGACGCCGAACGACTTCGGCCACGCGGTGGAGTACTCGTGGCGCGTCGATCGGCACATGTGGTCGACGTTCACGTCCTCGTCGACCTTCGACGTCCAGGACTTCTCGCTCGCGAGCCCTGGCACGCACACCTTCGAGGTGCGTGCGCGCGTCGCCGGCGAGCCCGAGTCGGCGGACCGCGAGCCCGCGGTGTTCACCGTCGACATCGACCCCATCGCTCCGGAGCTCTCGACCCGCGTGAACGGGCGCACGGTCCTCGCCGAGGCGACGGACAACGGCAGCGGTCCCATCGAGTACTCATGGCAGTTCGACGGTCACGCGGCGACGCCGTGGGGCTCGGCGGACTCGGTGGTCGTGCCCGAGGGCGTGACGCGGGTGATCGCCCGGGTGCGTGACTCGGCCGGCAACGTGACCGAGCGCCCGGTGGCCATCGCCTCGCTGATCCGCGGCGGGCGCAGCACCGATGCTTCGACCGGTGGCTGCGGCTGCCGCGTCGGCGCTGGAACGAGCGGCTCGCGCTCGTCGTCGGGCCTCGCGGCCCTCTTCGGCGTCGCCATCGTGCTGAGCGCGCGGCGTCGCCGGCGTTCGGCCTCGCGCATCGCGACCGCGGTCGTCGCGGCCGCGGCGGTGGGCGTCGCGGGCTGCGCGGACGACGTGACGGCGGTGGTCGCCGACGCGGGGCGCGTGGGACCCACGGACAGCGGCGCGCCCATCGACACCTTCACCCCGGCGATGTGCACCACGGGGCAGGACCTCTGCGCCTCGACGAACATGTGCTCGACGCCGCCGGCTTGCCCGACGTGCATGCCGGGGTTCGGCGTGGCCGGCGCCCCGGCGTTCAACGCCACGACGTGCGCCTACGACTCCTCGGCGTGCCGCTGCGACCGTCTCCCCCCGCTCGATCCGGGCGCGGTGGGGTCGCACCTGCACATGGCGGTCGCTGCGGACAACGCGGTGTGGCTCTCGGCGTACTCGCCGGGGCAGCCCACCGGCGGCGTGCGCTTCGGCGACCTCGTGGTGGGGCGCTACGCATCGGAGACGTCGACGGTGGCGTGGACCCACGTGGACGGAGTTCCCGCGGACGGCGACGTGACCGGCGACCCCATGGGCTGGCGCGGCGGCATCAGCACGGCCGGCGACGACGTCGGCCGCTACAACGACATCGCGCTCGACAGCGCCGGCCACGCGCGCGTCTCGTTCTGGGACACGACGCACGACCACCTGAAGTTCGCGAGCTTCGACGGGACGCACTGGCAGTCGCACACCGTCGACACCAACGGCTCCAACGGCCGGTACACGTCGCTGGTGCTGCTCTCCGACGGCACGCCGCTCATCGCGTACCGCGCGATGGCCGCGGGCATGGGCGGGGCGTTCAACACCGTCGTACGCGTGGCGCGGGCGCACTCGCCGACGCCGACGCAGGCGAGCGATTGGACCGTCTCCGACGCGGTGACGCTGCCGAGCTCGTGCCGAGCTGGCGACTGCCCGATGGGCCAGGCGTGCGTGCAGTCGACGGGGCGTTGCACGGCGGTCGGAACGTGCACCGCGACCTGCGGAGCCAACCAGGCGTGCATCGGCACCGCCTGCGCCGCGGTCTACGACAGCGCGTGGGTCGAGGACCTCGCGCCGGGGGCGCTGTTCATCAACCTCGTGGTCGACGCCATGGGCCGCCCGGCGCTGGTGTTCTACCACCGCGACCGCGGCAACCTCCTCTACGCCCAGGGCGATGCCATGGGTCACTTCGCCGCGCCCGTGATCCTCGACGGCGAGGATGCGATGGGCCACGACGGCGGCGATCGCGGCGTCGCGGCTTCGGCCACCGTCGATGCGACGGGGCTCGTGCACGTCGCCTACGTCGACGGCTGGCAGGAGCGCCTGCTCTACCTCCGCGTGAGCGGTGGACACCCCATGGGAACGCCCTCCGTGATCGACGACGGCGTCGGCGTGGGCACGACCATGGAGTTCGACGACGGCCGGCACATCGTCGGCGACAGCGCGACCATCTCCGTCGGGACGGCTGGCCCGCGCGTCGCGTACCAGGACACCACGGCAGGGACGCTTCGCCTGGCGGTGCTCACCGGGAGCGGCGCCACGGCGACGTGGACCCGCTCGGTGCTCGATTCGATGAACAACACCGGCTACTGGGCGACCAGCGCCGCCGGCAAGGTCGGAACCTACTGGCGCGACCTGTCCACCTCGGACATGCGCCGCTGGGGCGTTCGCGTCTTCCCGATTCCCTGAATCGTCTCGCGGGCGTGCTCCGGGTGCTCCGCTTCGGCGGCGCGCCCGGGGCGGCCGCCGTCGGCGTGGCGGAATGGCAGACGCCGGGGGCTTAAAACCCCTTGAAGCCCAGCGCTTCGTGCGGGTTCGACCCCCGCCGCCGACACCACGAGCAGCTACCACGACGCCCCTCGCCCCCCTTGGAAGGAGCGCGGGGTAGTCGTGTGCCGGAGATGTCGAGGGGGAGGAGAGCTTCAGCCCGCGCGAGCGGCGAGCTTCTCTTCGACGAAGCGGTGCACCGAGGAGAGCGTCGAGATGTTCTTGAACTCGCTCTCGGCGATCTTGAGCTGATAGCGGCGCTCGATGTCGGAGATGATCTCGATGGCCTGCATCGAGTCGACGCCGAGGTCGCGCAGCAGGATGTCGTCGCCGATCGCGTCGGCGTCCTTCTCGATGATCTCCGCGATGATCCCGCGAAGGTCCTCTTTCAGCGTGGCGGAGGTGCTCATGGACGCCTCGATGCCTTCAGGCCGCCGAGCCCGTGCGGCGCTGCACGAGATCCACGAGCTGCGCCACCGTGGAGATGCCCACGAGCTGGTCGTCCGGGATCTGGATCTTGAACTCGCGCTCCATGCTGCCGACGATCTCGAGCATGCCGAGGGAGTCGATGCCGAGGTCGCTGATCGCCGTCGTCTCGCTGGTGACCGAGATCTCCTTCTCCGCGACCTCGCTGGCGATGCGCCGGAACGTGTTGAGCAATTCGTCTCGTGCAATCATGGGGTGGATCCGAGCTCCGTGGATGCGTTCGTTGAGAGAGAGCCCCGCGTGCCGCGAGGGCCCTCGGGCGGGCGCTAAATCGCAGCGAACGGACAGCGTGTCAAGGCGCGCAACGCCTTGATTCCCAGCGGTTTCGCGCGTCCGGGGGGTGCGTAGCGCCGGTGGCGGTGAGCACCCGCCTTCGCGCCGCGACACGGCTTGAAGCGTCCGGCCACGGCGGGTTATAGGCGCGCCGATGACACGCCGCGTTTTCGTCACGGGGATGGGCGTGGTGAGCTCCGTCGGGCTCGGGCGCGACGCGTACTGGCGCAGCCTCGTGGCAGGGCGAAGCGGCACCTCAACGATCCGATCGTTCGACGCCTCGAAGCTCGGTCGCGACCTCGCCGCCGAGGTGCAGGGCTTCGTCGCGCGGGACCACCTCACCGACGTCGAGGCCAAGCGCTCCGGGCGCTGCTCGGCGTTCGCCATCGCCGCCGCGCGCATGGCGGTCCGTGACGCTGGTTTGAGCGACGCCGCGCTCCGCAGCGAGCGCGCCAGCGTGGTGCTCGGCACGACCATGGGCGAGGCCGACGTCCTCGGACGCCTCGACGAGGCCTGGATCCTCGGCGACGCCGACGCGATGTCCGCGCGCGTGCTCCCCAAGGCCGCGCCGTACCTGCTCTCCGCGGCCACGGCGAACGCCCTCGGCTGCCGCGGCGCCGTGCTCACCCTTCCCGCAGCCTGCGCTGCCGGAAATTACGCCATCGGGTATGCCGCGGACCTCATCCGTGCCGGGCGCGCGGATGTCGTGATCACGGGTGCCGCCGAGCTTCTGCAGGACCTTCAGTTCGCGGGCTTCGTGCGGCTCGGCGCGGTGTCGCCGGACCGGTGCCAGCCCTTCGACCTCAACCGCCGCGGCCTCATCGTCGGCGAGGGAGCGGGGGTGCTCGTGCTCGAGTCCGAGGAGCACGCGGTGCGTCGCGGCGCGACGGCCCTCGCCGAGGTCGGCGGCCACGGCCTCGCGTGCGACGGCTTCCACATCACGCGGCCGGAGCCTTCGGGCGCGGGGATCATCCACGCGCTGCGCGAGGCCATCGCCCGATCGGGGCTCGAACCCGCGGACGTCGATTTCGTGAACGCCCACGGCACGGCGACGAAGGCCAACGACGTCGTCGAGAGCACGGCGGTGCGCGCGGTGTTCGGCGATCGGCGCGTTCCGGTGTCGTCGATCAAGAGCATGATCGGTCACTGCATGGGTGCGTCGAGCGCGCTCGAGGCGGTGAGCTGCGTCGAGACGCTGCTCAGCGACACGCTCCCGCCCACCATCGGCTACGAGGTCCCGGATCCCGAGTGCGACATCGCCGTGGTCGCCAACGAGGCCGTGCGCGCGCGCACCGACGTGGTGGTGAACCACGCCCTCGCCTTTGGCGGCTACGACGCGGTGGTGCTCTTTGCGAAGCCGGGGCGGCTCCCGGCGCCGGCGGCGCGCGGAGGTGCAGCGTGAAGCCCGTAGCGATCACCGCGTGGGGTGTCGTGTCGACGTTCGGCGTGGGGTGGGACGCGTTTCGCGCGGGCATCACCGGCGAAGCGGGCGCTGCGTTCGGGTCGGCCCCCACGGCGCTACCGTCCCTCGCGGGCCTGGGCGTCCGCGCTGCGGAGGTCGCCTCCTTCGACCCGCGCCCCATCGTGGGCGACAAGGGCCTGCGCAACAACGACCGGCTCACGAAGCTCCTGCTCGTCGCGGCGCGCCTCGGGCTCGAGGCCGCGGGGCTCAAGCGCGAAGGCGCCTTCGCGGCGCTGGGCGCCGACGACATCGGCGTGTGCGGCTCGACGGCGTACGGCAGCCTCGAGGCGATCCACGAGCTCCACACCGTGGCCCTGCGCGAGGACCCTCGGTACCTGAACCCGGCGCGCTTCCCGAACACCGTCATCAACAGCTCCGTGGGCTACGTTTCCATCTGGGAGGAGCTGCGCGCGCTCAACGCGACGGTGACGAACGGCCCCACCGGCGCCCTCGATGCGCTCGACGCCGCGTGCACCTGGATCGCTGCGGGACGCGCCAAGGCCGTGCTCGCGGGCGGCGCCGAGGCCCTCTCGGAAGGGCTCTGGCAAGGGTTCCGGCGAGCCGGCGCGGAGGCGTTGACGCTCGGTGAAGGCGCCTGCCTCGCGGTGCTCGAGGACGAGGCTGCGGCGCGCGCGCGGGGCGCGACGGTGCACGCGGTGATCGCCGGCTACGGGTCGGCCTTCGACCCGGGCGACGAGGGCACGACGATGGTGCGTGCGGGCCGCGGCGCGCTCGAGCGTGCGCTGCGTCTGGCGCTCGCCGACGCGGGCATCGAAGCGTCGGAAGTGACACTCGCGCTCACCGGCCGCTCGGGGCTCGCGTCCTTCGACGCGGCGGAGCGGGAGGTCATCGCCGCGGTGCTCGGCGACGTGCCCGCGGTCGCGCCGAAGGAGTGGATCGGCGAGACGCTGGGCGCCGCGGGTGCCTTCGCGGTGGCGTTCGGGTGTGCGGTGTCCGGCGCGGGCTACGCCGTGGTCACGTCGCTGGGGTTCTACGGAAATGCGTCGGCGCTGGTGTTCCGACGAGCGGAGTGAGCGATGAGCTGGATCGACGACAAGGCGCACGAGGGGTTGGCGAGGGTCCGCGAGGCGCGGGAGATGGGCGTGTACCCGTTCTTCCGCCCGTTCGAGACCGGCGGGCTGCGCACCACGGTGGCCGGCCACGCGTTCGTGAATTTCAGCTCCAACGACTACCTCGGGCTCACGACGCACCCGCTCGTGAAGGAAGCGGCGAAGCGCGCCGTCGACGTGTTCGCGTGCGGGCTCTCGAGCTCCCGCGTGCAGGCCACGACCACGATGCACGTCGAGCTCGAGGAGCGCCTCGCGCGGTACTTCGGCTTCGAGAAGGCGCTGATCACGACCACGGGCTACCAGGCGATGGTCGGCACGATCATGTCGCTGGCCGACCGCGACACCTCGCTGATCCTCGACAACCTCTCGCACGCCTGCATCCTCGACGGCACGTTCGTCGCGGCGGGGAGCCCGGGGCGGGCGCCCGAGGTGCGCTTCTTCAACCACAACAGCGCGCGCTCCCTCGAGCGCATCCTCAAGACCCGTGATCGCCCGAACGCGATGGTGCTCGTCGAGGGCATCTACTCGCTCGACGGCGACATGGGCAGCCTCGTGGAGATCGTCGACGTGTGCGAGCGCCACGGCGCCGTGCTCGTCGTCGACGACGCACACGGCTCCGGGACGATGGGCGCGCACGGACGCGGCGTGCTCGAGCACCTCAAGCTCGAAGGACGGGCGCCAATCGTCGTGTCGACCTTCTCCAAGGTCTTCGGAGGCATCGGTGGAATCATCCTCGGCAGCACCGAGGTGGTCGAGCTCATCCAGCACACGGCCCGGAGCTTCGTCTTCAGCGCGACGCTGCCGGCGCCCATCGTCGCGGCGGCGGCGACGATCCTCACGATGCTCGAGGAGCGCGGCCCCGAGCTCGTCGCGGAGCTTCAAGAGAACGCCCGCTACATGCGCGGCGAGCTCGTCTCCCGCGGCTTCGACCTCGGTCTGAGCGACACGCACATCATGCCGGTGATGGTGCGCGACGAGCGCAAGGCGATGCTGCTGCACCACATGCTCTACGACCGCGGCATCTACATGGTGCCGATCACGTACCCCGGCGTGAAGGTCGGCGAGGAGCGGCTCCGCGTGAACATCACCCGCGGTCACACCCGCGAGGAGATGGCGCTCGCCCTCGACGCCCTCGACG
>CAIMWA010000305.1 GCA_903845045.1 uncultured delta proteobacterium | reverse complement strand
GTCGCGTCGAGGGACGCGCCGAAGGCTTGCTTCAGGCCGACCGCGACGTCCTCCGCCTCGTGCTCGGTGAGCGCGGCTTCGACCTCTCGCCGGACGACGACCGCCGCATCGAGGCCAGCGCCGACCGCGCGCAGCTGCACCGCTGGACCGCCCGCGGCGTGCGCGCCGCGACCCTCGGCGCGGTCTTCGAAGACGGCTGACCCGACGATCGGGCCAACCGTCTTCGGGCGTCGATGCTTTCCCGCGGCGCTGTCGGGTGCGGAGTCGAGACTGGCACTGGGCGCCGTCGGATCGAGCCGGGCGCGCTCGGGCCGCCGCGGCCGCCCGTTCAGTTCGCCGCGGGGGCGGCGCCGAGCGCCTTCTGCATCAGGTCCGTCACGCGGCGCGCGAAGCGGTGCGGGTCGTCGGGCGTCGAGCCCTCGGTGAGCAGCGCCTGGTCGTGGAGCAGCTCGATCCACTCGGACACGTCGGCGTCGGGGCCGCCCGCATCGACGCGAGCTTGAATCGCCGTGATGAGCGGGTGCGTCGGGTTGACCTCGAGCACCCGCGCCGACGGAGGAACGTCGCGGCCGTTGGCGCGCAGCAGGCGCTCCATGGCGGGGTTCAGCGCGCCGGGCGGGATCACCAGGCACGCGGGAGACTCCTTGAGGCGCGTCGATGCGCGCACGTCGCGCACGCGGCCGCCGAGCACGGACTTCACCCGCGCGATGAACGGACCGAGCGCGCCCGGGTCGTCCTTGGCGGCGTCGCCGTCGACCTTGAGGTCGGCGTTGGCGACGTTCTGGAGCTTCTTGCCTTGGAACTCGCGGAGCCCCTCGGCCGCCAGCGTGTCGATGGCGTCGGAGAGATACAGCACCTCGTATTCACGGGCGCGCAGGGCCTCGATGTGCGGCGAGCTGGCCGCCGCCTGCCGCGAGTCGCCGACGCTGTAGTAGATGGCCTCCTGGCCCTCCTTCATGCGCGACACGTAGTCGGCGAGGGACGTGATGCTGTCGCCGTGCGAGCTCTCGAAGCGGGCGAGGGCGCCGAGGCGGTCGCGGTACTCCGTGTCGAGGTGCAGTCCCTCCTTCATCACGCGGCCGAACTGACCCCAGAACGTGGCGTACTGCTCCTCGGACTCCTTCGCGAGCTCGTCGAGCCGGTCGAGGGTCTTCTTCGCGACGTGGCGCTTGATGGCGCGCACCACCGCCGAGTCCTGCAGCGTCTCGCGCGACACGTTGAGCGGGAGGTCGTCGGAGTCGATGACCCCGCGCACGAAGCGGAGCCACACCGGCACCAGCGCGTCGCAGTTGTCCATGATGAATACGCGCTTCACGAAGAGCCGCACGCCGCGCCGCGCCTCGCCGGGGACGTCCATCTCGAAGGGCGGGTGCTTCGGGACGTAGAGCAGGCCCGTGAACTCCTGCGAGCCCTCGACCTTGAAGTGCGCCCACACCATGGGGTCGTCCCAGTCGTTGGTGAGGTGCTTGTAGAACTCCTTGTACTGGGCCTCGTCGATCTCGGCGCGGGGACGCTGCCACAGCGCCCGGGCCTGGTTGATGGCCTCGAAGCCCGGGTCGCCCTCGGTCTTGTCGTCGGCCTCGCGGGCGAGCTCGATCGGGTGTCCGACGAAGTCCGAGTACTTCTGCACCAGGTCCTTGAGCTGCCAGCGCTCGAGGAAGTCCTTCTGGTCGGCCTTGAGGTGCAGCGTGACGGACGTGCCGCGGGCCTCGCGGGTGGCGGGCTCGAGGTCGAAGCCGTTCTTGGCGTCCGACGACCAGCGCCACGCCTCGTCGCTCCCGGCGGCGCGCGACACCACGTCGACCCGGTCGGCGACGAGCCACGCGGCGTAGAAGCCCACGCCGAACTGGCCGATGAGCGCGAGGTCCGAGCCCGAGCCCTTGGCCTTCATGGCCTCGAGAAAGCGCTTGGAGCCCGAGTGGGCAATGGTCCCGAGGTTCTGCACGAGCTCGTCGTGGGTCATGCCCACGCCGTTGTCGTCGAGGGTCAGCGTGCCCGCGTCGGCGTCCGGAAGCAGCCGGATGCGAAGCTCCTCCTCGCCGAGGAGTCCCGGCTCGGTGGTGGCGCGGAAGCGCAGCTTGTCGATGGCGTCGCTCGCGTTCGAGATCAGCTCCCGAAGGAAGACCTCGCGGTGCGAGTAGAGCGAGTGGATCACCAGGTCGAGGACCTGGCTGACCTCGGCCTGGAAGGCGTGGTGCTCGGGGGCGGGGCGCGTCTCGTCTGTCATGGTGCGGGGCTGATAACCAGCGCCGCGGCGGGTCTCAAGGGGTGACCGCGATCATTCTGCGAGGCGGGGGGAGACGAAGACGTCGCGCTGGGCCCGGAGCTCGTCGGCCACGTCCGGCGGAAGCGACCGGGCGATCTCGGCGATGGCGCCGTCCACGTCGCTGCCCGAGAGCACGTCGCGGCCCGCACGCACGGCCCGCTCCGAGGCGCCGCGGAGCACCGTCCGCGTGGTCAGGGCCCCGAGCAGCGTCCCCACGGTCCGCAGCGAGTCGGCCTGCGCGCGGCAGGCGGCATCGGACTTCTCGCGCTCGACGCGGAGCTGCTCCATGGCCGCGGCGAGCTTGTGGGCGTAGCGGTCGCGGCACATGCGGGCATCGGCGGCGGCGGCCTCGGCCTCGGCGGCGGCCTCCTCGGCGCGCTGCATCCGCTCCACGGTGTCCGTGGCGTACGTACCGAGGGCCTCGTGGGCGGCCTCGAGCGACGCCTCGAGCTCGCGGACGCGGTCGGCGGCCATCGCCAGGTCGTCCCGCAGCGGGCGCGTGGCGTCCTCGAGCACGAGCTCGGCGGTGTTGCGCACCGTCTCGAGCGCGAAGGACTGCTCCGCACGCAGGGCGTCGAGCTCCAGGGCGTGCGCGGCCTCCTGCGTGGCGAGCTGCGCGCGCTGGGCGGTGATCTCGGCGTCGAGCCTCCAACGCAGCGCCTCGATGGCCGCCGCGTTGCCGGTGACAATGGCTTCCATGGAGGCCGCGTGCTCGCGACGTTCGGACTCGATCTGGTCCGTGAGCTCGTCCTCGCCCACGCGGCGCTGGATCGCGTGGGCCTCGCGGGCGGCCTCGAAGCGCTCCGCGGCGGCCTCGCGCTCGCGCTCGATCTCCTGCTGGAGCTGCTCGCTGAGCGCCGCCATCTCCCGGGCGTGCGCGTGGATCATCGCGCTGCGGTCGGCGTGCGCCGTCTCGAGCTCGGCGCGGAGCGTCGCGGCCCAGGCGTCGTAGTCGGCCACGCGCTGCGTGAGCTGCTGCACCTCGTGCTGCAGGCGGTCGTGCCGCTGCGAGAGCTCCTCGTAGGCGCGGCGCCACTCGCCCACGTTGCCGTCGGCCTGCTGGAGCACCGACGCCGCCTGGGCGCGCTCCCACCGGGCGGCCTCGAGGGCCTGCGACAGCGACGCGCGCTCGCGCTCGATGGCCTCGAAGACGCCCTCGCGGGAGTGCAGGCGATCCTCGAGCTCGGCGCGCTCGCGGCGCATGCGCTCGGCGGTCTCGCGGGCCTCCTGCGTGGCGCGCTCCCGGGCGAGGTGCTGCGTCTTCAGGGTGAGGATCTCGTTGTCCTTGCGCACCAGCGCCTCGCGGAGGAGCGCGATGCGGCGTCCGCCGGTGCGGTCCTCGCCGAGGCCCTCCTCGAGCTGCCGCTGGGCGCGGGTGAGCGTCTCGAGCTGGCGCCGCAGCCGGTCGTTCTCCGCGGCGAGCTGGTCGCGCTGCGGGGACGCGGCGTGGGCGGCGCGGGGGTCGTGCGCGGGCACGTACGACGGCGCGTCGTTGAACGTATCGGTCGCTCCGGGGGTCGCGTGGTCGACGGTCATGCGGGTGCGGGCCTCCAATCACCGCCCCTTCGCCTGCCGGGCGTCGACCGGTCCAGTTTTCGGCACGCCGCGCCGATGCTCCCGAGGGCCGGGCTCTTGACGGGGTACGACGGGCTCCGATAGGTTCCGCGCCCCTGCGAACATCGCATCTGAGGAGACCGTCGTGGCCAATCATGCATCCGCCGAGAAGCGTAACCGTCAACGCATCACCCGCACCGAGCGCAACCGCGGGATCCGCAGCGAGTTCCGCACGCTGGTGAAGAACGTGCGCGAGCTGCTCGAGAAGGGTGACTCCGCCGGCGCGAAGGCGGCCCTCACGCCCGCGATCTCCGCCCTCGACGCCGCCGTGACCAAGGGCGTTCTCGTCCGCGCCACGGCCTCGCGCCGCGTCTCGCGCCTCGCCGCGGCCGTGCACGCCGCCGCGACGCCGAAGCAGTCCTAGCGCACCGCCCCCATCGCGGCTCCGGCCGCGAAGAGCGCCACCACGTAGAGCTCCGAGCCTCGCGCCGCCACGCCGACGCCGACGCCGAGGAGCGTCCGATCCACGACGTTCGCCCGGTGCGACGGAGAGTCGAGCCAGCGCGCCACGGCCTCGCCGAGGCTGTCGGCGCGCGCGAGGTTCTCGGCGATGCGATCGGCCCGCAGCCCCGCGGCGGCGAGCCGCTCGGAGGGACCGTCTCCGGCGTCGGGGCGATGGGCCAGCACGCCCCGGCGCGCGAGGTCGTCGGCGTGGGACTGCGCGACGCCGTCCAGCAAGGGCTCGCGCCGCAGCGCCGGCACGCCCGTCGCGGCCCGCGCGCGGTTCATCGCCGCGATCACGCCCCGCGCGTCGTTCAGCGCCTCGACGACGTCGTCGCCGGGGGTGCGGTGCCACGTCGCCAGCGGCACCGGTCCTTCGGCGAGCGTGCCGAGCACCTGCAGCGTGCGCAGCGTCGTCGGCGAGGTCAGCCGCGCCCACCCGTCGGCATCGAGCGGCGTGACCTCGACGGAGCCGTCGGCGCGCGTCGCGAGCACCGTCGCGTCGGTGGTCCCCTCGGGCAGCGCGGCGCGGACCGCGAGCCCATCCGGGGACTCTTCGATGAGCCACTCGGCCGCGCGCGGCGCAACGGCGAGGGCCACCCGAACGCCGTCCGTCGCGATGGCGCAGCGGGCCACGAAGCGCGGCGAGCGAAGCGCATCGAGGGCCGCGCGAAGGTCGTCGGGCGACGGCGAGGGCAGCACCGCGTGCTCCACCGTGGGCGCGTAGAGGCCGGCGGCCTCGGTGCGCAGGCGCAGCGCGCGCGGGGTCGGGAGCTCCGGACCGAGCAGCGCCCGGGCCGCGGGGAGCAGACGTCCGTCGGGGCGGCATCGCCCGTCGAGCGCGTCGCCGAGCGGGTCCGCCGCGGCCGGCGCCGCCGCGAGGAGCGCCGTCAGCAGCGCGTGCGCGAGGCGAGCCATCGGGTGAGCGTCGGCCAGAGCTGCGACGGAGCGTGGCGACCCAGCAGCAGGTCGGCGTGCCCCGCGGGGAACGTCACGAAGGTTCGGTCCCGCGACGCGCTTCGATCGTAGGCGGCGCGCGCCGCGGCGGGGAGGGCCAGCGGGTCGTGCGTGCCCGCGACGACGAGCAGCGGAACGTCCCGGGACTCGAAGGCGCGCGCGAGGTGCTCCGGGCGGCCCGCGCGGTACGACGTGAGCGACGCCAGCTCGCCGAAGGTGGCTCCGTCGAAGGCCGACGCCAGGAACTCCTCGAGCACCGCGGGCTCGAAGCTCCGCGGGCGCCACGCGCGCACCGGCAACGGCACGAGGCGGCTGTCCCAGAGCGGCTGCGTGGCGTCGAAGAGCGCGCGCACGGCAGCCATGGGGAACGCCGTCGTGCGAAAGCCCACGCGTCCCACCAGCGCTGCGGCGTGGGCCAGGGCTTCGAGCACCGGCGCGCCGCGGGCCCAGTCGTAGGGCGCCGCGAGGGCGGCGACGGCGTGCACGCGCTGCGGGAGCTCCCCGGCGAGGGCGTAGCCGAGGAGCCCGCCCATGCTGTGCCCGACGATGACCACGCGCTCGTGGCCGCTGGTCGCACGAATGGCGTCGAGGGCGCGCGGCAGGTCCTCGTGGAGGTACTCCTCGACGCGGGCGGCGGGGCGGCTTCCCATGCGCCGCGAGCGGCCGTGGCCGCGCAGGTCGAGCTTGAAGACGTCGTGGCCCGCGTGCGCGAGGTGGTTCGCGAGGCTGCGCCGCGACAGGTGCCACGCGTGACGGTTCTGACCGAAGCCATGCACCAGCAGAAGCGGCACGCGGTCCATGTCGCGGTGGCCGGCGAGGCGCTTGCGAACGATCCCCAACGGCGCGGGACCGGGCACCGTGAGCAGCGATCGCTCGAAGCGCGCCGCGCGGTCGCCGTCGATGGTCTCGTGGACCTCCGAGGCCATCAGCGTCGTGACGGGGGCCGACATTCCCATGTAGCCTAGCCGCCGTGCGCCGGACATCACGAATCCTCGGCATCGCCGTCACCCTCGCGGCCGTCTCCCTGGGGGCCGCGGCGTCGGCGCAGACGCCGTCGCGCGCGGTCGTCGAGCGGGCGCTTTCGGGCTTCGAGCACGCCCCCGACGCCGACACGCTGCGCGGTTGGGGACCGGGCGGCGCGCAGCCGCTCATGGAGGTCGCCGCCGACGCCGCGGTGATCCCGGCGACGCGGGCGCGGGCGCTGCACGCGCTGGCGCGGTGGGGCAGCGACGCGGGCGTTCGCGCGTTCCTCGAGGCCACGGCGCGGCGCGACGGCCAGTCCCTGCTGCTGTTGCGCGCGTCTCTCGATGCGTTGGTCGAAGGGTGCGGAGACCTGCTCACGGCGGGGAGCTTCCTCGACGACGGGCGGCCCGAGGTGCGCGATGCGGCCGCGTGGGCGCTGCAGCGCACCGCAGACCCGGCGGCGCGCGCGCTGCTCGCCGTGCGCCTTCGCAGCGAGCAGGACCCGGTGGTGCGTCGCACGCTGAGCGATGCCCTGCGACCCGCGACGGTCGCGCCTCCGTCAGCTCCGGCCCACGCCGTTCGTTGAAGTCCCGCGCGGCGTTTGTGTAGAGTGCGTGGGTTCCGCGCCCGGCGATGGGCTGCGCGCGCGGACGGAGGAGTCTTCATGAAGGCGCGCGTCGCGGCACTCGTTTCGGCAGGGATGCTCACCGTGGGTACGGCGGCGTGGGGGCAGACCGCAGACGGCGCGCCCGGCAGCTCGATGGCCTTTTCAGCGCTCTCCGTCAACGCGAACCCGGACCCGGGCCCTCCGCGCTTCGGCCGCCGCGTCGAGCACAGCCTCGGCATGCGCACGTGGCTCTGGACCACCCCGGTCTGGATGGTCGGCCTCTTCGCGACGGTGGCCAACAACTGGTCGGGCCCGCTCAGCGCCTCTCCGGCCATCGAGTACACCTACCGCAGCGGGTCCCTCGATCTCGTCATCGGGCTCCAGTATACGAACCTCAGCACCAGCGACCCCAACACGGGGCTCATCCGCGGGCGCAACGAGACCGACTTCGCGCTCGAGCGCATCGAGAGCCAGCTCTGGCTCGTGAGCGTCAACGCGCTGTTCCTCTGGTCGAGCCGCATCAACGACTGGTTCGAGATCCAGTACGGAACGGGCATCGGCGTGTCGTACGTGGGCGGCGACCTCTACCGCACCCAAGTGACGCCCAACGGCTCCGGCGGCTACCGCGAGTGCAGCTGGGCGCAGCGCGGCACCAGCGCGTACTGCGACGCGTCGAACATTCACTATGTAGGCCCCGACGGAACCACCCGCTATTCGGAGCCGCGCACCACGTCGGGGGGCAGCGTTCCGCCGGCGATCCCGTTCGTGGCGCTGCCGCACCTCGCGCTGCACTTCCGCCCGCATCGCCACGTCGACATCCGCGTCGATGGCGGCTTCGGGCTCATCGGTTTCTACGGCGGCCTCGCCGCGCACTACGTCTTCTGAACGCCCTCGCCGAGGAGGCCGCGCACGGCGCGGAGAACCCTCTCGTCGGCCGGCGGAAACGCATAGCGATCGAGCTCCGAGGCGGCCACCCACGCGTGGTCCGCGACGCCGAGGTGCTGCACCGCGCCGGTGATCGTCGCGCGATAGAACAGCAACAACACCGTCTTCGTCGGGTAGCGCCACCACGTCACGTCGACGATGGCGCCGACGTCGGCGTCGACGCCGAGCTCCTCGTGCAGCTCCCGGGCGAGGGCCTGCTCCGGCGACTCGTCGGGCTCGAGCTTGCCGCCCGGAAACTCCCAGCTCCCCGCGAGGTGCGTGCCCGACGGACGCTGCGTCAACAGCACGCGTCCGCCGTCGATGACCACCGCCGCCGCCACGATCGTCGCTCCGCTCACGATGCGTCTCCTGCCTCGCCGGCGCGCAGCGCGAGGGCCTCGCCGCCGAGCGTCGCCACCGTCGCCAACACCACCGCCAGCACGCCGTACTCGGGGACCGCCGCGGCCACGAAGAGCCCCGCCACGGTGCCCGCGTAGCCCATGGCGAGCACCGCCGTGGAGCGCTGCCGGGCTCGCTTGGCCTCGATGAGCGCCGCCGCCGCGTCGCGAAGGTCGTCGGAGGCCAGGGCGATGGCCGTCTCGCCGCCGACGCCGCCCGCAGCCTCGAGCTGAATGCCCACGTCCGCCGCCGCGAGGGCCGCGCCGTCCCAGCGCGGACGGCCCACCACCGCGACGCCGCGTCCGACGTCGGAGAGCGCGCGCACCACCGCCGCCCGCTCGTCCGGGGCCACCTCGGGGCGGAGGTTCGTCACGTCGACGAGGGCGCCCACGGCCTCGAGGGTTCCGCGTCCGGTGCCCGCGACCAAGGCGACCTCGAAGCCCGCGTCGATGAGCGCCTGCACCGCCGAGCGGGCCTCGTCGCGCACCGGGTCGTCGATTCCCAGCACGCCCTCGACGCGCCCGTCGACGGCCACGAGCAGCGCCGTGCGACCCGCCCCCTCGATGCCTGCGATGAGGTCCTCGGCGGGCGCGACGCTCACGCCCTCGGCCAGGAGCAGCCGCCGATGGCCCACGACGATGGCCTCGCCGCCGGCGCTCATCGCCGTCACGCCGAGGCCCGGGAGCACCGCCGGGCGCCGCACGCCGTCGAGCCGCAGCCCGCGCGCCATGGCCCCGCGACGCACCGCCGACGCCAACGGATCGCCGCCCGCCGCTTCCTCGGCCGCGGCGGCGAGCGCAAGCAGCTCACGGTCCGACCGCGACCCGAGGCTCACGACCTCGGTGAGCTCCGGACGGCCCACGGTCACCGTGCCTCGAAAGCAGAACGCCACGGTGCCCACCTGCGCCGCGCGCTCCACGCTCGCCGCGTCGCGGAAGACGATGCCGCGGTGGGCAGCGTTCACCAGCGCCTCGACGTACGGCGCCTGCACCACCGTCACGACGCGCACCAGCGGCGCGAGGGCCAGCACGCACGCCGCGGCGCGGGCAGGATCGCCGCCGAACACGAGCACGTGGAGCACCGCCATCGCCAGCGCGAGGCCCGCCACGCCCGCCGGGGCCAGCGCCGTCATGCGCCGCGCGAGGCGCACCGTGCCGGGACCTTCGCGCGGCAACGTCATCCATTGGGCGAGGCGCGCCCACGCCACGGCGTCGCCGGCCCGCGTGGTGAGCACGCGAAGCGTTCCGCCGAGCACGCGGGCGCCGGCGAGCACCGAGTCTCCGGGGAGCCGCTGGCGTGCGTCGCGCGCTCCCGGCCAGAGGCGCACCGACGCGTCGCCCGCGCGCACCACGCCGTCCACCGGGACCACCTCGCCGGGGCGCACCACGAGCTCGGCGCCGGCCTTCACCGCGGCGCTCGGCTGCTCCTCCGTCGCGGCGTCGACGGACCGCGCGTCGCCGCCGCGCCGCACCACGTGGGCCGTCGGCGGGATGGCCTCGCGAAAGACCTCCATGCGCGCCTGGCCGGCCGCGCGACGGGTGCGGGCCGTCCACGCCGCGAGCGGACCGATGGCCGCGAGCACCGCGGCGTCACGAAACGCCGGCAGCGCCGCCGCGCTCGGACGCAACGCCGCGGCCAGCACGAGCATCGCGCCCGCGCACCCCACGGCGCCGCCCATGAAATCGCCGTCGCGCGGACCCCGGAGCACCTCGCGCCCGGCCACCACGAGGCCGCCCAGCGCGGCGGCGCCCACGAGCACCTCGCGCGCCCCCTGCGGCAGCGACGTCATCGTGGCGAGCAACGCGCCGAGGCACGCCGCGCCCACGGCGAGCGCCGGCGTGATCGGGTCCGGTGAAGGAACGCGGGGCGCTGCGCCGAGCGGGCCTTCGGTCTCGACGCCCGGCGCCGGCATCTCCGGGGCGGCGTGCACCGACGGCGGCAGCGACGCCCGGGAGATGCCGAGCATGTCCGTCGCGTCGAAGAGCGAGGGCCGCGGAGCCTGCGTCGGCGGAGCGACGACCGCCGGCGCGGGGGGCGGGTTCGGCCGATCGCGCTCGCGGCACGGGCGCGAACAATAGAACCGGTAGCGCTCCGCGATCACCGCAACGAACGGCGCGCGCAGGGCGTCCACCGGGTCTCCGCACCCGGCGCAGGGCACGCGCTCGCTGGCTTCCGTCGGCACCATCGCTTCGTGCGCCGCGTTGGAGCGCATCCCTCGCAGGGGTGTCAAGCCGCGCGACGGTGCGTGCTAGCGTCGAGCCGATGGTGCCCGACGTCGAGATCGTCTACGAGGCCCCCGCGGCGCCGCGTCGCTGGATGGCCGGAGCGGCGGTCTTCGTGCTCGCCGTGCTCTGGGTGACGCTCCGTTCGCTGCGGGGCCCTCGCTGGTTCGCCGCCGCCGCTGCGCTCTGCGCGGTCATCTTCGGGGCCCAGGCGCTCTTCGGACGCAGCACCGTGCTGGCCACGCGCCGCGTCGCGCTGGTGGACGGCGGCCGCGGGCTGCGCATCGAGCATCGCCGCGGCGTGCGCGTCGTCGACCTCGCGTCGGTGGCCTCCGTCGAGGCCGGGACGCAGGTGCTGCCCGACGGCGTCACCCTCGACGTGGTCACGGTGACGGTGCGCGACGGGGCTCCGCTGACGTTCAGCGTGGCCACCGCCGGGGCCGCCGAAGGCGCCGCGCGGGCCGTTCGCGCCGCGTCGACGGCCTCCGAGGCCGGTCACTCGTTGTAGGTCTCGAAGACCTGCTGCAAGAGCTCGTCGGAGCGCTCGTCGTCGATGTCGAGGGCCGCCGCGATCTCGATGAACGCCTCGCGCTCGTTGGTGGCGTCGAACGCTCCATCGGCGACGAGCACCGCGGCCGCGACCTGCAGCGCGACCTCGCGAAGCTCCGGCGAGCGCAGGTTCTCGGCGAGGGCCTCGAGGCGCCCCGGGTAGCCTTGCTCCTCGAGCATGCCGATGGACTCCTCGACGATCTCGCGAATCTGCGCCGGCGTGATGCGGTCCCGAAGGAACCCCGAGATGACGTCGGCGACGGCGTCGTACTCCGCCTCGTTCACCTCGCCGTCGCTCGCCGCCATGAGCACCCCGGCGTCGACGAGGCCCTGGAGCGTCGCCGCGTCGAGGTCCAGCGAGGCATCGGTGCCGCCCTTCCGTTCGCGTCGCTTGATCATCGCGGTGCAGTCCTCCCGTCGGGGCGCACACGGCGCCGATCGACCGCCGATGGGAGCCTCGCCGGCGACCGGTGTCAACGCCTCGCGCGCCGCGATCTACGCCCGACGACAGCGCAGCGCCGACCTGATACATCCTCCGGCGCCGCCGGGCGCGCCGGGGCGAGGAGAGAGGGTGCGATGGGCCGAACGAGCAGCGACAAGGTGATCCTGACGTGCGCCATGAGCGGCGTCGTGACGACGCGCGCGCAGTGCGCGGCGATTCCGTACACGGTCGACGAGTTCGCCGCCGAGGCGAAGCGGGCCTACGACGCCGGCGCGTCGGTGCTGCACATCCACGCCCGCACCGACGACGGCGCGCCCGATTACACGGCGGCGCGCTACCGGGCCATCGGCGACGCGATCCGCGCCGTCTGCCCCATCATCCTCAACTTCTCCACGGGGACCATCGACCCCGACGGCCGCAAGGCGCCGCACATCACGGACTACAAGCCCGAGATCGGCGCCCTCAACATGGGCTCGATGAACTACGCGAAGTTCAACGCCAAGCGAAAGAGCTGGGTGTTCAACTTCGTCTTCGAGAACAGCTTCGACTACATCGCCGAGCTCCTCGGCAAGATGAACGAGGCCGGCGTGAAGCCCGAGCTCGAGTGCTTCGACACCGGACACGTGTGCAGCGCCGAGCCCTTCATCGAGATGGGGCTGCTCAAGCCGCCGCTCGATTTCTCCCTCGTCATGGGCGTCGTCGGCGGGGTGAAGGCGACGGCGCGGCACCTCGCGTTCATGGCCGACCAGGTGCCCGACGGCTGCTCCTGGAAGGTCGTCGGCATCTCCCGCGAGCAGTGGTCGCTGCTCGCCGCGGCGCTCACCCTCGGCGGCAACATCCGCGTGGGCCTCGAGGACAACTTCTACCTTCCCGACGGCGCCATGGCCCGCTCCAACGGCGACCTCGTGGCGAAGGGCGTGCAGATGGCCCGGGACATCGGCCGCGAGGTGGCCACTGTCGACGAGGCGCGGGCGATGCTGGGGCTCGCGCGATGAGCTTTCGCACGCTCACCTACGTGCGCACGGGCGCCGTCGCGACGGCGACGCTCAACGTGCCCGAGAAGCGCAACGCCATCGGTCCGGAGATGGCCAACGAGCTTCTTCACGTGCTCGCGCAGGCCGGCGCCGACCCGGAGGTGCGCGTGCTCGTGCTCACCGGGGCCGGCGCGCACTTCTGCGCGGGCGGCAACATCGGCCAGATGAGCGGCGACGGCGGCCTCGACTTCAAGGGCGACTACGCCGACCTGCTCCTCGCCATGGTGCGCTTCACCAAGCCCATCGTGGCGCGGGTGCGCGGCACGGCCATGGGCGGCGGCCTCGGGCTCGTCGCTGCGTCGCACTTCGCGCTCGCGTCGGACGAGGCCGTCATCGCGACGCCGGAGATCCATCGCGGGCTGTTTCCGATGATGATCATGGCGGTGCTCTCGCGCCTCGTGCCGCGGCGCGCCCTGCTCGAGATGATGCTCCTCGGCCAGAAGATGAGCGCCGCCGAGGGCCACCGCCTCGGGATCTTCAACGGGGTGGTGCCGGCCGACGGCCTCGACACCGCCGTCGACGCGCTCACCGCGGACCTCGCCGCCCGCTCTCCTGCGGCCATGGCGCGGGGCCTCGCGGCGTGGGCACGGCAGGGCGACCTCGCCCTCGACGCGGCGCTGCCGATGCTCCGCGACGCGCTCGCCGACGTGCTGACGACGGACGACGCGCGCGAGGGCATCAGCGCCTTCCTCGAGAAGCGCGCGCCGGTGTGGACCGGCCGCTGACCCACGCCTCGAAGCGCCTGCGACGCCTCGCGGTGACCGCGGCGTTCGTCCTCGCGGCGGCGCTCTACATCGGTCTGCGCGCCCCGTGGCTCGGAGCGCTCCCCACGCCGTGCGGCGACGAGGGCAACTGGACCTCCCTCGGGTTCGCGCTGCTGCATCACCAGCCCGCGGTGCTCGCGCCGGTCGCGCGCTTCGTGAGCCTGCTCTTCGCCCGCGCCATCACCCTGGCGTACCGCGTCGGCGGCGTCTCCTTCGCGAGCGCGCGGTCGGTGCTGGTCGTGGGTCTCGGCGCAGCGGTGCTCGGCGCGGTGGCGGTGCTGCGTGCGCAACGCCTCCCGCGGGCTGCGGCGGCGCTGGCGCTCCTCGTGGCCGTGCATCCGTGGTCCGTGCTCTGGACCCGCACCGCGACGGTGCCCTACGCGCTGGCCTTCGGTGCGGCGCTGCTGGGACCGTTGCTGCTGCTTCGCGCGACGCGCACCGGCCGGGCGATGCCGATGGTGCTCGCTGCGCAGGTCATCGCCTTCGGCGTGCAGTTCACGCCCCTCGCGCTGGTGCCCGCGCTCGCCGCGCTTCCCTGGATGTTCCTGCGCCCGCATCGCGCCCTGCTGCGCCGCCCCGCGCCGTGGATCGCCGCGGCGCTCGCATCGCTCCACGCGGTGCCGGTGCTCCATGGCGCGGCGAGCGTCGCGGGGCAGAACACCCTCGATCCGACGCGCTGGGTCACGCACCTCGGCGAGCGCGTGGCGGTGTTCGCGCGCACCGTGGCAGGGGGTCTCACCGGCGAGGCGACGCTGCGGCACTTCACCGGGTGGACCCTCGGCCCCGTGGCCATGGCGCTGGTCACCGCGGCGGTGGTGGCGCTGCCCTTCGTCCCCGCGGGCGAGGCGCGATCCGAGGCCGCGAGCGATCTTCGACGGTGGGCGCGGCTGCACCTCGTCGTCGCGCTCGTCGGCCTCCCGCTGATCCTCGCGCCGGGCCGCGCGTGGAACCTCCCGGGCATCGACGCCGAGCGCTACCTCTTCGTGGTCCTCGCGCCGATGGTGCTGCTGCTGGCGGCGTACGCCGAGCACCGCGGTCGCGTCGCGAGGGCTGCTCCGTGGGTCTTCGCGGCGTACCTCGCGTGCGTGCCGACGGCGCGGGCGGCGCGCTTCTTCCTCCACGGCGGCTCGGTGGACCACGGCGCGTTCACCGCGGGCGGAGGATCGGGGTACCGCGGGTGGAAGGTGCCTCGCGAGCGCGTGCCGCTGCCCGACCTGCTGCGCCGCGAGATCGACGCCCGTCGCGGAGCACGCCGCGCGCAGGTGGTGGTGTCGGACTACGCGTTCCACGTGCTGCCCTTCGCGAACGCGTGCGGCGGCGCGTGGTGCTTCGACGTGGGCGGTGAGCCGCTGCCCCCGCGTCCCGGCGACCTGCACTACTTCGTGACCTGGAGCGACGGGGTCTTCGCGCCGGACTACGGGCCCGCGTGGGTGCTCGCGCGGCACCGCGCGCTCCGTGCCCTCATGCGCTCGCCGGACTTCACCGGGCTGCGCCGCGAGCGCGTCTTCACGCAGCCCGACGGATCACCGTTGCTGGAGCTTTGGTCGGCGGAGCGGGTGCGCTGAAGCGCGTCGACGAGCGACCTGGAGGTCCAGACGCCTGGACCTGGGAGTCCAGACGCCTGGACCTGGGAGTCCAGACGCCTGGACCTGGGAGTCCAGACGCCTGGACCTGGAGCGCGGGACGATCAGGTGCCGGTGAGACCGTGCGACTTGATCCACTCGTTTACGAACGCTGCGTTCTTGTCGTAGGCGTCGCGCATCTGCTTCTCGGCGGTGGACTCCATGATGCCGCCCACGAGCATGACCCTCGCCTCGACGGTGAAGTCGACGGTGCGGCGGCAGCGGTCGGCGCCCACGGCGTCGATGCGCATGATGCCGTCGGTGGTGAGCTTGTCGGGCATGGTGCTCGGGATGCCCTTGAACGTGGAGCGGTTCGTGCGCTTGTCCCAGCGCGTCTCCTCCGTGTACTTGAAGCCCGAGCCGAGGACCTTCTGCACCGCGGCGGGGAGTTCCATCTTCGGCGTCGCCTGCGTGCGGCGGAAGACCTCGGTGTCGGTCTCGCGCTGCTCGAGGTTCGTGTAGTCCGGGAAGCCGAGGCGCTTGTAGAGCGCTTCGTTCATCTCGCGGTCGAAGTTGAGCTTCCAGTACGTCTCGGGCTTGCACGCGAACTCGTGCGTCACGCTGAACTTGTTCATCGCTGGGGTCCTCCAGGGGCAGCGGCGTACCGCATCGCACGCGCCGTTGTCGAGCGCGCGCGCACCACCGTCACAGCCGGAACGCGGCGTCGTAGGGCAGCTCGGCGACGTCCATCTGCGCGCGCTGCAGCCGCCCCGAGTAGTCCCAGTTCATGGACTGCCAGCGGGTGAACTGGTCGAGCACCCAGACGCCGCTCTGCCGCGACCCGTTGCCGCTCTTGCCGTTGCCGCCGAAGGGCAGGTGCGCCTCGGCGCCGGACGTCGAGTTGTTCACCGACACCATGCCCGCGGAGACTCGCTCGCGAAAGCGCCACACGTTCTTCGGGTCGCGCGTGTAGATCGCCGACGAGAGGCCGTAGCCGTGGCCGTTCGCGAGTTCGATGGCCTCGTCGAGGGTGTCGAACACCCCGAGCCCGACCAGCGGACCGAAGGTCTCGGTGTCGTAGAGCGCGTCGCCGGGGCGCACGCCCTCGACGATGGTCGGGTGCGCGAAGAGCCCGGCGTCGGGGTCGCCGACGAAGCCGCGCCGGGGGTTCGCCGTGGTGATGCGCCCGGTGCCCGTGGAGCCGTGCACCGTGTGGTGCGGAGCGATCATCGCGAGGTGCCGCAGGTGGTTGTCGAGGTACGTCTGGCTGATCATCGGACCGTAGAGCACCGCGCGCGTGGGATCGCCGATGACCGCGTCCTCGACGGCGCGCACCCACCGGGTCTTCACGGCGTCGTAGACGTCGCGGTGCACCCACAGCGTGCCGAGCGACGTGCAGCGCTGCCCCGCAGTGCCAAAGCCCGCGAAGAGCGCGCCCTCGACGACGAGGTCCACGTCGGCGTCGGGCATCACGACCATCGGGTTCTTGCCGCCGAGCTCGAGGCAAGGTGACTGAAGGTGCCGGCCGCAGAGCTCGCCGATGCGTCGCCCGACCTCCGTCGAGCCCGTGAAACCCACCTTCTTCATGAGCCCGCGCTCGAGCAGCGTGGGCAGCGCCGCGGCCGTCGTCGCGCCGTCGGCGATGACCGTCTGGAGCACGTCCTTCGGCACGCCCGCGGCGTGGAAGATCGCGGTGACGGCGAGGGCCACGGCGCCCGCGGTCTCGGCGGGCTTCCACACGGCGGTGTTGCCCGTGAGCAGCGCAGGGACGAGGTACCAGCTCGGCACCGCCGCGGGAAAGTTCGACGCCGTGATGATGAACGCCGGACCGACCGGCATGCGGAAGGTGAATAGCTGCTTGTCGGGCATCTCCGACGGCACCGTCTGCCCGTAGAGCCGGCGCCCTTCGCCGAGGAAGAAGTCGCAGGTGTCGATGACCTCCTGCACCTCGCCGAGCGCCTCGGCGTGGACCTTGCCGATCTCGCGGGTCACGAGCGCCGCGAGGGCCTCCTTGTTGGCCTCGAAGAGGCGGCCGGCCTGGGCGAGCACGCGTCCGCGCGCGGGCGCCGGGATCGATGCCCAGCCCCGCTGCGCGGCCGTCGCGCGCTCGGCGGCTTCGATGAGTTGGGCGGCGGAGGCCAGCTCGAAGCGGGCCACGACGTCGGAGAGCTTCGCAGGGTTCGTGGAGACGTACATGCCGCGAACGTAGGAGCCCGCGGTCGCGGGTTCAATCCGCGTCGTTGCAGCCGGTCAGCGTCGGGGTGCCAGCGGCGACGACGGCGTCTCCTGCGGGCGCATGGCGAAGGTCAGCGCGAGCGTGGAGCGTCGTCCCGTCGGGCGGAAGCGCGCGGTACGCAGGAGGTTCAGGTGGCACTCGCCGGTGGCGCGCACGCCGTCGTCGAGGCCGCCGAGCGTCACGTCGCCCACGGAGCCGTCGGAATTCACCGCCATGGTGAAGTGCGCCGCGCCCTCGGCCCGCCGCGTGGGCCGCTCGCGCAACGACGGGAGATAGCACTGCAAGTGGTCGTTGAGCCGCAGGCCCAGCACCGCCGCCACCTCGTCCACCGTGAGGTCGCCGCTGCCTGCGTGCACCAGCGCCGCGACGCTCTCCGGCGGCGTCACGCGCATGCGCGGGTAGAGCGCGATCTCGGGCACGTCGAGCTCCAGCGGGGGGTTGTCGAACTGCAGCGGGAAGGTCACGCGCAGCGGGTGGCGCAGCCCGTCGATGGTGAGCGGACGCACCAGCGCGAGCACGCACTCGCGCACCGGGCGCAGCGCCGGGGTCGAGGTGTCGGCGGCGGCGTCGAAGACCGCGCCGCTGGTCTCGACGACGAACGAGAGCGTGAGGCGCCCCTCGGCCTCGGGTGACGCCGGCAGCACGCGCTCGAAGCACGCCCGCAGCGCCTCGCGATGGCGCAGCACCGCGGCGCGCACGCGGCCTTCGGGCTGGTCCGTGTCCGGGGCCTGCGACGACGAGGCCGCGACGCCGCGGCGGATCCGCTCGAGCGGCAGGTCGGCGACGCCCGGCGCCTCGCGCGGCTCGGAGACGACGATGGTCGACGGCCCGCTGCGGCACCCGAGGGCGAGCGCGGCGATGACGGAGAGGCGGTACGCAGAGGTCGGAGCCATGGCGCGCGGAGTCTACCGGCACCGCGCCGCGATCGGAACGCCCTCAGCCGTCGAGTCGCTTGCGGCGGATCTTCTCGATGAGGGTCGTGCGGTTCATGCGGAGAAGCTGCGCCGCGCGGTTGCGGTTGCCGCCGGTGCGCCGCAGCGCCTGGACGATCAGTGAATTCTCGAAGGCCTCGACGGCGGCGCCGAGGTCCACGCCCTCGACGGGGAGCGACGGCTCGGCGAAGGGGAGCGGCGCGGCGAGGCGGTCGTACGCGCTGCCGAAGAGCATCGAGGGCACCGACGGCGCCGGGGGAATGGAGCTCGCGCGGAACCCGTCGAGGTCCGGCGGCGGCGCGCTCGACGAGGTGTCGGCGGCAACCGCAGTGCGGAGCTTCTTCGGCAGGTCATCGACGCCGACGAGGGGACCGGACGCGAGCAGCACGGCGCGCTCGATGACGTTCTCGAGCTGGCGGATGTTGCCGGGCCACGCGTAGCGACGAAGCACGTCCATCGCGGCGCCGTCGATGGCCGCGGGCACCGCGCGGGCGTTGCGGGCGAGCACCGCGCGGAGGAAGTGCGGTGCGAGCAGGTCGATGTCGTTGGGGCGCTCGCGCAGCGCCGGAAGGTGCACGTGCACCACGTTGAGGCGGTAGTAGAGGTCCTCGCGAAAGCGGCCCGCGGCGATCTCGGCGTCGAGGTCGCGGTTCGTCGCCGCCACCACGCGAATGTCGCTGTGCACCGGACGGCTTTCGCCCACCGGGACGTACTCGCGCTGCTGCAGCAGCCGCAGGAGCTTCACCTGCATCGCCAGCGGCAGCTCGCCGACCTCGTCGAGGAAGAGCGTTCCACCCTCGGCCGCGGCGACGAAGCCGGTGCTCGTCGCGACGGCGCCGGAGAACGCGCCGCGCACGTGCCCGAAGAGCTGCGACTCGAAGAGGTTGTCGGGGATGGTGCTGCAGTTCACCGTGACGAGCGGGCCCTTCGCACGCGTCGACGCGTCGTGGAGCACGGCCATCACGAGCTCCTTGCCGGTGCCGTTCTCGCCGGTGATGAGCACCGTGCAGTTCGACGACGCGACGCGCTCCACCGTCGCGACGACGTCGCGGATGGACGGGTGCTGGCCCACGATCTTGCCGAGGCTCGTCAGGCGCAGCGTCGGCCGAAGCGCCTCGGAGCGAGGGGCGTCGGTGCGGGGACCGTCGGCCGCAGGAGGCGAGTGCGAGGCGTCCACCATGCAAAGCCATGGGGCACGAAGCCGGGGCGCGCTGTCAACAGCAGCGCGTGGCGCGGGCCTCGCTCAGCGGCGCGGGAGCACGCGAAGGTGCCCCTCGGACTGCGCCGCGACGTCGCGCTCGTGGAAGGGCACCGTGTGCACGCGGTTGTCCTGCCAGAGCGCCGCCTCGTCGCGAAAGTGCCGCGAGCCGTGGTCGATGGTCTGTCCGCCCGGCAGCGCGTTGAACGCGCGGGGACCGTCCGGCGCGAGCTCCACGCTGAAGCGCTGCGACGGTCCCGAGCCGTAGGAGTAGTCGCTGCCGCCGAGGCCCGGTCCCGACGCGTCCACGACGTCGACGCCGCCGGGGCGCGGAAAGCCGTTCGGGAACAGCGCGTCGCCCACCGCGGGGATCGACAGCACGCGGTCCGTGCCGGGGATGAACGTCGTGAAGCGCACCGTGTGCAGGGCGCCCCAGGTCCAGCCCGTGGGGCTCGCGGCGTGGGTGAGCGTGCCGAGGTCCGTGAGCGCGTCAGCGAGGGCGCGCAGGAGCACCGCGTCGCGCGTCTCCGTGGCGGGCGTGCCGAGGTCGTCCCAGAGCACGCTCTCGCCGGTGGCGTCGCGGGCCGCGAGATCGGCCGGGCGCTCGAGGAGGTTCAGCACCACGCGCACGCCGTCGACGGACACGCCGCCGAGGGCGTTGAGCTCGTCGCCGAGGGCGCTGCGAATCACCCGCGAGAGCCACCCGTGAAAGATCGTCGTGGCGACGGAGTCCGCGCGCTGCGCGTCGGTGACCGTGGTGCCCACGCCCGACGCTCCGTCGAGGGACCACGCCGCGATGCGCATCGAGGCGTCGCGCAACGCCGCCTGCTGGGGCTGCAACGTGACGGCGAGCGCGCGCAGGTCGGCGTTCGTTCCCGGCGTCGTCCACTCCGCCTCGAGCCGCGCGAAGGCCCGCGCGAGGAACGGACGAAAGCGCCCGCCGGCGAGCACCGTGTGGTCCGACTGCACGGCGATCATGTCCTCCACGGCGGCCTGGTCGTGCAGGTCCGTGAGGCGCTGCGTGATGCGCTCGGCGCGCCACCCCGACGCGTAGTCGCAGCCCAGGTACGTGGGCGCGTCGAAGGGGTTGCCGTCGAAGGTCGTGCCGAGCTGGTCGTTGTTCGCCGTGACGATGAACGGCCGCTGCGGGCTGCCCTCGGCGTGCGGGAGCTGCGCGTCGGCCACGGTGCCGGTCCACTCGGCGTCGCCGGTGCCCGGGAGCACCGTGCACGGGTTCGTTCCGCGTAGGTTGTCCCGGCGCCACGAGAGCGCCCCGGCGGCGCGCGTGGGGACGACCGCGCGGGCGAAGAACCCCGTGTTGCCGTCGACGTCGGCGTAGATGAAGTTCTGCGCCCCGACGCCGAAGCGCGCGATGGACGCACGCGCCTCGGCGGCGCTGCGCGCGTAGCAGAGCCCCAGAAAGACGCCGATCTCGTCGGTGGGGTCGGCGCCGGTCCAACGCACCGAGATGGCGGTGGTGTCCGTGCGCGGAACGATGCGTCCGTTGCGGATCGTCGGGACGATGGGTCCGTGGTGCGGCACCACCTCGATGGCGGCGTCGATGGTGCCGCCGGTGCCGTCGGCGACGCGCTCGTGCACGATGGTGATGGGCACCTGCGCCCCGCGGAACAGCACCGTGTCGGGCGCGCCGTTGGTGCCCGGGGTGATGGTCTCGCGGTAGGCGTCGGTGACGTCGTGGTAGGCCGTCGTCACGCCCCAGGCGAGGCGGTCGTTGAAGCCGATGACCACGCCCGGAACGCCCGGAAACGTGGTGCCCGCGACGTCGACGGCGTCGGCGCCGGCGGTGACCGTGAGGTGCGTGCCCCACCAGATCGCCGGCGAGCGCAGCGCGAGGTGCGGATCGTTGGCGAGCACCGGGTGGTGCGACCGGGTGATGCCCGGCGTGAGCACCCAGTTGTTGCTCCCGCGGCTGTCGTCGCCCCACCACCCGAAGCCCTCGCGCACCCGGTCGAAGAAGCCCTGCGCGTGCGCGTACACCGACGCCGGGAGCACCGCGCGCTGCGTGGGCGCGCGATACGTGTCGGCCGCCCCCGCCGCCGCCGCGTCGGGCAAGACCGCCGTCGCAGAGGGCGGACGCCACGGGAGCAGGTCGGCCCCGACGTCGCGCCGGGCGTAGCGGTCCGCGGCGGTGGTCGCGTCGGCCCCGCCGAACACCGTCTGCACCTGGTCGAGCACGTGCGAGCGCGCCACGTCGCGGTCGCCGGTATACGAGAGGGAGTAGGACTGGTAGCGGCCGATGACGAGGGAGTCCACCGGGGTCCAGTCGGCGGTGGTCTCGTCGAGCACGAGGCCCGTGTCCGGCGGCGCGTCGTACTCGCGCGCGCGCAGCCCGCGGAGGTACTCGTTCACGCCCGCGCTGAAGGCCTCGAGGGCCAGGCGTCCGCGGCCCGGCGAGCCAGTCTGCATCGTGGCCCAGATGGCGTCGGCGGCGCGGCGCAGGCCCACGACGCGAAAGGCGATGTCCGACTCCACGGCGGCCGCGGAGACCACACCGAAGCGCTCGCCGAGGGTGCCCGACGCGAGGCGACGGAGGATGTCCATCTGCGGCATGCGCTCCCGCGCCTGGAGGTAGCCCTGCACGTACATCGCGTCGTGCAGCGTCGTCGCGCGCACGTGCGCCCAGCCGTAGGTGTCGACGGCCACGTCCACCGGCGCGTCGAGGCCCGGAAGGTTCAGCGTGCCGGTGACCGGGAGCGCGGCGATGGTCCCTGCGGCGGCGTCGGGGAGCGACGGCGTGTCGGCGCGCGTGCCCGCGTCGGTCCCGGCCGCGACGGGGGTGGCGCCGTCACAGGCACCGAGGGCGAGCAGCACGAGGGCGAGCGACGGGTTCCGCATGGCGCGGAGACAACCACGCGCCGTCGCCGCCCTCAACCCGCGGCGGGACCGTAGGTGCCGTCGAGCAACGACGACACCGGCGGCGCGCCGTGGTCGATGCGCAGCAGCGAGCCCTCGTCGAGGGTGATCCAGCCCGGCGTCGACCCTTCGGGCTCCGACGCGACGGCGATGGTGTGGCCGCCGTCCTGCTGCACGAAGAGCGTGCGGCCCCAGCGGTGCGCGTACACCGTGGCGCCGTCCGAGAGCACGGCGTTGATGGCGCCGATGCCGGGGCTCGCGCGGGCCGCGCGGAAGGCCTCGCGCAGCACGTCGTCGGTCACGGCGTCGCAGCCGACGTCACCGCGCGAGCGCTCGTCGAGGCGCGAGAGCAGCCACGCGAAGAGCATCTCGCTGTCGGTCTCGCCCTCGATCTCGGCGGCGCGCCGGGGGTGCGTGCCCGCGCGCAGCCACGCCGTCGAGGCGATGGTGCCGTTGTGCATGAACACCCAGCGGCCGCGGCGAAACGGGTGCGTGTTCAGCGCCGCCACGGCGCCCACGGTGCCCTGCCGGACATGCGCGAGGAGCACCGTTCCCGTCCGCTCCGAGGCGACCTCGAAGCCCTCGTCGGCGTACGCCGCCACGGGCCGCCGCTCCACGGACCACCCTTGCTCCGACGTGTGGACGGCGACGCCCCAGCCGTGGGCGTGCTCGTGCGACAGCGCGCGCAAGCTGCGTGGCGCGTCGACGAGGTTCTGGCGCCAGCTTCGGCGGGCCGAGCTGACGACGGCGAAGACGCGGCACATCCTGGCAAAGGGTGTAGGGCCGGCCCGCGGCGAGGTCCAATTCCCGGGTGGCGGAGCGCAGGCCGTCAGAACGCCCAGAGCGCTCCGAGGTCGAGCGGCACGGCGTCGAAGGGCTCGGCGCGCATCGACGCGTCGCCCTCGAAGACCTCGAGCAGCAGCCAACCGACGTCGGCGCGGCGGTAGACCTCGAGGGTGCGCAGCGCGGGCGAGACGAGCCACGCGTGGCCGACGCCCTCGCGGTGGTAGATGGCGAGCTTGCGGCCCCGGTCGATCTTCTCCGTCGACGGCGAGAGCACCTCGCAGACCCAATCGGGCGCGACGTCGAGGTGCGTCGCGTCGTCGTCTAGAAAGTCGTCGCCGAGGCGCTCGCGGCGCCACCCCGCGAGGTCGGGAACGAGCACGTCGGGGCGCGCGCCGAGATGAAGCTCGGGCTCGATCAAGAAGAACCATCCGCCGGGTCCGTCGCGCCCGCGGTCGAAGGGACCGTCGACGGCGCCGAGCAAGCGGCCGCTCGCCCGCGAATGCCGGGGCCGGGGCCGCGGCAGCAGCGACAACTGCCCGCCGAGGATCTCCGCCGTCATCGTCGCCGGGGCGCTGCGGTAGCCCGCGACGACGTCCGGCGCCAGGTTCGGAAACTCGGGGTCCAATGCGCGTGCGGGTTCACCGGCCATGCGCCGAGGCTAGCACCGTTGCGACGGGCTCCCGTGACGGTCGCGTCGAAGGGCTCGGCGCGCGCCGCGAGGCCGTCATACCTTCGCGCCATGGAAACGAAGTTCATCACCGCGAACGGCCTCCGCTTCGCGTACCTCGAAGAGGGCACCGGTCCCCTCGTGCTGCTCGTCCACGGGTTCCCGGACACGGCGCACACCTGGGACGAAGTGCGCCCCGCCATCGCCGCGCTGGGCTTCCGCGTCGTGTCGCCCTTCACCCGGGCGTATGCGCCGACGGAGATCCCGAAGGCCGAGGACTACGGTGCCGACACCCTCGGCGCCGACGTGCTCGCGCTCATCGCCGCGCTCGGCGAGGAGAGCGCCATCGTCGTGGGCCACGATTTCGGCGCCGGCGCTGCGTTCGCGGCTGCGTCGCTGGGGCCGTCGCACGTGCGGCTGCTCGTGACCGTCGCGATCCCGCACCCCGCGTCGGCGGTGCCCACGCCGAGGCTGCTCTGGGCCGTGCGTCACTTCTTCACGCTGAGCCGCGCCGGCGCCGCCGCGACGATCCGCGCGGGAGGCTTCGCGCACATCGACGAGCTCGTCGCGCGCTGGTCGCCGGGGTGGAACGTTCCCGCGGGCGAGACCGACGCCGTGAAGCGCGCCCTTCGCGAGCCCGGCTGCCTCGAGGCCGTGCTCGGCTACTACCGCGCGCTCGGCGTGCGTCCTCCGAAGTCGCACCGCGGCAGGATCAAGGTGCCCTCCGTCGCCTTCGCCGGCACCACCGACGTCGTCGCGCCCGAGGCCTACGAGCGCGCGCGGTCGCGCTACACCGCCGGCTACGAGATCGTCGTGATGCCCGGCGGGCACTTCATGCACCGCGAGCACCCCGCGCACTTCATCCGCGAGCTGTCGCGGGTGCTCGCGCCGTACCGCGCGTAGCGCCGGCGCTCAGTCGTCCCAGCGATGCCCGCGGGCCTCGGCGAGGCGCTCCGCCGCGAGGCACACGCCGCCCAGCACCGACACCGCCACGAGCTCCGCGAAGAAGAGCAGCGACGCCGCCACGGCCACCGCCGCCGGCACGCCCGCGAGGCCGAAGAGCCCCGTGAACGCCGCCTCGCGCTGGCCCAATCCGCCCGGCGTCAGCGGGATGTACGTCACCAGGATGATCGCCGGCATGACCCGCGTGCACACGCCGAAGGTCGCCGCTTCGGACAGCGGTCGCATGAGGAAGTACGTCGCGAGCACCAGCGCGCCCTGGGTGAGCACCGAGAGGCCCACCGCCGCGATCGGTCCACCCAGCGAGCGCGCCGGCGGGACCTTCATCACCACCGCGCCGAGCACGGGCACGCGCTCGACGAAGGACCGCAGCCCCGGCTGCCGCGCCACGAGGTACGGCACGAGCAGCATCGAGAGGCTCAGCCCCATGGCGCCCGCGAGCCCGAGCGCGAGCGTCACGGACACCGCGCTGCTCTGGATCGCCACCGGCGACGCCATCGACGCCGCGGCGATGAGACAGAGCCCCAGCAGCCCCGTGACGCGCTCGACGAAGAGCACCGTGTACGACGTCGCGAGGCTGCCCACGGTGTGGCGCACGCGCACCCCGCGCACGGCGTCGCCGGCTACGCCGCTCGGGAGCAGGTTGAACCAGAGGCCGACGAGGTTGTGGCGCATGAGCGTCGAGAGCGGCGGCATCGTCGTCGCGCCGTAGGCGCGCAGCATCAACCGCCAGCGCACCGCGCCCACGGCCACCGACGAGAAGATCGACGCGAAGGCGAGGGCGAGGCCCAGCGGTCCCACGGCGGCGGCCTGGCGCGCGACGTCTCGCCACGCGAGGCGATGGAACAACCAGTACAGCGGCAACGCGGCGACGCCGAGACGAAGCACGCGCCCGGGCCATCCCGACCACGCCGCGCGCAGCCGTGAGGGCTCGGAGTTCGGGACGGCGGCGGGCTCGGTCTCGCTCATCGGAAAGCCGGCGCGCTCAGGGAAATTCGATGCGCAGGCGCACGAGCTCGCCCGAGGGGACCGTCACCGTTCGCACCTGCGTACCGCGCGTCGGGTTGACGCACACCACGCGGTGCGACCCCGGCGGCAGTGTGAGCCCCACCACCGGCGTCTGACCGCGGGCGACGCCGTCGACGGTCACCGCGCACCACGGGTTCGAGCCCAGCGTGAGGCGTCCCGGCGCACCCCCGGCGGAAGGAGCCTCGACGTTCGCCCCACGGCGGACGTGAGCGTGGCGTCCCCGCACCGGCGCGACGCTCTCTTCGTCGGGCGGGGGAGTCTCCGGCGCAGCCTCGGCGGCGACCACCGTCTCCGGCGGCGGCGAGGGCGTCGGCGCGACCGTGGCGACGGGCGGAAGCTGCGGCGGCGGGCGCACCACCGCCACCGGCGGCGGG
Source organism: uncultured delta proteobacterium (assembly GCA_903845045.1). Lineage (GTDB taxonomy): Bacteria > Myxococcota_A > Polyangia > Polyangiales > SCUS01. The sequence goes on along the minus strand of CAIMWA010000305.1, from coordinate 3,437 downwards.
GGAGCGAGCACCGTCGCGCGCGGCGGACGCAGCGCGAGCACGATGGCGAAGACCAGCAGCACCGCGATGATGGCGAGGAGCAGCACCGTGAGCCGCGACACCGTCGGCGCTGGCGCGCGCACGAGCTCCGGCAGCGAAGGCGCAGGCTCCGAGCGGCCCCGCGAGGCCGACCGCACCGACGGCTCGTCGCCGGTCTCGAGGTCGTCCGGCGGAAGCGAATCGGCGAGCTGCTTGCCCTGCGCGAGGGCCTCTTCGAGCGACGCGAGGCGGTCGCCGAAGAGCCCGTGCATCCACTCGCCGAAGGCCACCGACGACACCGGGATGCGCTCGTCGTGGATGACCGCCAGGAGGTCCGTCTGCAGCTCCCGGGCGGTCGCGTAGCGGTCCTCGCGGTCGAAGGCCAGCGCCTTGGAGATCACTCCGGCGAGCCGCGGCGAGACCCGCGCGTTCACCTTCGACGCCGGCGGGTACGCACCGTCGAGGATCATCTTGCGCGTCTCGGCGTCGTTGGCCCCGCGGAAGAGCCGGCGGCCGGTGAACAGCTCGAAGAGGATGATGCCGAGGGAGAAGATGTCGCTGCGGGCGTCGAGGTCGTCGCCGCGCGCCTGCTCCGGCGACATGTAAGGGAGCTTGCCCTTCACCTTGCCCGCGCCGGTGTCGCCGCCCACCGGCACCACGCCCGACTCGGCCTCGTCGCCATGGAATGCGAGGCGCGCCTTGGCGATGCCGAAGTCCACGACCTTCACGTCGCCGGTGAAGGTGACGAGGAGGTTCTGCGGCGAGATGTCGCGGTGCACGACGGCGAGGGGGTTGCCGTGCAGGTCCTTCTTCTCGTGGGCGTAGGCGAGGCCCGCGGCGGCGCCGACGCCGATGGAGACCGCGTGCTCGAGGGGTAACTCCTTCACGCCCTTGGGCTTCATCGCGCGCACGATGGACCGCAGGTCCTCGCCGTGGATGTGCTCCATGGCGATGAAGTACTCGCCGTCGGCCTGGCCGACGTCGAAGGTGGTGACCACGTTCGGGTGCGAGAACGTCGCCGCGATGCGCGCCTCTTGGAGCAGCATCGTGATGAACGCCTGGTCCTGCCCGAGCGCCGGGAGGATGCGCTTGATGACCACGAGCCGCTCGAAGTTCGCGAGGGAGCGATGCAGCGCGAGGTACAGCTCCGCCATCCCGCCGCTCGCCAGCCGTCGAAGCAGCAGGTAGCGCCCGAAACGCCGCGGAAAGACCTCCTCCGCCGTCGTCGCCGCGTTGGTCATCGCCGCTTGCGCCTCAAGATCCGTTCGGTTGACGAAAGCACGGCACCAGCAGCCCGTCTGCGGAGATGGTGCTGGGCCCGCATGGAGCTGCGTGCGAGTCGCCAGGAGCGCCGCGGGGCGCTCCACGCGGCGCCGTGGGAGGACGCTGCCCACGGCCGCCCTCGAGCGCAACCGTGATGCTCCCCGTCGACGCCGTCGGCGTCACGAGGACCATGCCCCGGCGCTGTCCGCGCGTCGCCGTGATGCGAAGCGGCACACCGGACGCGACCTCTTCGCGGCAGGGCGTCGTGCACTCGACGGGAGCGCCGCTCCCCGACGCCGCCTCGATCTGCACGCGCGCCCCGGCGGGCGACGTCACGACCTCGAGGGACACCCTCGCCGGCACCGCCGGCGGAGGCACGTGGACCGCAGGCACGGGCACCGGCGCGGGTGTCGGAGCCGGCGTCGGCGTCGGCGTCGGCGTCGGCGTCGTAACGACGACCGGCGCGCGGACCGGCGTCGGCGTCGGAACGAGCGGCGGGTGCGACGCGGGGGCCGTCTGCAGCGCGTACACGAGGGCCACGGCGCCGACCACGAAGAGCAGCGCTGCAGCGACGAGCGGAGCCGACGAGCGACGCGGCACCGCCGACATCTCCCGCGTCCCGACGGGAACGACGCCCTCGGTGCGCACGGCCGCGGGGGCCGGCGTCGCACCGCGCAGCAGCGGCGTGGCGACCTCGCCGGCCGCCAACGGCATGAGGCCCTGGCGCACGCGCATGAGGTCGTCGCTGAACTCGGTCATCGACGCGTAGCGCTGGTTCGGGTCCTTCGAGAGCGCCTTCTGGATCACCGCGGCCATCGGCGCGCTGATCGTCGTCGCCGGGTTCACCTCGACGATGGACGGCGGCGGCTCGAACATGTGCTGCGTGAGCACGCCCATGAACGTGTCGCCCTGGAACGGCACGCGCCCCGCGAACATCTCGTAGAGGATCACGCCCGTCGCGTAGACGTCGACGCGGTTGTCGGTCTGCTTCCCCGAGGCCTGCTCCGGTGACATGTACTCGGGCGTTCCGAAGATCATGCCGGTGCGCGTGAGCTTGCGGGTGTTCTCGCCCGCGGGGTCCTTCATCTGCGCGATGCCGAAGTCGACGATCTTCACGTTCTCCCGGCCGTCGCTGGTGCGCAGCAGGAAGACGTTCTCGGGCTTCATGTCGCGGTGCACCACGCCGAGGGCGTGCGCGGCCGCGAGGGCGCGGCAGATCTGCACGCCGATGTCCACGGCGCGCTCGACGCTGACCTCCTCGCCACGCTGGAGCACGTCCGCGAGGTCCGTGCCGACGAGCATCTCCATCGCGATGTAGTACCGGCCGTCGCGGGTCTTGCCGTAGTCCGTCACGTCGAGCACGTTCTCGTGCTTGATGCGCGCGGCGCTCTTGGCCTCCTGCGTGAAGCGCGCGACGACGTCCTGGCGCTTCGAGAAGTCCTCCTTGAGGACCTTGATCGCCACGGACTTCTCGAGGCGCTCGTCGACGGCCTGGTACACCACGCCCATGCCGCCCTCGCCGAGGCGGCGGATCACACGGTAGCGCTCGGCGACGACCTGCCCGCTCAGGTCTGGCTCCTGGTACTCCTCGTCTTCGCTCCCGCCCGGGTTCGTCGCAGGCGCGCCCGCCGTTCCGCGCACCGGCGTTTCGTCGCCTGGAGGCGCGGTGTCGGCGATCTCTCCGGTGGTCGGCATGGGACGCGGGCGCTGCGGGGCGCGCTCCGTTCGCGCAGGCCCGTCGGGCGGACGCGACACCATCACCGGCGGCGCGGTCACGGCCACCGTGGGGCTGTCGGCGTAGGGGTCCTGCTCGCTGCCAGGCACCACGTCGTCGGGCGGCGGAATCGCCACTTCACGGGTGAGTCCGTCGGCTGGCGTCGGGTCTCCGAGGTCCACCGGGGGAGGGGCCACCGCGAGCGCCGCGCCACCGCGGGTGACGCCCGGGGCACGCAGCGGGGCGGCGCCGAGGGCCGAGCCGCGCCCTGCGCCCAGGGTGAGACCGGGCGTTCGCAGCGTGGCGGTCGCCGCTGATTTCAGCGGTGATCCGTCCCTCGTGCAGAACACGACGTTGTCGTCGTACTGGCTGTTGCACTTGGGACAGGACTTCATGGGGTCGCAGCAGCCACCGACCTGGACCGCCCGACGGACGCTAGCAT
>CAIMWA010000304.1 GCA_903845045.1 uncultured delta proteobacterium | reverse complement strand
CGCGGCCGGCACGATCCCGACAGGGCAGAGCCCGGCTGCTCGTCCGCCGGGCGTGGGCGATGCGAGCCGTTTCGTCGGGAAGAGTGGGGAAATGATCCTCCCCACCGGGAGCTCGTAGATGTGTAGAAGTGATAGGCTTCGAGAGGGGAGAGCGGACCGGGCGCGCTGGCACCCGGTCCACCGTCAGGCGGGGGGGATCAGTTGCAGGCGCCGCGGGTGCAGGTCTGACCCGCGCGGCAGGCGCGCCCGCAGGTGCCGCAGTTCGCGGTGCTGGTGCTGAGGTTCACCTCGCAGCCGTTCGAGGCCACGCCGTCGCAATTGGCGTAGTTGTTGTTGCACGTCGCGATGGCGCAGGTGCCGGCGGCGCAGTACGGCGTCGCGTTGGCGAGGTTGCACACGGTGCCGCACGCGCCGCAGTTGGTCGCGCTGCCGGTGATGTTGGTCTCGCAGCCGTTGGCGATGTTGCCATCGCAGTTCGACCAGCCGCCGGTGCAGGTCCATGCGCACGAGCTGCTCGCGCAGGTGCGCGTGGTGTGCGGGTACGTCGCGCAGATCACGCCGCAGCCCGAGCAGTTGTTCGGGTCCGAGGCGAGGTTCACGCAGTTGCCCGTCGCCGCGCAGTACGTCGTGCCCGCGGGACACGAGCTCACGCAGGTTCCGCCGGAGCAGACCGTTCCAGCGCCGCAGACGTTGCCGCACGCGCCGCAGTTGTTGTTCGTGTTGAGCGCGCGCTCGCAGCCGTTCGACACGGTGCCGTCGCAGTTGCCCCAGCCGGCGTTGCAGCTCGCGATGCCGCAGGTGCCGCCGCCGCAGTTCGACGTCGCGTTGGCGAGGGAGCAGGTCGTGCCGCAGCCGCCGCAGTTCGTCACCGAGGTGTTGAGGTTCACCTCGCAGCCGTTCGACGTGGTGCCGTCGCAGTTGCCGTAGCCCGCGTTGCACGACCCGATGGTGCACGTGCCCGTGGTGCAGGTGTTCAGCGCGTTGGCGAGGGTGCAGGCCGTGCCGCACGCACCGCAGTTCGTCGTGCTCGTGCCGACGTTCGTCTCGCAGCCGTTCGACGCGTTCGAGTCGCAGTCGGCGTACGAGGTGTTGCACGCGAAGCCGCAGGTGCTGCTCGTACAGGTCGCCGCCGCGTTCGGCGGAATGGAGCACGCCGTCGTGCACGACCCGCAGTGGTTCACGTCGGACGCGAGGTTGAAGCACGCGACCTGCGCGGGGCAGTACATCGTCGACGCTCCGCAGGAGCTGACGCACGTGCCGCCGGAGCAGAACGTACCCGCGGCGCACGCCGTGCCGCAGGCGCCGCAGTTGGCGTCGGTGTTGAGCGCGGCCTCGCAGCCGTTGGAGTAGATGGCGTCGCAGTTGCCGTAGCCCGTCGCGCACGCCGCGATGCCGCAGGTGCCGCCCGCGCACGACGGCGTGCTGTGCGGAACGTTGCAGATGTTCGAGCAGGTGCCGCACGCCGACGTGGTGGTGGTGAGGTCGACCTCGCAGCCGTCCGCCGGGTTGCCGTTGCAGTCGGCGAAGCCCGCGTTGCACGCCGCGATGGTGCAGCCGCCGCTGCTGCACGCCGCGCGCGCGTTGGCGAGGGTGCACGCGGTGCCGCAGCTCCCGCAGTTGGTGGTGCTCGAGCCGAGGTTCGCCTCGCAGCCGTCGGCGGCGTTGCCGTTGCAGTCGGCGTAGCCGGCGTTGCAGTTGAACGCGCACGCGCCGCTGTTGCACACCGCCACGGCGTTCGACACGGGCAGGCACACGGTGCCGCACATGCCGCAGTTCGCGGTGTCGCTCTGGAAGTTCGCGCACACGCCGCTCGCGGCGCAGTACGTGGTGCCCGACGGGCACGAGCTCACGCAGCTCGAGCTGCCCGCCGCGCCGGCGCAGTGCGTGCCCGCGGCGCAGGTCGTTCCGCAGGTGCCGCAGTTGGTGTTCGTCGTCGTCGACGTCTCGCAGCCGTTGGCGACGCTGCCGTCGCAGTTGGCCCAGCCCGCGTCGCACGCCGCGATGCCGCACGCGCCCGCCGTGCACGCCGCCGTGGCGTGCGGAATGGAGCACGCGGTGCCGCACGCCCCGCAGGCCGTGACGGTGGTGTTGAGGTTCGTCTCGCAGCCGTCCGCCGCCGTGGAGTTGCAGTCGGCGTAGCCCGTGGCGCAGGTCGCGACGGTGCACGACCCCGCGCTGCACGCCGCGGTGGTGTGCGGGAGCGAGCAGACGTTGCCGCACGCGTTGCAGTTCCCGGCGCTGGTGTTGAGGTTCACCTCGCAGCCGTTCGCAGCGCTGCCGTCGCAGTCGGCGAAGCCGGCGTTGCACACCAGGCCGCAGGTGCCCGTGGTGCACGTCGCGGTGCCGTTGTTCGGCGTCGGGCAGGCGTGGTCGCAGGTGCCGCAGTTGCTCACGTCGGCCTGCACGTTGGTGCAGATCAGCGACGTCGCGCAGAACGTCGTGCCCGTCGGGCACGAGCTCACGCAGGTGCCGCTCGAGCAGTGCGTGCCCGCGGCGCAGCCCATGCCGCAGCCGCCACAGTTGGTGTTGGTGCCGAGGGTGGTCTCGCAGCCGTTGGCGGCCGCGCCGTCGCAGTTCGCGAAGCCCGTGTTGCACGCGCCCACGGCGCACGCCCCGGCGGTGCACGCCTCGGTGCCGGTGGGAATGTTGCACGCCGTCGTGCACGCGCCGCACGACGCGACGGTGGTGGCGAGGTTCACCTCGCAGCCGTCGGCCGCGTTGTCGTTGCAGTCGCCGTAGCCCGTGTTGCAGGTGCCGATGCCGCAGACGCCGCCGGTGCACGCCGCGGTGGCGTTCGTCGCCGTGCAGCCGTGGCCGCAGGCGCCGCAGTTCGCAGCGCTGCTGTTGAGGTTCGTCTCGCAGCCGTTGGCCGCCATGCCGTCGCAGTCGGCGAAGCCCGACGCGCACATCTGGATCGTGCACGCGCCGGCGCTACAGCCCGCGGTGGCGTTGGCGAGGGTGCACGCGGTGCCGCACGCGCCGCAGTTCATCGGGTCCGTCGCGGTGTTCACGCACACGCCGCTGCACGCCGTGCCCGCGTCGCCGCACGACAACGGAACGTCCGCCGGCGGAACATCCACCGCCGTGCCATCGCCCGTCGCACCGTCTGCGGTGGCGCCGTCGTTCGTCGGGCCGTCGGGGGTCACGGCATCCATGTCGCCGCCGTCGGTGGGCGTCGCGTCCATGCCGCCGCCGTCGGCCGGCGTCGCGTCCATGGCGCCGGAGTCCGTCGTGCCCGTGTCACCGGCGACGGGAACGTCCGTCGCGCCGCGGTCCGTCGTCGCCACGTCCGCCGCCACGTCCGCGGTCCCGGCGTCGCCGCCCAGGATGGGCAGCTCGTTCCCGCAGCCCGCGACGAGCAGGCTCAACATTCCCGATCCCCAAAGGAAAGCATTCCTTCTCATCCGAACCTCCTCACGCGCCAGGACCCGCCTGGACCGCGAAGGGACGACGCTACCTCCGCCGCACGGCCGAACACCACCCGCGATTTGCACGCGCGTGACCGGTGTCCGAGCGCGGCACGCAGTCCGCGTCGACGTCGGCGAGAGGGCGATGGAAGGAGCGGGAGAGGGTCCGCGCGGCCCGGCGCTCAGGCCGGACCGTCGCGGCGCGGGGGGTGGATCAGAAGCAGTTGCCGCCGAAGCACTGCTGGCGTCCGGGGCACACGTGCCCGCAGGCGCCGCAGTTCGCGTTGCTGTTTCGGAGGTTCGTCTCGCAACCGTTGGTCGCGTTGCCGTCGCAGTTGCCGAAGCCCTGGGTGCACGTGCCGAGGCCGCAGGCGCCCGCGGTGCAGGTCGCGCTGGCGTTGGTGTACGTGCAGCGCGTGCCGCAGGCGCCGCAGTTGTTCACGCTGGTCTGCAGGTTGGCGCAGGTGCCGGAGCCGGCGCAGTACGTGGTCGGCGCCGGGCAGACGCTGACGCACGCGCCCGCGTTGCAGTACGTGCCCGCGGCGCACGCGTTGCCGCAGCTTCCGCAGTTCGTCGCCGTGGTGAGCGGGGCCTCGCAGCCGTCCGTCGCGTTGTGGTTGCAGTCCCCGAAGCCCGTGTTGCACGTGCCCACGGCGCAGGACCCGCCCGTGCACGCCGCCGTCGCGTTGGTCACGCTGCAGACGTTCGTGCACGTGCCGCAGGAGCCGGCGGTGGTGAGCGTGTTGACCTCGCAGCCGTCGGCCGGGTTGCCGTTGCAGTCGCGGTAGCCCGGGTTGCAGGTCGCGATGGTGCAGACGCCGGTGGTGCACGCCGCGGTGGCGTTCGCGAGGCTGCACGCGTGGCCGCAGCTGCCGCAGTTCGCGAGGCTCGTGCCGAGGTTCGCCTCGCAGCCGTTGGCCGCGTTGGTGTCGCAGTCGCCGAAGCCGGCGTTGCAGGTGAAGCCGCAGTTGCCGGTGCTGCACGCGGCGACGGCGTTCGACACGCCGTAGCAGACGGTGCCGCACATGCCGCAGTTGGCCGTGTCGGTCTGGAAGCTCGCGCACACGCTGGTCGCCGCGCAGAAGTTCGAGCCCGACGGGCACGAGCTCACGCAGCTCGAGCTGCCCGCCGCGCCGCCGCAGTGCGTGCCAGCCCCGCAGGCGGTGCCGCAGGCGCCGCAGTTGGTGTTCGTCGTCGTCGCCGTCTCGCAGCCGTTGGCGACCATGCCGTCGCAGTTGGCCCAGCCGGCGTCGCAGGTGCCGATGCCGCAGACGCCCGCGGCGCACGACGCCGTGGCGTGGGGAATGCTGCACGCCGTGCCGCACGCGCCGCAGGCGGTGACGGTGGTGTTGAGGTTCGTCTCGCAGCCGTCCGACGCCTGCGAGTTGCAGTCGGCGTAGCCGGTGTTGCAGGCCCCGACGCTGCACGCGCCGGCGCTGCACGCCTGCGTCGCGTTGGGCAGCGCGCACACGTTGCCGCAGCTGCTGCAGTTCGTCGCGCTGGTGTTGAGGTTCACCTCGCAGCCGTTGGCGGCCATGCCGTCGCAGTCGGCGAAGCCCGCGTTGCACACGAGGCCGCAGGTGCCCGTGGTGCACGTCGCCGTGCCGTTCGCCGGCGTCGGGCAGGCGTGGTCGCAGGTGCCGCAGTTGCTCACGTCGCTCGCGAGGTTCGTGCAGATGTTCGCCACGGTGCAGAACGTCGTGCCGCCGGTGCACGTGCTCACGCAGGTGCCCATGGAGCAGCGGGTGCCGGCGCCGCAGGCCATGCCGCAGCCGCCGCAGTTGGCGTTGGTGCCGAGGGTGGTCTCGCAGCCGTTGGCGGCCATGCCGTCGCAGTTCGCGAAGCCGTCGTTGCAGGCGCCCACGGAGCACGCGCCGGCGGTGCACGCCTCGGTGCCGTTGGGGATGTTGCACACCGCCGTGCACGACCCGCAGGTCGCAACGGTGGTGTTCAGGTTCGCCTCGCAGCCGTCCGAGGCGTTGTCGTTGCAGTCGCCGTAGCCGGCGTTGCAGGTGCCGATGCCGCAGACCCCGCCGGTGCACGCCGCGGTGGCGTTGGCGGCGGTGCAGCCGTGGCCGCAGCTCCCGCAGTTCGCGGCGGCGGTGTTGAGGTTCGTCTCGCAGCCGTTGGCGGCCATGCCGTCGCAGTCGGCGTAGCCCGCGTTGCACATCTGGATCGTGCACGCGCCGGCGCCGCAGCCCGCGGTCGCGTTGGCGAGGGTGCACACGGTGCCGCAGGTGCCGCAGTTCAGCGGGTCCTCGGCGGTGTTGACGCAGCGGCCGCCGCACGCGACGCCGGCGTCACCGCACGTCGGGGGAACGTCCGCGGGAGGCACGTCGGTGGCTCCGCCGTCGACGGCGCCGTCGCCGGTCGCCGGGGTGTCCGTCGCCGGGGCGTCCATCGTCGACCCGTCCGTCGCCGGCGCGTCCATGGCGGACGGCGTGTCCGTCGTGGCGGGCGTGTCGGTCACCGCGGGGGTGTCCGTCACCACGGGCGTGTCGCCGGTGGCCGGACGGTCCGTCACCGCACCGTCCACCGCGCCGCTGTCGGCAGCGGGAGGCGCGGGAGTGTCCGGCGAACAGCCCGCCGCGATCGACAGCAGCGCCGCCGATCCCCAAAGAACCACAGACCTTCTCATCAAGCACCTCCTGAAGCGTTCGCTGGGGCCAGAGTGACCAGCGATCCCCGCAGGCTATCGCAACGGGCGCGCCACGCGCGAGAATCAGCGCAGCCCGAAGGCACGACGCACGGCGAAGTGTACGAACGGTGCGCAGCGACGACCGCGAGGTGCGCAGCGACGTCGGCGCCGCAGGCGAACGTCAGGACCCGAAGCGGGCGACGAGGGCCTTGGCCCGCTCGACGAAGGCGGCCTGGTGGTGCCGCTCGAATTCGGTCCAGGTGGTGAAGGTGCGCGGGTCGGTGACGCGGTCGACGTAGAGCACGCCGTCGAGGTGGTCGATCTCGTGCTGGAACGTGCCGGCGGTGAGGCCGCGCACCACGCGGTCGATGGCGTTGCCGTCGCGGTCCAGGGCCGTGAGGCGAACCTCCGTGGCGCGCGACACGACGCCGCGAAAGCCGGGCACCGAGAGGCAGCCTTCGTAGTTGTCGAAGCGCTCCTCGCCGCGCAGCTCGAGCACCGGGTTCACGAGGATCGTGAGCGGCACGTCGGGCTTGTACGGGTACCGCGGGTTGCTCTTCACCTCGATGACGCACGCGCGCACGGGCTCGTAGACCTGCGGGGCGGCGATGCCCGCGCCGTTGGCGTCGCGCATGGTGTCCACGAGGTCGTCGAGCAGGCGCTGGAACGCGTCGCTCCGGAGCTCTTCGAGGGACACCTCGCGGGACGGGGTGCGGAGCACGGGGTGCCCGATCTGGGCGATCTTGCGGAGGGCCACGGCGTCTACTCGGTGCGCTTGATGACGTGAAAGCCGAAGGGCGTCTCGACGATGTCCGAGAGCTGGCCCACCTCGAGGTCGAAGGCGGCGTCCTCGAAGGCGCGCACCATGCGTCCGTGGCCGAAGCGGCCGAGGGAGCCCCCGCGTTCGGCGGCGCCGGGCTCGTCGGAGTACTCGGAAACGAGGGCCGCGAAGTCCTCGCCGGCGCGGGCGCGGCGCAGGGCGTCTTGCGCCCGGGAGAGGGCGCCCTGGCGCGTGCGCGTGATGGACGCCGGAGCGCTGTCGCTGCCCTGATACATCACCAGCAGGTGCCGCGCGGCGATCTCCCGCGGGCGTCGCGCGCCGCCGTCGCGGGCCGTCGAGACCTCGACCTCGCCGGTGGCGGTCTCTCCCGCCGGGGCGGTCACGGGGTGGGCGTTGGACGAGCAGCTCGCGCGGGCGAGCAGCAGCGTGAGGGCGGTGACGACGACGCGCATGGGGCGCGCACGCTACCGCGATCGGGGCCGTCGGCGCACCCTCGCGAGCGCCCCTGCGAGGGCGAGGGCCAGCATCGTGGATGGACCCGGCGCGCGCGTCGGAACGCGGCACGCGCAGCCGCCTGGGACCGCCGCGACGGGCCTGCGTCCGCCCCCGGCAACGCGGAACGACGCCGCGCGGAGCACCGCAGACGCATCGTCGGCGTCGCCCCACACCGCGACGGGCCAGAGGTGGTCGAAGCCGTGGCCGTCGGACTCCCAGCAGCGCAGCCCGTCGCGGCCCAGCGCACACACGTCCGCGCGGCCGTCGCCGGTGACGTCCGCGAGGCGCAGCGATCGGAGCCGCGTCGCGTCCCAGCCCTCGGACGCCGGGAGCGCGGGACCCACGAGCTCGCGGTCGAAGCCCTCGCCGGTCCAGACCCAGCAGCGCAGCGACGCGCGGGCGGCGCCGCAGAGGTCGAGGGCCCCGTCGCCGTCGACGTCGCCGAGGCGAAGCGTGCCGTCGCCCGTCGCGTCGCCCCAGCCGTCGGCGTCGGCGAGCGCAGGACCCCTCATCGCCGGGCCCGGTCCGTCGGCGGTCACGGCGTGGCACGCGAAGCCGGCCGGGGTGCGCGCGCAGACCTCGGCGCGGCCGTCGCCGTCGACGTCGGCGAGGCGCAGCGTGCTGCCGTGGGCGAGGATTGCGAAGCCCGCAGCGTCGCTCCAGCGCGGACCCTCGAGGGGTTCGCCGAAGCCGCCGTCCACCGCGGGCCAGCAGCGAACGCCCGCGGCGGTGCGGGCGCACGCGTCGGCGCGGCCGTCGCCGGTGACGTCGCCCATGCGGATCGAGCCGTGCCGCGCGAGGGCGCCGAAGCCCTGCGCGTCGCCGAGCGCGTCGAGGATGCGAAGCGCGACGAAGCCCGCGTCCGTCGCGCGGTGGCACGCGAGGCCCGCAGCGCCCCGCGCGCAGAGGTCGTCGCGTCCGTCGCCGTCGACGTCGGCGAGGAACACCTCGGTCATGCCCGCTGGCACCGTCGGGCCGGGCAGCGGCGCGTCGAGGCCCGTGGCCGTGGCCCTCCAGCACGCGAAGGCGCTCCCGACCGGCGCGCAGAGGTCCGCGCGTCCGTCGCCGGTGACGTCGCCCATGCGCAGCGCCGCGGCGGCCGACACCGTGCCGAAGCCCTCGGCGTCGCCGAGCGCGGGGCCCGTGACGGTGCGCGCGAAGCCGTGACCCGAGGCCAGCAAGCAGCGAAATCCCTCGGCGGTGCGGGCGCACGCGTCCGCGCGCCGGTCGCCGTCGACGTCGGTGCTGCCGCCCTCGGATGCGCCGGACCACGCCGCCTCCTCGCGGGCGCACACGTCGCCGTCGTCGGTCACGCCATCGCAGTCGTCGTCGAGGCCGTTGCAGGTCTCCGGCGTCGGCGCGACGTCCCCCGCGCAGGCGCCCCACACCCCGGCGGCGCACGTCTCGACGCCCCGGCGGCACACGCCCACCGCGACGCCGCACGCGCGGGTCACCCGGTCGTCCACGAGCCCGTTGCAGTCATCGTCGATGCCGTCGCAGAGCTCGGGAAGCCCCGGCGCGCGGCGCGGATCGTGGTCGTCGCAGTCGGTGCCCTGCGGCGACCCGTCGTGGTCCTCGTCGACCACGGGAGCGCAGCCGCCGTGCGGGAACCCCCCTGCCGGGCTCGCCGACATACGGGACTGCGTAAGCGGACCGGCGACGCCGTCCTCGTCGAGGGGGTCGCCGGGGTTGTTGATGTTCCAGAGGTGCTGGAACGCCTCGACGCCCCAGCGCCGCACTGCGAGGTCGTCGCCGTTGCCAGAGTAGCCGCCGCTGCCCGTGACGCAGTCCCCGCGGCACTCGAAGTGCACCGGATCGCTGCTGGGCATGGGGCGGCAGCAGATCGCGTCGGAGGTGTTCGACGCGATGGCGTCGCCGCTGTTCACGTCGACGGCGACGCCCATCTCGTGGCGCCCGTTGCCGGGCCCCGCGGGGCCGCCGTAGCAGCCCGCGTGGTCGCCCGCGATGTGCAGGAGGTACTGGTCCACGGAGCTTCGGAACGTGTCGTTGACGTAGATGTCGCCGTACGACGCGGCGAGGGCGTAGAGGCGGTCCCGGGCGTCGGGGCGCAGCACCATGTGCACCGGGGCATCGCCGCCGCCGCTCGCGTGCACGCGCCCCTGCGGACCGCCGTCGACGGCCACGAGGTACCCGGGATGAAGGCATTGCAGCGTGTCGAGGACCTGGTTCGAGAGCCCTTGGATGGGCACCGCGGTGCACGTGCCGAGGCTCGCCGCGACGTCGCCGAGGGACTGCGCCCGGACCACGCCGCCGCGCGCCACCAAGGCTGCGACGACGGCCGCGACGCCGACGATCCTCACGGCAGCCACCGGAAGAGCGGATACGGCTGCGCGACGCGCCCCTCGCGACCGGCGATCCAGTGGGCCCGCACGCTCGCCGCGGAGAGCGCCCGCGGATACACCGCGAGCTCGTCGAACTGGCCCGCGAAGCTCGCCGCCGCGGTCATGCCGCTCGCCGGTCGGTAGCCCACGCGCAGCTCGCCGCCGGTGCGCATGGCCGTGGAGACCGCCGTCATGCCCGCGGCGGCGCCGTCGACGAAGAGCCGCGCCGCGGCACCGTCGAAGGTCAGCACGACGTGGTGCCAGCGCCGCGCGTCGAAGGTCGCCGCCTCCGACGCGAGACGATGCGACGCCCCGCCGCGGTCGACGAAGTCGGCGGCGAGCGCGGTGCCCGGAGCCGCCGTCGCGACGTTGACCCCGGAGCCCGCGGCCGCGGCGAATTCGAGCACCGGTTGCGCGGTCGCGGCGGCGTCGGCGCGCGCCCAGCACTCCACCGAGAACGGACCGCCGTCGGCGAGGTCGGCGAGGGCCGGGAGCGTGACGCGGCCGCCCGCTCCGTCGAGGTGCACGGCGCCGTCGTCGTCGGACGCCAGCGCGCCGGCGAGGCTGTGCGTCGTCGGTCCCGCGTAGGCGCCCGCCGCGCCGTGGCCGCTCTGGTCCGCGGCGGCGCTGCGCAGCGACTCGCCGAGTCGGAGAGACGCCGACGGCGCGCTCGCGAGCACCGTCGCGGGGTAGCTCTGGGCGAGGCACAGCGAGCCCGCGGTGCGCGGCACGCAGACGCCCGCCTCGGAGCAGCGCCGGCTCGCGCACTGAAGGTCCGCGGTGCAGCCCCAACCGTCGGCGCGGACGGGCACGCAGCGACCCCAGCTCCCCGGGCGCCAGGACGCCGGCACGTCGCAGAAGCGCCCCGCCGTGCAGTCGGCCGGGTGCGAGCACGCGTCGTCGGTGCGCGCCTCGCAGACGCCGCTCGGCGTGCCGTCGGCCCGGAGGTAGAGGCGGCACGCGGCGCCTCTCGCGCACGAGAGCGCCGCGGTCTGCAACGACGTCGCCGTCGAGTCCGAGGGCGTGCAGCTCGCGCCCGCGGAGCCCGTGCCCGCGAAGAGGGCAACGAGCTCCGCTGCCGGCGGTGCCACGGCGCCGCACTGTCCGCCCGCCGCGCGCACGGCGGCGACGAGGGCTCCGCCCGCCGAAGGGTCGTAGCCGAGGCGAGGGTCCCGCGCGTCGCGGCCCACGGCGACCTCGCAGGCCGATCGTTGCGCATCGAGGCACGCGCTCCCGCCCGCCGCCCCCGCGCCGCCGCCGCAGCACGCGAGGTCCGCGGCGCACACCTCGGCCGCGAGGCGGGCGCAGAGGTCGGCGGCGGCCACGGGCTCGGCGGGCTCCGGCGCGGCATCGCAGGCGAGCGCGGCGAGCACCGCCCCGAGCCCGAGGCGCCCGCGCGCCACGAAGGCAGCACGTTCCATGACCTCGAGACCTTAGGGTGCAGCGCGGGGCCGCTGTCAACGCGCTGCGACGGCGTCCGTTGCGCGGCCGCGACACGGGCGTGCATGCTGCGCCGCCATGACCACGACGTACACCCTCACGTATTTCGATGTGCGCGGCCGCGCGGAGCCGATCCGCCTGCTGCTCAACCTCGCCGCGGTCCCCTTCGAGGACGTCGGGCTGACCTACGACCAGTGGGGCGCCCACCGCGCGACGGCGCCGCAGGGACAGCTCCCGTATCTCACCGAGAGCGTCGACGGCGTCGCCACGGAGATCCCGCAGACCATGGCCATCGTGCGGCACCTCGCGCGGGTGCACGGCCTCGACGGGCGCGACGAGCGCGAGCGGCTGCGGGCCGACGTCGCCGCGGAGACGGCCCTCGACCTCCGCGTTCCGCACGCCCAGCTCCGCTTCTCGCCGGCGTGGAACGACGACGCGGCCCGGGCGAAGTTCGCCGCCGAGGTCGTCCCGACGCACCTCGCGCGGCTCGACCGGCGCCTCGGCGACGCCCCGTGGTTCGCCTCGGAAGCGCCGACCTACGCCGACGTCGTGGTGTTCGACGTGCTCGACCGGCTGCTCGTGACGTGGCCCGAGATCCTCGCCGCGCACCCCCGCCTCGCGGCCTTCGCCGACCGGCTGCGGGCGCTGCCGAAGCTCGCGGGGTACCTCGCGCACCGCCGCCCCGCGTGAACGCCGCGCTGCGCAGGGCCGCTCCCGTCGCGGCGCTCGTGGTCGCGTGCATGGCGCTCACGGCGTCCATCGAGCGCGCCATGGGGCGGCTGTGGCTCGGCCCCGACGGACGCTTCGGCTTGTGGGAGGGGAGCGTCTGGAGCCGCGAGCAGTCGCAGCGCCTCGCCGACCCGTACTCGTTCACGCACCTCTGCCACGGCTTCCTCTTCTTCGGCGCGACGTGGCTCGTGGCCCGGCGTGCGCCGCTGCGCTTCCGCTACCTCGCGGCGGCGATGCTCGAGTGCGCGTGGGAGATGCTCGAGAACTCGCCGTTCGTGCTCGCGCGGTACCGCGCCGCGACCATCGAGCTCGGCTACGTCGGCGACAGCATCCTCAACTCCATGAGCGACATCGGCATGATGTCGCTTGGGTTCCTCGTGGCGTCGCGGGTGGCGTGGCAGGCGAGCGTCGCGCTCGTGCTCGTCATGGAGATCGGCCTCGCCCTCGCCGTGCGCGACAACCTCACGCTCAACATCCTCATGCTCGTGCACCCGCCGGCCGCCGTGCGCGCGTGGCAGGAGGCCGGACGACCGCCCGCGCAGACTTCGACGGAGCGCTGACGCCGCCCGCGCTTCCGCCCTCGCACGCTTGACGCGCGCTCCCCGCCACGCGATCGCTTCGCGCGGGAGACCCGTCCATGCGCCATCTCGCAGCCTCCGTCGTCCTCGTGCTCGCCGCGTGCAGCGGCACGTCGCAGTCCGCGTCGCCCGACGCCGCGGCGGCCGACGCCGTCGATGTGCCGGCGGGCCCCGACGTCGTCGACGTGCCGGTCGTGCTGGACGCGCCCGATGTCGGAATCGCCGTCGATGCGCTGGTGGTTCTCGACGTCCCCGACGCGGCGGTGATGCTCGATGCGCCGGTGATTCTCGACGCTCCCGACGCGGCGCGCGCGCGCGATGCACCGGACGCCGCCGACGCGCCGATGGTCGTCGATGCGCCTCTCCCGGCGGACGACGGTCCCGTCGGATGCGCCACGGGACGCGCCGACTGCGACCACGACCCGGCGGCGACGTGCGAGGCGGTGCTCGCGACGGACGGCATGAACTGCGGCGCGTGCGGCGTGCGGTGCTGCGGTCCATGCATCGACGGGCGGTGCTGGGCCGACGGCATCGGGCTCACGGTGTGCCCCACGGGCCCCGGGGGATGCAGGTCGTTTCCGGCGAACCTCTCGACGGACCCATCGCACTGCGGATCGTGCGACCGAGTTTGCGCGTCGGGGCCGCGCGGCACCGCCGTGTGTGCGTCGGGTGCGTGCCAGCTCGCCTGCGATGCGGGCACCGGCGACTGCGACGCGGCGCCCGGCGACGGCTGCGAGACCGACCTCGCGACGGACCACGCCCACTGCGGCGCGTGCGGCCACGCCTGCGCCTCCGACGAGGTGTGCGCCGCCTCGGCGTGCGTGCCGCTCGTGAGCTGCAAGGACCTGCGCGACCGGCACCTCGCCTCCACCGACGGGAACTACACCGTTCGCGTCGGCGGCGCGGCCACGCCGGTGCGCTGCCTCATGAGCGTCGACGGCGGCGGGTGGACGCAGGTGATGAACTTCCCGGCGGGCACGACGCCGTCCATGGTGCCCGGGTGGAACGCCGGCGCCGTCGGCAGCGCGTACACCGACCCCGGCGCGCCGTGGCGCCTTTCGGATGCCTCGATCCGCGCCCTCGTGACCGACGCGTACCGCGCGCACGGCACGGCCACGCAGTGCATCGGCGGAGCCTGCTCCATCGACGTCACGCTCTACTGGCGTCCTGCCTGCGCCATCGACTCCGGCGCCAGCTCGGTGGCGTGCTCGACGGCCTTCTACGACCTCGCGTTCGCGCGCCCCACGGGCAACACCTCGCCCTGCGCGTGGCACGCGGGGCTCGTCGACACGCGCTGCGGCGTCGCCGGCGGGATCATCACCAACCACCTGACCGACGGCATCGTGGTGTGCACCGGCGACCCCGGCTCCTTCGTGCACGCGTGCAGCCTGCGCGGCGTCGAGGACCCCGCGCTCACAGTGTGGGTGCGTTGACCACGATGACAAGGCGTCGGGCTTCGTGCTTGATGCCGCGGTCGGTCGTCCGCGCGTAGGGGGTCCCCCGCGAAGCGCGACCGCAGGAGCGCACCATGTCCGTGCAAGCAAGCCGTCTCACCCGTCGACTCGTCCGCGCCGCGGGCTTCGCGTTGCTCGCCGCGCTCGCCGCGGGCTGTACCGACGGCCTGTCGGTGATCGGCGGGCCGCTCGACGCGGCGGCCGCCAACGACCTCGGCGCCGACGGCAGCGGCGCGCGCGACGGCTCCATGGACGCCGCGATGGACGCCATGGATGCGACCGTCGACGCGTCGCGCTGCGGCCCCTCGCAGATGCTGTGCGGGACGCTCTGCGTGTCGGTGCTCACGGACCCGGGCAACTGCGGCGCGTGCGGCCTCCGCTGCAACGACACCGAGGCGTGCGCCGGCGGAACGTGCCGTCCCATCTGTCCCGGCGGACAGGTGGCGTGTGCGGTGCCTGGCAGCGACGGCGGCGTCACGGCGTGCGTGCTCACCGCCACGGACCTCCAGAACTGCGGCGCCTGCGGTCACGCGTGCCCCGCGGGGCAGGTGTGCTCCAACGGCATGTGCGGCTCGACTTGCGCCGAGCTCTTCGCGACGTGCAGCAACGCGTCCGGTCCGTACTGCGCCGACCTGACGCGCGACCCCGCGAACTGCGGCCGCTGCGGTGGAGCCTGCGCGCCCGGCCAGACCTGCGACGGGCGGCGCTGCATCACCGCGTGCGCCCCGGGCCTCACGCCCTGCGCGCTGCCCGGCGACGGCGGCGTCGGCGACGCTCCCGACGCGGCGACGGGGCCGCTGATGTGCACCGACCTGCAGACGGACCGCGGCAACTGCGGGGCGTGCGGAACGACGTGCCCGGCGGGGCGCGTGTGCGACCGCGGGAGCTGCGTCGTGACGTGCAGCACCGGCGCGACGAACTGCAACGGCTCGTGCCGCGACCTGCAGACCGACCGCGCCAACTGCGGCGCCTGCGGGGCCGAGTGCGCGGCGGGGCAGGTGTGCTCCGCGGGCATGTGCGTGACGACGTGCGGCTCCGGCGAGTCGAACTGCAGCGGCTCGTGCCGCGACCTCCAGAACGACCGGGCCAACTGCGGCGCGTGCGGGACGACGTGCCCGTCGGGCCAGGTGTGCACCGGCGGGTCGTGCCAGCTCTCGTGCGCGTCGGGGCTCTCGGACGCGCCGGCTCGTGCCGCGACCTGCAGACCGACCGCGCGCACTGCGGCACCTGCGGCACCGTGTGCCTCTCGGGCCAGGTGTGCTCCGCGGGCATGTGCGTGACGTCGTGCGCGACGGGCACCACGGACTGCTCCGGCTCGTGCCACGACCTGCAGACGGACCGGCTCAACTGCGGCGCGTGCGGCGCGACGTGCGCGGCCGGCCAGGTGTGCTCCATGGGCGCGTGCGTCGTGTCGTGCCCCGGCGCGCAGGTCGACTGCGGCGGGTCGTGCCGCGACCTGCAGACCGACCGCGGCAACTGCGGGACCTGCGCCAACGCGTGCGCGTCGGGGCAGGTCTGCGTGGCCGGCGCGTGCCAGGTGTCGTGCCCGTCGGGCCAGACGAACTGCGGCGGGTCGTGCCGCGACCTCACCGGCGACCAGGCCAACTGCGGCACGTGCGGAACGGCCTGCGCGGCGGGCCAGGTGTGCTCCGGGAGCATGTGCGTGACGTCGTGCGGCGCGGGCCTCGCGGCGTGCAGCGGGTCGTGCCGCGACCTGCAGACGGACCGCGCGAACTGCGGCACCTGCGGCACCACGTGCGCGTCGGGGCAGGTGTGCGTGGCGGGCGCGTGCGTCGTGTCGTGCCCGTCGGGGCAGGACGTGTGCGGCGGAGCGTGCCGCGATCTCCAGAACGACCGGCTGAACTGCGGCACCTGCGGCACCACGTGCGCGTCGGGGCAGGTGTGCGTCGCCGGCGTGTGCGCGGTGAGCTGCGCGACGGGACAGACGGCGTGCGGCGGGTCGTGCCGCGACCTGCAGACGGACCTCGCGAACTGCGGGTCCTGCGGCGCGGCGTGCGCGGCGGGGCAGGTGTGCTCGGCCGGCGCGTGCGTGGTCTCGTGCGGCGGCGGCCTCACGAACTGCACCGGCTCGTGCCGCGACCTCCAGGGTGACCGCGCGAACTGCGGGGCGTGCGGAACGGCGTGCGCGGCGGGGCAGGTGTGCTCGGCCGGGGCGTGCGTCGTGTCGTGCGGCGCGGGCTTCAGCAACTGCACGGGCTCGTGCCGCGACCTGCAGAGCGATCGCGCGAACTGCGGGGCGTGCGGGCGCGCGTGCGCGGCGGGGCAGGTGTGCTCGGCCGGGGCGTGCGTCGTGTCGTGCCTCGCGGGGCTCACGAACTGCAGCGGGTCGTGCCGCGACCTGCAGAGCGACCTCGCGAACTGCGGCACCTGCGGGCACGTCTGCGCGGCGGGCCAGGTGTGCTCGGCCGGGGCGTGCGTGGTGTCGTGCGGCGCGGGCCTGACGAATTGCAGCGGGTCGTGCCGCGACCTCCAGACGGACCGCGCGAACTGCGGGAGCTGCGGGCGCTCCTGCGGCGCCGGCGAGGCGTGCAGCAGCGGCGGGTGCGTGCTGTCGTGCCCCACGGGGCTCACGAGCTGCGGCGGCACGTGCCGCGATTTCCAGACCGATCCGCTCAACTGCGGGAGCTGCGCGCACGCGTGCGCCGCGGGGCAGCTCTGCTCCGCGGGCGTGTGCAACGTGAGCTGCGCGTCGGGGCTCACGAACTGCACCGGGACCTGCCGTGACCTCACCAGCGACCCGAACAACTGCAGCCGCTGCGGCGGGGTCTGCCCGAGCGGCCAGACGTGCGTCGCGAGCGTGTGCACGGCCACCTGCGGGGCGGGCCTCTCGGCGTGCAGCGGCGCGTGCGTGCACACCACGTCGGACCCGGCGAACTGCGGCGGCTGCGGCGTCACGTGCCCGGTGCGCGCCAACGCGAGCGCGGTGTGCAGCGCGTCGACGTGCAACTACGTCTGCGGCAGCGGCTTCGCGGACTGCGACCGCGCGGCGGGCAACGGCTGCGAGGCCGCGCTCGCGACGGACGCGACCAACTGCGGAGCGTGCGGAACGCGCTGCAGCTACGCCAACGCCGCGGCGGCGTGCACCGGCGGCGCCTGCGCCATCGGCGCGTGCACGACGAACTTCGGCAACTGCGACGGCTCGGCGGTGAACGGCTGCGAGGCGAACCTGCAGACCGACGCCGCGAACTGCGGCGCGTGCGGCACCGTGTGCCCGTCGGGCTCGACGTGCAGCGCGGGGCGCTGCGGCTTCGGCAACGGCTCCGGCGGCACGCTGACGACGTCGGGGACGACCACCGTGGGCACCGTGCGCGCGAGCGCCGTCGCCGTGGCGGGCACGCCGGTGATCACCGTGTCGAACGTCGTCGGCGCCTTCGTGGCGGGCCAGGAGGTCATCGTGCACCAGACGATCTGCACGTCGAACGCGGGCGTCTACGAGTACGCGCGCATCGCCAGCGTCGCGGGCACGTCGCTGGTGCTCACCGGCAACCTCGCCAACGCGTACCGCACGGACTCGGCGTGCGCCGCACAGGTGGTGGTGGTCTCGGAGTTCACGTCGGTCACCGTGGCCGCGTCGACGACGCTCACGGCGCCCGCGTGGGACGGCAACAGCGGCGGCATCCTCGCCGTCGACGCCACCGGCGACATCGCCGTCACGGGCACCGTGTCCATGGACGCGCGCGGCTTTCGAGGCCGCAACCACGGGTGCCTCTACCACTGCGCGCGCGGGTACCAGGGCGAAGGCGCACCGGGCCTCGGCGGCGTCACCATCGTCGCCAACGGCAACGGCGGCGGCGGCGGCGGCGCGGGGCAGGACAGCGCCGGCGGCGGCGGCGGCGGCCACGCGGCGGCGGGCGGGGCGGGCAGCAACAGCACCGTGACCTGCGGCACCTGCGCCGAGTCGTGCCCCATCCCGGGCGGCGCGGCGGGCTCGGCGGCGGGCATCGCGAACCTCTCGTCGTCGCTGTTCTTCGGCGGCGCCGGCGGCGAGGGCGGCGCCGACGAGGACGGCGGCAACCCGGGCGCGGGCGGTGCTGGCGGCGGCGTCGTGCTGATGCGCGGCGCGACGCTCACCCTCACCGGAGCGATCTCGTCGAGCGGCAGCGCCGGGAGCAACGGCAGCCAGACCGCGTGCGGCGGCGTCGGCTGCGGCATGGGCGGCGGCGGCGGTGGCGCGGGCGGCGCGGTGCGGCTCCGCGCGGCGTCGACGGCTTCCCTCGGCACCGGGCGCATCGCGGTGACCGGCGGCGTCGG